>CAXSDY010000016.1:0-25229 GCA_964235835.1 uncultured Sphingomonadaceae bacterium | reverse complement strand
CGATGTAGGCCAGGGGCACTGCCGTGATCAGGCAGATGAAGTCAGCCGCAAGATAGATCGGGCCGACGATGTTGGACGTGAAGCGGAAGCCCCCGCGCGTCGGTGAAGCCGGCGGAGCGGTCACCTCGGACTCCGTCGAGACCGTGCTCGGAGCCGCGCTCGTCAACTCATTGCCGTTGAAGATCATCACATTGCTTCTTGCATTAGCTTGCGCTGCTTCTGGTCCGCGAACTCGCTGTCCAGTCGTTGCGCAGCGTCACTGTCATGACCCACATAGCTTCGCAACGCTGTGTAGAGCCTTTCCTCGGCGGGCAATGTGTGCACGGCATCCCACAGGCTTGATACCGCGGCGTCTCGATCACCGCTGGCTTGGTAGCATTGCGCCAGGGTCAGGCGGGCGTCGACGCTCGTCGGCGCCACCGTGACGAGCTTACGGGCCAGATTGATCGCCTGTCCTTTCTCGCCCTGCGCCACGAGCAGCGGGGCCAGCGCGGCCAGTGCGATGTCGTTGTCCGGGTCCTCGCGCAGGATCGCCTCCAGCCCCTGACGCGCTTCCTGGCCTCGGCCGAGCCGTGCGAGTGAGTCGTCATAGACCGCGCGCGCGTCGACGTTCGCCGGGGCAGGGTCCTCTCCTGCGGCCGCCTGGACCAGCCGCATCGCGGCGCCGGCTTGGCCGGATGCATTGAGGTAGCGCGCATAGCTGATCCGCTGCGCTCCTCCCGCCGCCTCTGCCAGTCGGACGGCGAGGTTCGTCGGTTCCGAGCCGCGCCACAGCAGCCGCCACAATTCGAGCACCGCGTCGATCGCGTCCGGAGCAGCGTCGGGCTTCAGCACCCGCAGGGATGCCGCCTTCGCCAGCGCCGTGTCCCCGGATCGCAGGCCGGCTTCGACCGTGAGCACGTTCATCTTGCGGTTGCCGGGGAAGATGGATGCGTAGCGCTGGCCAAGCACCGCGATCGGTGCCCACTCCCCGGCCGCGCGGTGCAGATTGACCAGTTCCTGCATGCTGCTGGCGTCGTTGGGCTGGCTCGCAATCTGCCGTTCCAGCATGTGGAGTGCTTCGTCGCGGCGGCCCAGGCCGACCAGCGCGCGCGACTTGATGACGCGTGCGTTCTGATCCAGCGGAGCGGTCGCCAGGATCTCGTCGGCTCTCTGATTGGCGAACTCGAAGTCGCGGCGCCGCAATGCGATGAGGCCGGCGGCGATCTTCACCATGGGATCGCCGGGGGCGAGGAGATCGAGCTCCTTCGAGCGTTGCTCCGCAGTCTCGAGATCGCCCGACTGGAGCGAGATCTGCGTCAGGTATCTCAGCACCTCCGGGTCGCCGCGATTCAATTCGCTCGCGCGGGTGAAGGCATAATAGGCGCCGCTATAGTCCTTGAGCTGGAACTGGACCTTGCCCAGCTCGACCCAGTACGACGGGACATCCTCGTTCGCGGCGACGAGCGCGAGAAGGGCGATGCGCGCGCTCAGCAGATCGCCCGCACCCATCGCCGCCTGATACCGGTTGAAGGCCGCTTCAGCACGTGATGCACGCGTGTCACAGCCGCACAGCAAAATTGCCACGGCAAGCGCCACGCCGGCAAGCGGCAGCCTTTTCGTCGGAACGTTCATCAAGCTTACACTCTTATACGTAGAAGGCTTCGTGAGTCCCGAACGAGCTTGCATTAACCGCAAGGGCGGTCGAAAGTTCATGCGCGGGACCGGAAGGAGCTTTAGGTGTCCAAGTTGAATCGTGTGTTCCTTGCCAGCCTTTGTGTTGCGATTACGTTTCCGGGGGCGGCGGGTGCCCAAGTTCCTCCCGCAGCCACGTCTCAAAGCGTATACCGGATCAACGCCGGCGACGAACTCGACGTCAGCGTTTGGGGCGAGGAGCGGCTGAAGAGCAGCGTTCGCGTCCTTCCCGATGGGACCTTCGCCTTTCCGCTCGTAGGACAGATCTATGCCGTCGGCCGCATGCCGACCGAGATCGAACGTCAGATTTCCGCTGGCCTCCAGCCGCAGTATCGCGGCGCCGTCCCCCAGGTGACCGTCTCGGTCAAGAGTCCGACGGGGTTCCAGTTCTCGGTGATCGGCAAGGTCCGCAGTCCGGGCACCTTCACGCCGGGCCGATACGTCAACGCGCTCGAGGCCCTCAGCATGGCGGGTGGCCCGACCGAGTTCGCGCAGGTTGGCGACATCCGCATCATCCGGAAGTATGGCGCGCGCGTGCAGACCGTCCGCGTTCGCGTCGGGGGCTTGCTGAAAGGCGACTCTCGCAACGTCACCGAAAACGACATTCCCTCGCTCCAGAGCGGCGATACGATGGTGGTTCCATGAGCAATATGCCTCATTCGATTCGGTTGGCGGTCCTTGCGGGTGCGGGGGTGAGCGGGCTTGCTGCCGGCTCCGTGGCGCATGCGCAGGCCGCCATAAGCGCCGCCGAAGCGGGGGCGGCGAGCGCGAAGAACCATGTCTCGAACTATGTCGATCTCAGTGGGTCGGTCGGCTATTCGACCAATCCGCGGCTCAGTTCGTCGGGGTCCTCTTCCTCGAGTGTCGTCGGCCGTGTGTCGGCTTATGCGGTCCACTCGGTCCAGAGCGACCGCGATTCGATCCAGCTGACCGGCTATATCGAAAACCAGAGCTACCTGACCGGTTCGAGTTCGACCCAGGTGTTCAGCCTTTCCGCGGCGGCGCGCCATGTCGCGAGCGAGCGCGTGACCTTGTTCGGCAACGCCAGCTTCAACGGCGATATTGGCGGGCAGCTTTACAACCGCTTCATCGCCATCCCGACCGCGCCGCCGATGACCGATGTCGGTAATCCGCTGCCGCCGGGAAGCATCCTCGACCCCACCTACATCTCGCTCAATCGGCGGCAGTATCGGCTGTCGGGGCAGGGCGGCCTCGACTACAAGCTCAGCGAACGCGACTCCTTGAATGCGACCGCGGGGTACGAGCATGTCTTCTTCAGTGGCTCCGGATCGGACCTCAACTACGACACGCTGACCGGCTCGTTCGGCTGGAACCGCCAGTTTTCCGAGCGCACGACCGGCGGGCTGCGGGTCGTGGTGCAGCGGGTCGACTATGGCAGCCGGGGCCATTCGGTGGTCGTCAGTCCGCAAGTGACGGCCAGCACCACCTTGGCCGAGGGCTGGACGGCGAGCGGCGCGATTGGTGCCAGCATCATCGACCAAAGCACGTTCATGATCCACGATCGCCGCGTCGACCTTTCGTTCAACGGAACGCTATGCCGGCAGACGGAGAGCGAGAGCATCTGTGCCAGCGGCTCGCGCGGTGCGCAGAGCGCGATCGGCGAGGGACTGGCCACGAGCACCTCGGCGTCGCTCAGCTACTTCAGGCGCCTGTCGCAGAAGGACACCGTCCAGGCGGGCGTCAGCGTGACGCAAACGTCGCACGACAACGCTTTCATCGGCCGCGGCTCGTCGCGCTACTATACGGCAAGCGCCTCCTATAACCGGAAGATTTCGTCGCGCCTTTCGACAGGTGTTGACGGTTCGGTAAGCAAAGTCCGGCAAACCGGATACGATGTCCCGGTGCAGGCCACCGGTGTCGTCTATTTGCGCTACAGACTGGGTGATCTTCAGTGATCGAGCAAAGCTTCGATACTCCGGGCGGCAGCAGCAGCTGGTTCTTCAACCATCTGCCCGCCATCCTGTGGCAGCGCCGTTACTGGATGATCGGCGCGACGCTGCTGCTGTCCATCGCCGGTCTCGCGGCCGCTTATCTGCTCCCCACCATGTACCGTTCGCAGGCGACCCTTCTCGTCCAGTCCCAGGATCTGCCGACCAACGTGGTTGATGCGCCGACCAGCGGAGTGATCGAGCAGCGCATCGCCAAGATCCGCGAACGCGTTCTCAGCCGCGGCGATCTCGTCGCGCTGATCGAACAGAACGACCTCTACGCGAGCGATCGCCGCAAGCAGCCGCTGTCGAAGGTCATCGACAAGATGCGCGAGTCGACGACCGTCGGCGCGCTCGCCGGCGACATCGGGCAAGGCTCGGGGCAGAACACGATCGCGGTCAACATGAGCTTCGACTATCCCGATGCGGGCAAGGCCCAGGCGGTGCTGCAGAGCTATGTGTCCAACTTCCTGCGGATGGATAGCGAGCAGGTCGAGCAGCAGGCCGGCGTGACCGTGCGCTTCCTGCAGGACCAGGCGACGAAGCTCCAGGTTCAGGTCAGCACGCTTGAGAACCAGATCACAGAGCTGAAGGCACGCAACGGTTCGGCGCTCGTAAGCGGTGGCGCATCGTCGATGATCGACACCGGGTCCTACACGGCCCAGATCGCGGGACTGGAGTCGCAGAACCGTCAGCTGGTGGCGCAGAGCCGGGGCGGCGTGGTCCGGAACCCTGAGCTTGCCGCCGCCGAAGCCGCCTACGCAGCGGCGAAGGCGCGCTATTCCGACACCCATCCGGACGTGATCCAGGCGCAGCAGCGGTTGGAACAGGTTCGCGCCATCGCACACAGCGATACGGGGCAGGACGACGTCGCCCTTATCCGTGCGCAGATCGAGGCCAACAACCGCGCCATCGCCAGCCTCGCCGCTGGCCGGCAGTCCGCGATGTCCCAAGCCGCGGCCGCCAGTGCCGGCTCGGCTCGGGCGCCTGCGATCCTGGAAGAAGCGATGCAGCTCGAGAACCGCGCAAGCGCGCTTCGCGACCAGTACAAGGAGGTCTCGGTCAACCTGCTCAAGGCGCAGAACAGCGAGCGGATGGCCAATGAACAGCGCGCCGAGCGGCTGACGCTGGTCGATGCACCGGACTTGCCCGACCATCCCCATTCCCCCAACCGGCCGCTGTTGATCCTGGGCGGGATCGCCGCCGGGCTGGCCCTCGGTCTGTTTCTGGCGCTCGGGATCGAGTTGCTGAACCAGCCGATGCGCAGTCCCGCCCAGATCGAAGGCCTGGGCCTGCCGGTGCTCGGCGTCGTGCCGGTGCTGACGGCAACCAAGCCGAAGCGCCGCGCGTTCGCCTGGCCGTTCAGACGGAAGGAAAGTCTTGCTTAACCGCGACAAATCCCTGAGCCCGGGCGAGGCGATGGACAAGATGCCGGAGGGATCGTTCCCGCTGGTCCTGCCGACGCGCGAGCAGGCGATGCTGCTGTCGACCGACCAGGCGACGGTCAAGTCGCTCGGCATCTTCGGCTTCGACAGCATCGATCCGCGCTCGCGCAGCTTCAACCTGATCCGGGCGCGGCTGACCAGCCTGCATCGCGAGCGCGGCTGGCGTCTGTTCGGCATCGTCTCCGCGACTTCGCAGGTCGGCAAGTCATACATGGCCGCCAATGTCGCCGCTGCACTCAGCCGCAATCCGCGCTACGAAACGACATTGGTCGACCTCGACCTGCGCCGTGGCTCCGTCAGCACACAATGCGGCATCGACGCGGACGTCAGCATGCGCGACTTCCTCGACGGTGCGGAAGAGGTTCGCACTCCGCCGGCTTATGCGTTCGAAGGCCAGCGTCTGCTGGTGCTCCCGACCCGGGCCGGCCTGGTCCGCTCGGCCGAATTGCTCGCCGGCGCGCGCGCGCAGGCGATGTTCCGGGCGATGCGCGCGAGCGGCGAGAACCGGCTGTTCATCGTCGACCTTCCACCGGTGTTCGCCAACGACGACGCTTCGACGGTCATGCAGCGGCTCGACGCCTACATCCTGGTCGCCGAAGAGGGCAAGACGACCAAGCGCGAAGTGAAGGACGCGACCGCCTTGCTCGGCGCCGAGCGCCTCGCCGGTGTCATCCTCAACAAGTACCGCGGCGGCCTGATGAGCGAAGGCTATGGCGTCGAGGACTATTACAACCGCGGCTATGGGGCACCGGCCGACGCCTGAACGAACGCCGCCGGGGGCTTAGGCTGTGCGAGCCCGCTCCGGCTGTCGTGCAGCCCCCTGACCAGTTACGGCTTCGGGGGCGCGAAGCCCTGCTTGTATTCGATCTTGGCCGCGCCGCGCAGGCTCTTGAGCCTGGACTCCATGAACTTCTGACCGTCCGCCTGGCGCATGGCGCCCAGCGCCTGCGCCCGCGCCTCCTCCGGTGTGGGCGGGGATGGCTGCCGCCCCGCAATCACGCTCGCCACGCTGCGTGCTCCGGCCGGAATGATGAACGGCTCGCCGGCGGGCAGCGCGCTCAGCCTCAGGTAGAGATCATGCGGGATGATCGCGGTGGAAATCTTGTTCTTGCTGCGGTTGTACGGAACGCCGCTCTGCGTCAGGGCAGCGACCAGCGCCTCCATCGAGTGCGTGTCCCCGATGCGCTTCTGGGCGGCGGCATCGCTCGGCGTCTGATAGATGACCTGCTCCAGATCCCAGGTCTCGCGCTTGCCGAACATCTCGGGCCGGCCAGCCTCGAACGACGCGATCGCTTGCGGGGACGGCAACTGCGCCGTGTTCAGCTGGCGCCCGGCCAGCATCCCAATCAGCAGGTCTTCGTTCGCCCGGCGCTGCTTGTTCAGAAACTCCGGCG
This sequence comes from uncultured Sphingomonadaceae bacterium, assembly GCA_964235835.1. Classification (GTDB taxonomy): domain Bacteria; phylum Pseudomonadota; class Alphaproteobacteria; order Sphingomonadales; family Sphingomonadaceae; genus Sphingomicrobium. The sequence goes on along the minus strand of CAXSDY010000016.1, from coordinate 18,767 downwards.
ATTTGTCGAGGCCGTCGGTTTTCGCCTGCTGCGCGAGCAGTCGGCGATCGACCATCGCCTGCAGCACCTGGCCCCGCACCTTGTCCTTGTCCATGCCGGTCGGCACGTTTACGCGGCTCAGTTCCGCATTGAGTTCCGCCGACGTGATCTCCTCGCCGTTGACGACGGCGACCGTCTGGCCCTCGGCCTTGCGGTCACAACCGGTGATCACGGAAGCAACGAGGCACGCGGTAATAAAGACTTTGCGCACGAACAGTCCCCCAAGATTTGCAAATCGTCGTGGAACCGACGATAGCATGCGTCAATATCGCTGACTACCAGACGATTACGCAGGAGCACCATGGAGACGGTCTACGATTGGGTCACCTTGGGGATCTTCGCAGGGCTCGTCGTGCTGTTCCTGCAGCGTTCGACGGGTGAGGTGGAGGACCAGAAGGACTCACTTCTTTGGTATCTCGTCGCTGGCGGCGGTTGCGCGGTGGCGAACTATCTCGGCAACAAGGGTCAGGACGTTCCGGCTGTCCTGATCCTGGTGGGGACGATTGGGCTGATCCTGTTCGTGCTAAAGCCCTTCAAGCTGGGCCCGAACGCCTGAGCTCCTAAGCCGCGCCGATCAGCACGCGGCGCCCGAACGGTGTCAGCGAGCCGACCAGCGTGCGGGCGAAGTTGCCGATCAGCTCCATCGCGGTGGCCCGGTCCGGGTGAACGACGGACAGTCTCGCCAGCACCGCATCCGGGATCGTTCCACGCATGTTGTCCTCGGCCACGGCCCACCGCTGCTGAGCCCAGGAGACCGGCATATGCCGGCCGATCCGCGTCCAATAGACGATGTGCTCGCTTTGCCCGTCGGCCGTGGCGGACAGCCGGTTCGTGTGCAGCGTGACCGGTCCTGCCGGGATGTCGTAGGGGACCACCGGCGATAAGGTGTAGCCACCGGCCGGATAGCAAATCTCGGGCCGATGAATCTGCAGCACGCCTGTCTGGCTGGCGCTCTGGGCCACGAGCATCATCATCGGCGGCCGGCCAGGCGACGAATAGACGCGCGTGATGAGCTGGCTGTAGAGCAGCTTCTCGAGCTGATCCTCGGGCGCCGTGACCAGTCCGCTGGCGCTGACGAACGACCAGTCTCCGACCTGCTTCGGAACGATGTCGTCGAGCTTCTTCTTGCCGAGGAAGTCCTCGACGGTCCGCGGAGTACGGGCGTAAGCCACCGCCGCCGAGCCGAGGAAGGCGCCGCCGAGGATGAACTTGCGCCGGTCCAGCCGGTGCACCTTGGGCTCGTCCTCGCTCATGCGCTGCGCCGCAGACCGCGACGCACCCGCTCGACAGCCTCGTCATAGGCGAAGATCGATATGATCGCGGCGAGGAACATGGTGAGTCCGGCGAAATTGTGAAGGAAGCCCTGGGCCGCCGCCTCGCCGAAGTAATAGGTCACCAGGATGAGGACAAGCACCCGCACGAAGTTCGACAGGATGGCGACGGGAATGATGGCAAGCGCAATCAGCAGGAGCTGCACGACGTCCGAGCGGTGCCGCAGATAGCCGTAGAACAGGCAGATCGCGCTGAGGCTGAGGATCGAGTTCAACCCCGCGCAGGCGGCGGCGACCAGCAGCTCGAACTGAGCGATCTGGATCGTCACGCCCGAGTTCGCAATCGGGTACCCGAAAGCATGCAGCAGGCCGACCGCTTTTTGCGAGATGAGGATCTTGATCGGCTGGGTCACCGCCGCCACGACCGAATCGGGCGGCGGCAGGGTCAGCGCCAGGTACAACAACGGAAACCACAGCTGCCGCAGCAGGGCTCCGCCCCACAGAAGATAGGCTCCGACGAGCAACGCACCGTAGATCGCGAACGCCTCGATCTCCAGGATGCCCGTGATCCGCGCGACGAGGTACACCGCCAGCAGCGCTGCCAGCGCGAGTGACCCGGCGAGGGGCCGCGGTGCCTGGCGCGGGGCGTCCGCCTGCTGATATTCGCGCCACAACAGCCACAGCCCGGTGGCGAGCACGAGCGGGCCGTGTCCGCCCTGCTCCGTGGACCAGCTGAACTTCGCGACATTGTAGAGCATCGGCAGCGTCAGGACGGCGCAGCAGAACAGCAGGAACAGGTTGGCCGGGGTCACGGGCGGAAGCCGCAAGGAGCGCTTGGCCGGGACACTCGCCATCAACAATGTCCTGCCCCTGCCGATCTCTATTCTCGCCGGAAGACTAGTCGGGCAACCGGGCAGCCGCAACCCGCTTCGAGGCGCACCCCAGCGAACTAGCTGGTGGCGCATGAAGAAAGCCCTAAGAAGGGGGCGTGGCTCTCCTCCTCCTGGCGTTCATTGCCGCTCCCCTGCTGGTCACCGCCTTTTTCGTGGTGGAGATCGTCGCCGGCCTCGTCCCTGAACGACGCTCGGCGTTGCGGGGCGCGGCACCGACCGAGATCGTCATCGTCATGCCGGCGCACGACGAGGCGGCGATCATCGAAGCAACGATCACCCGACTCGCTCCGGCGATCGCCGGCTGGGCACGCCTGCTCGTGGTGGCCGACAACTGCGAAGATGACACGGCGACCATTGCGCGGGCATCCGGCGCGGAGGTGATCGAACGCTTCAATCGGGAACGCCGCGGGAAGGGCTTCGCGCTGGATTTCGCGCGCGAGCATCTTCGCTCGGCACCGCCCGCCGCCGTGATCGTGTTCGATGCCGATTGCTGGAGCGACCGCGCCAGCCTGCAAGCGCTGGCCCACGACGCAATCTCGTCGCGGCGCCCATGCCAGGCGGTCTACCTGATCGCCCCGACGCCGACCGCGCCAGCGATGGTCCAGGTCTCGAGCTTCGCTTTCATGATCAAGAATTTGGTCCGCCAGCGTGGCCTGCAGCGGCTCGCCGGCCACGTTCACCTGACTGGCACGGGCATGGGCTTCCCCTGGTCCCTGTTCGCGGCGGCGCCCCTGGCAAGCCCCAGCATCGTCGAAGACCTCGAACTCGGCCGCGCGCTCGCCGAAGCGGGGCACCCGCCGATGCTGGTCCAGTCCGCGATCGTGTGGAGCAGGCCAAGCGCGCCCGCCGGCACCCTGGTTCAGCGCCGCCGCTGGGAGGGCGGGTTCCTGGCCGTGGCCCGCGATCAGGCGCCGCGCGCCCTGGCAAGCGCGCTCCGGCGCGGGAACCTACGTGGCTTGGCCGCCGGCATCGACCTGCTGGTACCCCCGCTGACCTTGCTGGCGCTCGTCGACGCCGCCGCACTCGCGCTTGCGGCGGTTATCACGCTTGTCACCGGCGCAGCATGGTGGCCGGTGCTGCTGCTGCTGGTCACGTCGGCGGCTGCCGCGCTCGCGATCGCCGCCGCGTGGGGGCGGGAAGGCCGGGAGTTCCTGAGTTCCGGAGCGCTGCTCCGCATGCCGCTCTACGTGCTGTGGAAGATCCCCCTCTACCTCGGTCTCGCGAAAGGGACGCCAAGCGAATGGCTCCGCCCCGGCCGCTAGCCGGCAAGCTGCCGCCACACGTAAAAGCTGGCCAGCCCGCAGAGCAGGATCGACAGCAGCACCGCCTCCCGCAGCCCGAACGTCAGTTCCCGGTGCGTGGGCACTGTCTCGCCTGTGTCCGGCGCACGGGCGTCAAGCGGCTCGGGATCGTCGATCACGCCAGCGTCTCCTTGAATGAACCGGCTCAGCGGTTGAATAGCGCAGGCACTGCCGCGAACAGGCCACCGAGGCTCGTGGTCAGTCCGAACCCGGCCAGCAGCATGCGAAAGCCGACGGTCGCTGCCACGAACAACAGTGTCAGGGCGAGGTCGTCGCGCGCGAAGCCGACCCCTTCGCGCCGGGCCATCAGCCACAGGACCAGATAACGGACGAACTCGCCTGCGCTGAGCATGATGAGCGCCGCATCCAGGCCGCGCCATCCGAGCGCGAGCGGAACGCCGACGATGAAGGTGAGCAGCTTGGCGACGTTGCCCATCGCGGCGAGCTTGGGATGTCCCATGCCGACGACGATGGTGTCGTTCACGCCGGCGAGGAGCGCGAACCACACGCCCACGGTCAGCAGCGGCAGCATCACGCCGGCCTGCGTGTAACGCGGATCGTACAACAAATTGACGATCACGTCGGACAGCGCGGTGAACAAGCCGAGCCCGACGGCCGCACCGATCAGCAGCAGCCGCCGTCCGCGGATCAGCTTCGCCCTGATCTCGGCCCCCGAACCGCGCATGGCGGAGACCAGCGGGAAGAGGATCATCGCGCTGCAGCGCGAGACGAGCTGGTTGATGGTGTCGGCGAGCGTGCGCGCGATGCCGAAGATGCCGAGCTGGGTGAGCGTGATCTGCTTGGCGAAGTAGAGCCGGTCGAAGTTCATGGCCGCGAAGTAGACGATCGAGGACACGAACACCCACCGCCCGAACAGCAGCATCTCACGAAGGCTCGGGCGGTCGATGACAAAGCGGTGCCGGATGCCGGGGGTGAGCGTGAAGCTCAGGATCAAGGTCAGCGCGCCGGCAAAGACGGTGCCGAGGATAAGAGCCCAGATGGTGGGCGTGATCAGCGCCAGGATGACGTAAATGACGAGTGAGGCGGCGGCGCTGAACACCTCGACGATGCTGCTCCGGCCGACGTTGAGCCGCTTCTGGGCGAGAAAACGGCCGGTGGAATCCAGGCCGGTGAAGATGAAGAACAAGGCGGCGATCGGCAGCACCTGGGCGAGTTCCGGCTTCTCGAAGAAGCGGGCGATCGCTCCCGAACCGAGGAAGAAGCCGGTGCCGAGCACGAGCCCTCGGATCGCCTGCACCGTCCAGGCCGTGTCGTAGAAGACGGGCTCCTCGCCCCGCGGGTTGCGGACGACATTCTGGCCGACGCCTACGTCGGACAACAGTTCGACGCCGATCCGGACGGTGTTGACGATCAGCATGATGCCGAAGAGCGGGGGAGCGAGCAGCCGCGACAGGACGACATTGCTCACCAGCCGGAGCGCCTGAACGATGCCGTAGGACAGGGTAGTCCAGCCGAGCTTCACGAACAGGGAACGTGGAATGATGTGGAACATGGGGCCCGCCGGCTGCCGCTCGAGCGGTGCTCGGCTTAGCGGCCGTCCTGCAAGCCGACGCCCGGCGGTGCAAGAACATTGCGCCGCGACATTGCCATCATCGGCTTGATGCCATTCCCGGCAGCAGATGACAAAGCCTCAGCTCGTCACCTAATGAGAGCGCGCTGTCCCCGGACAATCCGGGACCGCAGCGTTGGAGACGATGGTTGTCGGCAAGTTCGGACGCTGCGGGGATCGTCGTCATCGGCCGCAACGAGGGCGATCGCCTGCGGGCGTGCCTGCGATCGCTACGGGCAACGCCTCACCTCGTCTACGTCGATTCCGGCTCGACCGACGGAAGCCAGGAATTCGCGCGCTCGCTCGGCGTGGAGGTCGTCGACCTTCCCCCCGTCCCCGGCTTCACTGCCGCGCGCGCGCGTAACGCCGGCATCGCGCGCCTGCTGCAGGTCGAACCTGCACTGAGCTTCGCCCAGACGATTGACGGAGATTGCGAGCTGCGGGACGGTTGGATCGAGGGGGCCGTCGCCGCGATGGACTCCGATCCCGCGGCGGCCGTCGTCTTCGGCCGCCGCCGCGAACGGCGCGCCGACGCGAACATTTATCATCGCGCCTGCGACAACGAATGGGACGTGCCGACCGGTCTGGTGGCTTCATGCGGCGGCGACGCGCTCTTCCGCCTGTCGGCGTTCCAGCAGGTCGGCGGCTACAACCCGTCGCTGATCGCCGGAGAGGAGCCGGACCTGTGCCTCAGGCTGCGGCAGCGCGGATGGCATATCCGGTCCAACGGCCGTGAGATGACCCTGCACGACATCGCGATGGATCGCTTCGGTCAGTGGTGGCGGCGGGCCCGCCGCGCCGGTTTCGCGATGACGGAACTCGCCTGGCGCCATGGCCGCGACGCCGATCCGGCGTGGGTGCGCCTGGTGCGAAGCGCGCTCGGGTGGAGCGCCGTGCTCCTGGCGACGGTCGGTCTGCTCCTCGCCGCCGTGATCTTCGCGCGGCCCATCCTTTTCGCCGGCGGAAGTGCGGGCGCGGCGCTGGTGATGCTGCAGATCGCGAGGACGAGTTGGCGGATGAAGCGCCGGATGCGCGGCTTGCGCTACAGCTTCGGCTGGGCGTTGCTGATCATGGCGGCGAAGCTTGCGGAGGCGCAGGGCTGGGCCGAGTTCCACTTCAAGCGGCTCGGCAAACGCGAGGCCAGGATCATCGAGTACAAGTCCTAGTTCAGTTGACGATCCGGTACATTTTCAGCGGGTTACCCTTGGGGAAGGGGATCGGCTGAAGCCAGTTCGGCACCTGCCCGCGGGCGAGCTGCGCGTAGAAGCCCTTGGGCGTCTCGGCCGTGAAGATGGTCGTCATCGACATCGCCGGGCAGGTCAGCAGATAGTTCGCATGATAGCGGCGCATGATCGCATGCGCCTGATCCGCCGACCCGCGGAAGGCATTCATCGAATCCGCGATGGCCTGCCCGTTGCGGTGGTAAGGTCCCGCGATCGAGCTGTGGTGCGTGACGGTGATGAGGCGCGGCGCGAGATCGAGCAAGGTGAACACGACGCCGGCCGGCTGCTGGGCGACGGGCTTCATCGCCGAGAGTGTCGGGCACAGCGAATTGGCGCGGCTGATCGCCCGTTCGCGGGAGTTGGTCGGCTTGTCGGGCACGAAGTTGAGCAGCAGAGGGACGAACCCGCCCAGACCGAGCAGGACGACGGCCACGGTGCCGAGCACGCGCACGACACTGTTGTTGGAAGCGAACGCCCGCGGCGCGAAGAACCAGGGCAGGGCGACGGCGCCGGGAATGGCGAGCATCTGGGCGGCCGGACCGGTGCGCGTCTGCCAGAAAAGGAGCGCGCTTGCGGCGAACGACAAGGTGGCGATCGCGATGACCGGCCGCACCCGCTCGCGCTCGTGCCGCACCTTCCACCCAAGCAGGCCATAGCCGAGCAGGCCGCACGCCGACAGCGTCAGCATCAGCGTCGCGAACTGCCAGCCGTGGGTCCACACCGGCCGCGCCTCGCGGACGTGGCTCAGCCATAGTTGCTCGACCTCGGGGGACACCCCCTCCAGCCGGCTGAGGCAGTGCGGCCACATCAGCGCGTGGAAAGCGGCGATGGCCACTCCGGCCACCAGCGCGATGGCTAAGCGGACGGTCCAGCGTTCGATCTTGAGGAAGCTCATCCCCAGCATGAGCGCGCCGCCGAGCAGCACATCGGACAGCCACACCGGCGAGAGCGCGTCGCATACCGGCAGGCGATTGGCGTAGGAGGCGAACGCCGCGAACCCGATCGCGCAGCCGCCGCCGAGGCTGACGGCGAAGGTCGCTAGCCGTGGGCGCTCGTCGCGGTCGTCGACCCAGAACAGCACCATCGCGACGCCGCTAAGGGCGATGTAGATGATCATTTCCAGGCCAATGCTGAGCGACACGGCGCTCGCCAGCCCGAGCACCGCGCCGCCGCGCTCCCGTCGCGGGTCGGCGATGGCCGCCATGCCGATCGCGAGCAGGGCCAGCTGCCAGCCGTGGTGATCGATGCGGGTCGGGTTGTACATGCCGAGCGTCGAACCGGCGAAGAACAGGCCGACGATCGCCAGCGGATAGGCGTGCCTCGCAAGCAGCCGGCGGGTGGTCAGCGCCAGCGCTGCCATCATCGGCAGCAGCGGCAGTAGCGGCGCGATCGCGACCGCGATTCGCTCGGCGTTCGGGCCGCCGACGATGGGGCGGAACAGCAGGATCAATCCGGCCAGCGGCAGGTCGACCAGCCGGCTCCAGTGGATGTTCGCTCCGATCGGTGGGTTCATCTTGTACTGGCGAAGGTCGAACCAATCCTGCCCGGCGAGCAGCGCTCGGACCTGGCTCATCCGCATGTTGTCGTCGGTATCGCCGAGCAAGAAGCCGCGGATCTGGTTGCGCGCCGCGAAGAGCATCCAGGCGGCGAGGGCGAGCCAGGCGAGGACGACCAGCAGCCGCCAGCGGTGATCGACGGCCGCCACTCCCTTGGCCAGCGCAGCGTCGAACCGGCCGTTGATCTCGCTGTCGCCGGTTTGCATCTCGTGACCTGCCCGCTTAATGGGCCGGCTCTCTAGACGCTCGATGGTCCCCGGCAAAGCGCGATCAAGGACAGCATGATCGACAGCATCCTCGGCCGGCTGGCTCCTCACCAGCGCGAAGTGGTCCTCCAGCTTCTCCGCTTCGTAGTCACGGGCGGCCTCGTGACCGCACTCGGCCTCGCGATCTATGCGCTGATTGCGGTATGGAACCGCGGCAACCCGCAGCTCGCCAATTTCGCCGCCTACCTGATCGCGGCGGGCACCGGGTACGTCCTCCACAGCCGGTGGAGCTTCCGCGGGCATGGCCGGCGGGACAACGTCGCGCGCACGACGGGCCGGTTCGGCGTCGTGTCGCTGGTGAGCCTGGGGCTCAACAGCCTGTGGGTGTGGCTGTTTACCCACCCGCTCGGGCTCGGGCCGGCCTGGCCGATGCTACCGATGATGTTCGTGACGCCGGGCGTGACCTTCGTGCTGAACCGCACATGGGTGTTCGCGTGATGGCCAGGTTTCGCTGATGACCGGACGCCGCTGATGGAACGCGTCATTTACGATCGCATGGCCGAGCTGGACCAGATGCACTGGTGGTACACGGCGAGGCGCCGCATCCTGTCGGCGTTCATTGCGCGCGAGATCGCGCCGCCGCGGAGTGCCCTCATCCTGGAGATCGGCTGCGGCACCGGGCACAACGTGCCCATGCTCCGGCGCTTCGGCGAGGTCGATGCGGTCGAACTGGACGAGGCTGCGCGCGCCGTCGCCTCCGAGCGGCTTGGCGTGCAGGTGCTGGCGGCCTCCCTCCCGGCGCTGGAGGGGGTCGCGGAGGGCCGTTACGACCTGATCGCGCTGCTCGATGTCATCGAGCATGTCGAGGACGATGTCGCCAGCCTGGCCAGCATCGCCCGGCGACTGCGGCCTTCGGGCAGGATCCTGATCACGGTCCCCGCGCATCCATGGATGTGGAGCGCTCACGACCGGCTCAATCATCACCACCGGCGCTACTCCCGCGCGGCGCTTGCCAGGCTGATCGACCAATCCGGGTTGAAGATCGAGCGGCTGAGCTATTTCAACAGCCTGCTGTTCCCGCTGGCGGTAGCCGCGCGGGGCCTCGGCAAGCTGACCGGCAAGGACGACACCGACGACAAGCTCCCCCCCCGTCCCGTCAACCGGCTGTTCGATCGACTGTTCGGGCTCGAGGCCTATCTCGTCGGGCGCGTGCCGATGCCGCCGGGCTTGTCGCTGGTGGCGGTCGTTTCGGCGACCTGACCGAGCCGGTGAGCGGGCCGTGCCTCCCCGCCGGCAATGGACTGAACGATGTACAGCGGACGTTGCTTGGACTGGCTGTAGAGGCGGCCGATATACTCGCCCATCAGGCCGAGGACGAACATCTGCACCGCGCCGAGCGCGACGATGACCAGCATGACCGAGGTCCAGCCCGGCACCGACTGGCCCGCCAGCCATCCCGCGAGGATGTAGATCACCAGCAGCAGCGATCCGCCGGCGAGCGCGATGCCGGCGTGGCTCGCGAGCTTGAGCGGCGCCGACGAGAAGCTGGTCAGCGCGTCCAGCGCGAAGCGGACCATCTTGCCGATCGGATAGCTCGTCTCGCCCGCCAGCCGTTCCGCCCGGTCATAGGGCAGCGGCACCTGCTTGAACCCGATCCAGGCGACCATGCCGCGAATGAAGCGGGCCTGCTCCGGCATCGCCAGCAGGACATCGAGCGACCGGCGGCTCATCAGGCGGAAATCCCCGGTGTCGAGCGGAATGTCGACCTCGGTCGCGCGCGCGAGCAGCCGATAGAAGCCGTGGGCCGTGGCCCGCTTGAACCGCGTCTCCCCGGCGCGGCTTCGGCGAACGCCATAGACCACGTCCGCGCCCTCCGCCCGCATCGTTGCGAGCATCGGACCGAGCAGCTCGGGCGGGTCCTGCAGGTCGGCGTCGACGATCAGCACATGGTCGCCGCGGCACAGGTCGAGCCCCGCGGTCAGCGCCAGCTGGTGGCCGTGATTGCGGGACAGATCGATGGCGACGACATGGGGATCGCAGGCCGCGATCTGCTCCATCAGCGGCCAGCTGCCGTCGCGCGACCCGTCGTTGACCAGCACGATCTCGAAGTCGTCGCCGAAGCTCGCCCGCGCTGCGTCGGTGGCACGGCGATGAAGTGCGTCGAGGCAGCCCGCCTCATTGAAGCACGGCACGACGATCGACAGGCCGGTCATGGCCGCAGACGATAGAGGATCGACCCGGGTCCGCGCCAGGCGACGGTCAGCCCCGCGACCGCCGCCGGGTCGAAGGCCGGCGGGTCGATCAGCCACAGGAAATCGAAGCGGTCGCGGGGAAAACGCGCTAGGCTGCGCTCGATCGGCCAATGCTCACCCGTTCCGCAGCCCGCTGGCGTGACCTGTTCCGAGGGATCGGCTCCGAACCAGCCCCAGCGCGCCTGGTCCCTGGGCCGCAGGAGCTGCGATCCTGCCATGCGCCACTGATCGTTGCTGAAGCCCTCCGCCCGCGCGATGACCATCGCGCCGAGATGACTGTTGCGCAGCTGCGCCCAGCGGCCGCCGCACGGCACGCCGACGAGCGTGAGGACCGACGCGCCCCGGGGAAGCTGATCGAGCGCCGCCAGCTTGGCCGACTGGTCGTCCGCCGCCAAGGCGAGGCTGACCGTATTGCTGCCGAAGCGCACGAGCACGAACGCCAGGCCGAGCGCAGCCAGCAGCTTGGCGCTCGGCAGGTGGGTTTCCTTGCGGAAGCGGATGCCGAGCAGGATCACCGCCATGATGAACGGCACCAGGCGCATGTCGGCGTAAGCGGAGCCGAAGATGATCCGCGGCAGGCAGAGATAGATGGCGGTGAGCACGATCGCGGAGAACGCGAGGTTCCGCGAAAAACCCATGCGGCGACGGAAGACGATCGTCACGCCGACGAGTACGGCGCAGGCGATCAGCGATGCGACGTCGAGCTGCTGCCACCGGTCGCGCAGAGCTTGCGTCACGAAGATGCGCTTGCCCCGCCAGTTGAACCAGTCGCCGGTCAAGCCGCCGCTCGCCTCGTGCCGCCAGAACATCATGATCAGCACCGGTAGCGCCAGCGAGCCGGCGTGCATCGCCGCGTGCAGGCCCGCCGCCCACCAGCTTCGCCCGCGATCATGCTGGCGCACCGCCTCGGCCGAGAAGCACAGCAGTCCCAGCACGCCCCAACCGAAGGTGTGGGCCATGAACACGACGAGGCTGATCGGCACGAACAGGGCAAGCCGCAGGCGCGTGCGGCCAAGGCGCGCCAGCCTAAGCCACAAGCCGAATGCGAGGAAGGCGAGCGCCATCGCCAGCGAGTAGTTGAGGAAGCCGAACAGGAACGGATTGCCGTAGGCGAACGGCAGGGCAAACAAGGCAGTCGGCGGGATGCGGCCATGCACCTCGCGCGCGACCCACAGGAAGCCCGCCACGGTCATCGCCGGAATCGCCAGCACGATCAGCTTCACGCCCATTTCCAGGCCGAACAGCTTGGCGATCGGGATGATCAGCAGATCGACGCCAAGATTGCCCATCAAAAGCCAGTGGAACTCCCAATAGCGCTGGAGATAGGGGGAATGGGCGAGATCGAGTTCGACCCGGTAACGGCCCATATGTCCGAACAGGTCGACCAGCGGCGGAATGCGCGGGTAGAGCAGCGGGACCACCGACAGCAGGATCATCGCCGCGACCGCCCAGCGAGTCTCCCACCACGGCCGCCCGAACCGGGGTAGCGTCGCCGGGGCAGCCGGGCCGATCAACGACCCTCGCGCCGTCCCAGCAGCCGCAGGCGCAGGGCGTTCAGCTTGATGAACCCCTCTGCGTCGCGCTGGTCATACGCGCCGGCGTCGTCCTCGAACGTGACGACCTTTTCGCTGTAGAGACTCATCGGCGACTTGCGTCCGGTGATGTGGACCGCGCCCTTGTAGAGCTTGAGCCGGACGGTCCCGTCGACCCGCGCCTGGCTATGGTCGATGGCCGCCTGCAGCATCTCGCGTTCCGGGCTGAACCAGAAACCGTTGTAGATCAGCTCCGCGTAGCGCGGCATCAGTTCGTCCTTCAGGTGCGCCGCGCCGCGATCGAGCGTTAGCTGCTCGATGGCGCGGTGAGCGGCGTGCAGGATGGTGCCGCCGGGCGTCTCGTACATGCCGCGGCTCTTCATCCCGACGAAGCGGTTCTCGACGAGGTCGAGCCGGCCGATCGAATGGCGCTTGCCCAGGGCGTTGAGGGTCGTCAGCAGCGTGGCGGGCGATTGCTCCTGCCCGTTGACGGCGACCGCATCGCCCCCCTTGAACTCGACGGTGACTTCTTCGGGCGTGTCGGGCGCCGCGATCAGGTCGTCGGTGCGCGAGTAGACGTAGTCGGGCACCTCCTCCCACGGGTCCTCGAGGACTTTCCCCTCCGACGAAGTGTGGAGCAAATTGGCGTCGGTCGAGAAGGGGCTCTCGCCGCGCTTGTCCCTCGGCACCGGGATCTGGTTCTTCTCGGCGTACTCGATCAGTGCGGTGCGGCTGGTCAGGTCCCACTCACGCCACGGCGCGATGACCTTGATGTCCGGGGCGAGCGCCAGATAGCCGAGTTCGAACCGGACCTGGTCGTTGCCCTTGCCCGTCGCCCCATGCGACACGGCGTCGGCGCCGACTTCGCGCGCGATCTCGATCTGTCGCTTGGCGATCAGCGGCCGCGCGATCGACGTGCCCAGCAGGTACAGCCCCTCGTAGAGCGCATTCGCCCGCATCATCGGGAAGACGTAGTCGGCCACGAACTCCTCGCGCAGGTCGTCGATGAAGATGTGCTCGGGCTTGACGCCCATCATCTCCGCCTTGGCGCGCGCCGGAGCGAGCTCCTCGCCTTGCCCAAGGTCGGCCGTGAAGGTCACGACCTCGCAGCCATAAGTCTGCTGCAGCCACTTCAGGATCACGCTCGTGTCGAGGCCGCCCGAATAGGCGAGGACGACACGGGCAGGGCGTTCAACCATCGACCAGTTCAACCTCGGGCGGGGCGGGGTGCCGCCCACTGCCACTCATAACGCCTCCGTTCAAGCGCGATACAGGCGGCGCGGAGCACGGCGAGCCGATGCGTTGGATGGAGACTGCAATGAAAAAGATCATGATGGCCGCCCTGGTTCTCGCCGCGGGCCCCGCGCTCGCTCAGGGTTACGTGGCGCCCATTCCCGGGACGATCGTTCCGGGCGTCACGCCCGTGCCGGGGCCGCACCGATCGATGTCGCCTGGGCGCTCCATGACTCGCGCCGAGGTGACGGCGCGCGTGCAACGGCTGTTCGCCGCCCTCGACATGAACCATGACGGCGCGATCGAGCGATCGGAATTGCCGGCCGCCAACCGGCAGCAGGGCATGGCGCATCCGCCTCGCATGATGCCGCCGGGAGGCCGGCAAGGGCAGATGATGATGCGCAACGGCGAGTGGATGTTCGCCGCGGCCGACGCGAACGGCGATGGCCGGGTCACGATGCAGGAGGCAAACGCGCTGGCGCTGCGCCACTTCGACATGATGGACCGCAACCATGACGGCCAGATCACGCCCGACGAGCACCGGCCGATGCACGGCCGCATGCGTCAGCCGCTGATCGTCCGGTAACGCGCCTCCGCTTCTGCCATGTAGTCGCGGGTGATCGGGACGGCGCGGCGGTCGCGGATATACTGGACCTGGTAATTGCAGGCGGCGCCGCTCTCGAACATGACGATGCCGCCGGCAAGATAGAATTCCCACATGCGGAAGAACCGCTCGTCGTAGAGCGCGACGATCCTGGCGCGCGCGGCCTGGCACCGCTCCAGCCAGGCCCGCAGCGTATAGGCGTAGTGCAGCCGCAGCGTCTCGACGTCGCTAGCGATCAGCCGCACCTTCTCGCTCGACCCGGTCATCTGCGCCAATGAGGGCAGGTGGTAGCCGGGAAAGACCCACTTGTCGGTGAACGGATCGGGCGAACTGACCCCGCCCAGCTTGCCGATGGTATGGAGCAGCATGACGCCGTCCGGCTTCAGCAGGCGCCGGCAGGTGTCGAAGAACTCGTCGTAGTGCGCCGCCCCGACATGCTCGAACATGCCGACCGAGACGATCCGGTCGAAGGTGCCGGTGACGCTGCGATAATCGATCAGCTCGAACTTGACCCGGCCCGCGACGCCCGCCTCCTCGGCGCGCCGCCGGGCGACCTTGAGCTGTTCCTCCGACAGGGTCACGCCGGTCACGGTCACCCCGGCGACGCGGTTGAGATAAAGCGCCATGCCGCCCCAGCCGCAGCCGATGTCGAGCACATGGTTGCCGGGCTGAAGATGGAGCTTCGCGGCGATGTGGGCCCGCTTGTCGGCCTGCGCCTGTTCCAGGCTGTTGGCGGGGTCCGTGTAATAGGCGCAGCTGTACTGCCGGTCCTCGTCGAGGAAGAGATCGTATAGCTCGTCGTTGAGGTCGTAATGGTGTGCGACGTTCTTGCGCGCCCTGGCCGCGGGGTTGCGGCGGAACAAGGCGGCGATCTGCCCCATCTTGCCCTTGGACATGAGCTTGCGGCCCTTGCCGCCTTCTTCCCACTTGTTCGCGGCGACGATCAGCTCGAGCAGGTCGAGGATCGTGCCGTTCTCGATGATCAGCCGGCCGTCCATATAGGCTTCGCCGAACGCCAGGCGCGGGTTGCGGACGATCTCGAGCGCGAGCCGGCGATCGGTGAAACGGACGGTCAGCCCCGGGCCATCGCCGGGGCCAAAGCTTTCGGGTGGGCCGCCCGCCACGATCAGCGTCAGGCGCCCGCGCTTGACCAGCGTGCCCAGTAACCGTCCGATCAGGCTCATCTCTTCCCATCACTCCATGCAAGCGGGGCGTAGGGGTCGCGATTGGCACGAGCGGCTTCCCGTCGCAACGACGCCGTTACCGGACTCCGCCGCCGAACGCCCAGCGCAGGGTTCCGGCCAAGCCGAACGTGGCGGCACGAACCGCGGGCTTGCCGACCAGAATCGGACGGAGCCCATGCATCGCCCGGGCATAATCCGGCATCAGATCGACCGCCGCAGTCATCAGCAGCTTCTGCAGCGGGGCCTCGCTCCGCTTGAGTGCCGGCGCGTCGAGCACGAGCTTGCGGAAGGCGTGGGTCCGCTCGTCGACCCGCAACTCGCCGCGGAAGCGGTCGACGAGCCGCTCGGCTTCGCCGCGGCTGACCGGCACCGGGTCGGCGCCGAGCGCGCGGGCGATCACCGCCACCTCGGCGAAGTAGCGGTCCTGGTCGGCGCCGCTCATGCCCGGCTCCCCGTAGCGCCGCCAGCCATCGAGGAAGCACAGCGAGCCCGCGACGTGGATCCAGGCGAGCAGCGCCGGATCGTCGGCGCGGTAGGGCGTGCCGTCGGGCAGCGTTCCCTGGATGTGCGCGTGGATGTTCTTCACCCGCTCGATCGCGGCGATCGCCTGGCTCGCTTCGCCGAACGTGGTCACGGCGATGAAGCGCGCGGTTCGGCGCAGCCGGCCCGCCATGTCGTTCGCCACATTGCTGTGGTCCCATACGCCGCCCAGCGCGAGCGGATGGAGCATCTCGACCAGCAAAGCCGCGATCCCGCCGACCATCATCGACGTCACGTCGCCATGCACGCGCCATGCGACCGAATTCGGCGGCAACAGGGCATGGGCAGAGCGCTGCACCGGCTGCTCGCCCCGCCCGCGGTCGTTGAACCGGTCGCGGACCCGCCCGATCAGCGCGCGGCGCAGCGCCCCGGCCGGAGTCACCGGACCTCGAGCGCCGCCGACTTCTCTTCGGCCAGGCGGTCCAGTTCGGCGCGGCTGCGCTTCTCCGCGGCGGTCTTCAGCTGGCCGCACGCCGCATCGATATCGCGCCCGCGCGGCGTGCGCACCGGCGCCGAGATGCCCGCCTCGAACACGATGTTGCTGAACGAGCGGATGCGCTCCGGCGTGGAACAGTCGTAGGTGGCGCCCGGCCACGGATTGAACGGGATCAAATTGACCTTGGCAGGCAGACGATACTGTTTGATCAGCCGCACCAGCTCGCGCGCGTCGGCGTCGCTGTCGTTCTTGTCCTTGAGCATGACATATTCGAACGTGATCCGCCGCGCATTGTTCGCGCCGGGGTAGGCGGCGCAGGCGCTCAGCAATTCGTCGATCCCGTACTTGCGGTTGAGCGGCACGATCTCGTCGCGCACCTCCTTGGTCACGGCATGGAGGGATACCGCCAAATTGACCCCGATCTCCTCCCCCGCGCGCGCCATCATCGGCACGACGCCAGAGGTCGACAGCGTGATGCGCCGCTTGCTGAGCCCCAGTCCATCGCCGTCCATGACGATCCGCAGCGCATCGCGGACGTTGTCGAAATTATACAGCGGCTCGCCCATGCCCATCATGACGATGTTGGTCAGCATGCGGCCTTCCGGAGCCGACGGCCACTCGCCGAGCGCGTCGCGCGCCAGCATCACCTGTCCGACGATCTCCGCAGGCTCGAGGTTGCGCACCAGGCGCATCGTTCCCGTGTGACAGAAGCGGCAGTTGAGGGTGCAGCCGACCTGGCTCGAGACGCACAAGGTGCCGCGATCCGCGTCCGGGATGAACACCATCTCGAAGTCGTGGCCGTCGTGCGTCCGCAACAGCCACTTGCGCGTCCCGTCGGTCGAGACTTGCGCCTCGACCACCTCGGGGCGCGTGATGACGAACCGCTCGGCGAGCCAAGGCTGTTGCGCCTTGGCAATGTCGGTCATGTGCGTGATGTCGCTCACGCCGCGATTGTAGATCCAATGCCACAGCTGCTTGGCGCGCAGCTTGGCCTGGCGCGGGTCGAGGCCCGCCCGCTCGAGTTCGTCACGAATCCGCGCGCGCGGCAAGCCGATCAGCTCGGTACGCCCGTCCGCTCGCGGCAGCACCGGGCGCGCGACCGGGACCGGGTCGACCGGGCCGGGTATCGGCATCAGGGACGTATCGGCGCTCATTGCAGGGCTCATCTAGGGATGAGCGCGCGAATTTCCTAGCGGTGCGCGGCGCATGCCGCGGCGGCGTCTAAGGCCCCCGGCGCGCCATCGAGCGAGTAGCTGTCGACGAAGCGCCCGGTCGCCGCGCGTCCTTCGATCCGCATTCTGGTCGACCCGCGGACCGCTGCGGCAATGGCGTCCTCCTGCGCCGGCCCGCGGCTCCAGGCGAAGCCTGCCGTGGCGGCGAGGAGAAACGGTCGATCGCCGATCGTGAGCAGTGCGGTGCTCCCGGCGCGAAGAGGTTTGCTCAGCCGCACGGCGAACTGGCCTCGTCGCGGGCCGGCGCGGTCGAAGGTGAAGGTTGCGTTTGCCTGCTCCGACGGGTCGCGCACGACCCGCTCGGCGCTGCTGACCGCGGCACAGCTCTGTTGCCGATCGAACGTCGCCCAGCTGCCGTCGGCGAAGACGATGCGCTGTGCGGCGAGTAGCATTGCCAGGACAAGTTGGAGCACCTCCCGCTTCCTCCGCGCCGCAGGACGGCCCGCTATAGAGCAGCCCCGGCAACCGGCAAGATGACCCGCTTGTCGCTCGGCAACAGCTGTGACATGATCGTGTCGCTCGGACTGAAACAGGGGGTTTCATGATTCGGGCACCAATCCGCGAAATCGTCGGCCGCTTGTCGTCAGCTCCAGGGCGGACGGCATGAACGGGTCCGCGCTGCTGGTCGGCCTGGCGGAAGAACTCGCGTTGTTCGCGGGTGTCGGCTTTCTGGTGTTCGGACTCGACGACCTCGCCGTCGATCTGGTCTATGCGACCCGGCGCCTGTGGCGCGGCGCGGCGATCTACAGTCGCTATCCCCGCTCCTGCGCCGAGACGCTGCGCCTTCCCTCGGCGCCGGGGTGGCTCGCCGTGTTCATCCCGGCGTGGGACGAAAGCGCGGTCATCGCCGCGATGCTGCGCGCGACGCTGAAGCGATTCGGCGAGGGCCATTACCTGCTGCTCGTCGGATATTACCGCAACGATCCGGCGACCGCCGCGGCGATCCGCGGCATCGCGGACCCGCGCGTGCTGGCGGTCGAAGTGCCCCATGACGGCCCCACGACCAAGGGCGACTGCCTCAATCAGCTCTACCGGGCGCTGCGCAAGGAGGAGGCCGTGCGCGGCCGGGCCCGCGCGATCGTCCTGCACGATGCCGAGGACGTGGTGCATCCCGCCGAGCTGACCATCTTCGACCGGCTGATCGACAGGGTCGCGGCGATCCAGTTGCCGGTCGTGCCCCTGCCCGATGCGGCGAGCCGCTGGATCGCCGGCCACTATGGCGACGAGTTCGCCGAGAGCCACGGCAAGGAGATGGTCGTGCGCGAAGCGGTCGGCGCGGCCATTCCGCTCGCCGGAGTCGGCTGCGCGATCAACCGCAATGCGCTCGACCGCCTGGCGGATCGCAACGACGGACTGCCGTTCGCCCCCGACAGCATGACCGAAGACTATGAGGTCGGACTGCGCTTCGGCGTGATCGGGCTGCGGACGATGTTCGTGCGGATCCCCGCGTCCCTCGGCGACCGAGCGGCGGTTTGCTCGCGCGGGCACTTCCCCGCAACGCTCGACGCGGCGGTGCGTCAGAAGGCGCGCTGGATCGGCGGGATCGCGCTGTCCGGGTGGGAGCGGCTCGGCTGGAGCGGCGGGCTCGGCGAGCGGTGGATGCGCATGCGTGACCGACGCGGTCCCCTCGCCGCGGTCTTGATGGTGGCAGGCTACGCCGCCGCCCTGTTGTGGGGCCAGCTGGCGATCGCGCGG
>CAXSDY010000015.1:21804-25969 GCA_964235835.1 uncultured Sphingomonadaceae bacterium | reverse complement strand
GCCTTCCCGCGGAGTATGAGGCGGCGTGCGATTTGCTCGTGAAGATCCCGATGGCCGGCCGGGCGGACAGCCTAAACGCTGCCGTGGCGGCCGCGGTGATGGCGTTCCAGGTACGGGCGAGCTGGCGCTGAGCCGTCGCAACCGTCCCAAGTCGGGCGAATGTTCCCAAAGTTCCGACTAACGGGGAGGAAACCTGCGCGAACGGGTTTCGAAATCAACTGGCGAATCAAAGAGCCGCGCGCAAGCTGACAGGTGAATTCCTACATTGCCAGCCCAATCCCGCGGGATTGATGACATCGACCTTCGTCAGCCCGGCCAGAGCCGGGCTCCCACTGCTTGATCTCCAAAGGAGGCGGGACCCCGGATCAAGTCGGGGGTGACGACAGAAGGGCAACTCAACGCAATTCCTGCGTAGGGATGCCGCGTCAGGCGGCTTCGTCTTCGTTGGCGGTCGGCAGGGTGATCGTCAGCTTGGTCAATGGGCGCGGGCTTGATTCCACCAGCGGCATGGAGTCGATCTCCTTGGTCCCGCTCGAGACCTCCAGCGCCTCGAACCGGCGGGCCTGGGTCAGGACCTGGCTTTCGAGGCTGCCGACGAAGCTGTTGTAGGCGTTGTTCGCCAGTTCCAGGTTCCGGCCGAGCTTGGTGACGTGGCTGCCCATCGTGGCGAGACGCGCGTGCAGCTCCTTGCCGAGCTTGACGATCTCGGCGGACTGGACCGCCAGCCGCTCCTGCTTCCACACGGTCGCCACGGTGCGGGCGATCGCGACGAGGTTGGTCGGGGTGGCGAGCAGGACGCGCCGCTGGAAGGCCCAATCCCACAGCTGGCCATCCTGCTCGAGCGCGGCGGTGAGGAAATGCTCGCCGGGAATGAACATCACGACATAGTCGGCGGCGTCGCCGAACTGGTCCCAATAGTTCTTCGAGCCGAGCTGTTCGGCATGACGCCGGATCGATCCGGCGTGAGCCTTCATGTGGGTCGCGCGGACAAGGTCGTCGACTGCTTCGCTCGCGTCGAGGAAGGCGTTGAGCGAG
This sequence comes from uncultured Sphingomonadaceae bacterium, assembly GCA_964235835.1. Classification (GTDB taxonomy): domain Bacteria; phylum Pseudomonadota; class Alphaproteobacteria; order Sphingomonadales; family Sphingomonadaceae; genus Sphingomicrobium. The sequence goes on along the minus strand of CAXSDY010000015.1, from coordinate 24,934 downwards.
CATTTGGCGTCGATGATCAGCTTGCGCTGGCCGGGCAGGTTGACGATCACGTCGGGACGCAGCCGGCCGTCGTCGGTCGTGACCGACACTTCAGTGTGGAAGTCGACGCCCTCGCTCAGCCCTGCCTGTTCGAGCACGTTCTTGAGGCTCTGCTCGCCCCAGCGGCCGCGCGCCTTCGGGCTGGAGCGCAGCGCGTTGACCAGCCGCGCCGTCTCCTCCCTGACCGCGCCATGACCGGCGTGGAGCAGTTCGACGGCCTTGTTGAGCTCGCGGTAGCTGCCCTCGCGCTCCTTCTCGACCCGGTTGAGGCCTTCCTCGTAGCGCTTGAGCGTCGCCTCGACCGGTTGCAGCAGCGACTTGAGCTTGGCCTCGTTCTCCTTGCCTTCGAGCGACATGCGCTCCCCTGCCCGCTTTAGAAAGGCGTCGTGGGCGGTCTCGATCGCCTTGCCGGCGAGGTCGCCGAAGCGCGTCTCGACCTTGGCCTCGAGTTCCTTGAGCTGCTTGAGCTGGGCCTCGTGCGCCTCGCGCCGCTCCGCTTCCCCGCGCTCGAACCCGGCCTTGGCGGCGGCAAGCTGGTCCTTCTCGTCGCGCAAGGCGGTGAGTTGCGCTTCAAGATGCGTGACTCGCTCGGCCACCGGGCGCAGGCCCGCGGCTTCCTCGGCAAGTTGCCTCCCGTTGAGCGAAGCCGCGTCGCGTTCGACGATCACGGCGTCAAGCATGCGCTGAAGGTCGCTGCTGCGGGTCGCGTGGACCCCCGCGGCGGCGGACTCGCGCTCGGCCGATCCGCAGCGCTCGCGCAGCGCGTCGATCTCCTGTTTCAGCGGCGCCGCGCCGCGCGAGCCGAGCACCCAGCCGAGCAGCGCGCCGGCGATCAGGGCAACGATAACGATGATGGCGACGGTCGCGTCCAAGCTCAGCCCCGAAGTAGAACGAACCGCGAACCTAGACCGGATTTCCGCCAGGCTCAAGCGCCGCGCGCCGGACGGGTCAAGCTGGGTTGGAATGCTTGCGGACCGCTCCTAAGGTGCGTAATCAGCACAACGATCGGCGTCTAAAAAGAAAAAGGGTCCAAAACGCTCGGGGCTCACGCCGGTTCCGGTTCAATCATTTACGGGTAGTTCAGATGTGGGATTTGCCGCCGTTTCTATACCACGGTCTTCAGCGCCTGGTGCACGGGGACTATGGAAACCAGAAGAGGATCGTGGAGACATTCCGGCGCCGGACGAGCGGTAACACGCTCGAGGTCGGTTGCGGCACCGGGTTGATCGCTTCCTTCTTCGAGAGCGGCAAGTATATCGGAGTGGACGTCGACGGCGATCGCGTCGAGGCGGCGAAGAAGCTCTACCCGGATCACGAATTTCATCTTGCCGATGTGACGAAGCAATACCACGAGTGCCTCGACAAGGCCGACAACGTGATCTTCCACAGCACGATCCACCACATCAACGACAATGGTGTCCGCAACGTCCTGCGGAACATCAAGACGGCTGCGCAAAAGAAGACCGCGCCGGTTCAGCTGCTGGTGATGGAGCCGGTCATCCCCGACCGGATCGTGTTCAACCTGCCCGGCTTCATCCTCGCCAAGCTCGATCGCGGGCGGCACGTGCGGACGGTGTCCGATCTCACTGCCCTGCTCGGCAGCGACGTGATCGAGGCGAAGCGCGTCAAGGGTCCGTGGTTCTGGCCGGTGCCGGGTGTGATCATGACCCTGTCGGTGTCCTAGCGTCTCCTAGCAGGGCGACGCAGGACGCGACCTGACAGAAGACCGCTGGTCAACGCGGGCGGTTCACCGCGCTCCACCCGAGGAGCAACCACCCGGCGATCAGCAGGACACCGCCGAGCGGAGTGACGGCGCCGAGCCAGCGAGGCAGGCCCAGCGCCATCAGGTAAAGGGTGCCCGAGAAGATCAGCGCGCCGCCGCCGAAGCACCACGCGATGACGCCCCGGCGGGCGAGCGGAAGGGCGGCGGTCAGGAGCAGCGCAAGCGCGTGCCACATCTGGTACTGAACGGCGGTCGCCCACCATCCCGCCGCCTGCGCCGTGAGCACGCCGCTGAGCGCATGTGCGCCGAACGCCCCTAGCATCACGCCCGCGCCACCGAGCAGAGCGCCGGCGGCGATGATTCCTCGTGGTGTGGGCAGGCCGTCGCTCATCGCGCGACCCATAAGGGGAGTCGAGCCGAGGCGCCTAATTATAGTGAAGGTAATCGCTGCGGAAGTCGCCGGCCTGCGCCAGACGGGCCCAATCGTTGATCAGGATCGAGCGCTTCTTGCGCACCAGATAGCCCTCCGCGTCCATGGCGCGCAGGGTGCGGTTGACGTGGACCGGGGTGAGGCCGGTCGCGTCCGCCAGATGGTCCTGGGTCATCGGGAACTCGTAGTGATCGCGACTCGCAATCCCGGCCTTCTCCAGCCGCAGCGCGAATTCACACAGCAGATGGGCGATCCGCGCGAACGCCTTGCGCCGGCCGACGTTGGCGATCCATTCCCGGGCGATGGCGCTTTCGACCAGCGTGTCGCGCCACATGACCTTGCAGATCGCGGGCCGCGCCGATGCCAATGCCATCAGCGCATCGGCGGGGATGAAGGCGACCTCCGCGGCCGTCAGGGCCTGGACCGAATGATCCGCACTGCGCAGCAGCGAGTTCTCGAGGTCGACCATATCGCCCGGGATCTGGACCGCCAGGATCTGGCGCAGGCCCTCGGCAACAACCTTCTGGCGAAAGGCATAGCCGGACAGCAGCAGGCACGACTGCATCGGGCGGTCGCCTTCGCGCACGATATAGTCGTAGGCAGCCAGCGTTTTGCGCGTGAACGGAAGTGCGAGGATGGCCTGTCGGTCATCCTGGTCCAGCGGACCCCACAGTTCCAACTTCCGCACCAGGCCGGTGAGCAAGCCCTCCCCCAAGTTCGACCTCTTCCACAAGCGCCGGCTGCCCGGCGATGACCAACAGGCTGTCGCCATCCCAGAGGGTGGCGGGCAAGTAATTAACCTATTTAAAACTGGGTGCTAGTCCTTGCAGGGGTCTGTGCCGGACCGAAGCGCCGACTGTCGCGTTGCCAGCATCGATCGAACCGGCCAGTGTCGAGACGGCCGGCGGGCCGCGAGAGAACAGGAGAGAGCATGTCCA
>CAXSDY010000015.1:13960-21704 GCA_964235835.1 uncultured Sphingomonadaceae bacterium | reverse complement strand
CGGCCAGTGTCGAGACGGCCGGCGGGCCGCGAGAGAACAGGAGAGAGCATGTCCATCCGCAAGATGATTTCCCTTCACCCCAGCGCCAAGGCGAACCCAGCGCTGGGCGATGCGGCGCACCACCTGATGTACTGCGCCAAGATGTGCCTGTCGTGCGCGGACGCCTGCATGGCGGAGGCGATGGACATGACGCAGTGCATCCGGCTGTGCCTCGATTGTTCGGACGTCTGTGAGGCGACGGGGCGGCTGTCGGTGCGGCGTACCGGCGAGGACCAGCCGATGCTGCGCGAACTTCTGGAGCTGTGCGCGCGCATGTGCGAGGCGTGCGCGGCCGAGTGCGAGCAACACGATCATGAACATTGCCGGCTGTGCGCGCAGATGTGCCGCGAGTGCGCTGCCGATTGCCGCAATGCGGCCTCGAGCCTGGCCAGCTGAACGACCGATCGGCAGCGTCCCGGTGCGGGACGTCGCGCAGCGGCGGCTTGCGGCGGTTTGCTCGATCGGGCGTTCACATCCCGATCCCGCGCAAGCCGCGCGCAACGACGAGGTGAGATGAGCCGATCGCCGGTCTGGTTGGGAGCTTGGGCGTTCCTTGCCGTGCTGCGCGGGGAGCCGGCGCTTGGCCAGGGTCCGGCGACCGGCGCGAGCGTGCGGATCATCGGCGTCCAGGAGATGCATGAGCAGATCGCGGCGGAAAGCGGCGACGTGCTGGGCGCGGCCCGGGTCGCGGCCGCGTTCGGGCGGGTGACCAGCATGTTCCGCACGGCCGCTCACAATCGCGCGGTCGGCGGCGTGCCCAACAGCTATCATCTGCGCGGCCAGGCGATCGACGTCGCGCGTCGGCCCGGGGTGGCCCACGCGCAGATCGACCTGGCGCTGCGCCGGGCGGGCTACCGGCTCGTCGAATCACTTGACGAAGGCGACCACAGCCACTTCGCGATCGTGGGCAGTGGCGCGGCGATGCCGCTTCCAAGGGTCGCGGCGGCTGCGGCTGTGGCCGCCCCACCGACCGCGCCCAGCCTCGCCGCAGACGCGCATGGCACGCTGCGGCTGGACGAAACCCAGTCGGGCAAGCACTGACACTGCGATCGGGCAAGGCGCTACTGCTCGTTTGTCATTGAATCGATTGAACTTATTGCAAGTTAGTTCAACTGATACTAACTTGTGTTGGTAACCACGAATCATCAGAACTGGCGCACGAACTGCCGTCCGGGAGCCCGCTTCCGGCCTGGGTCCGACGCGCCGTGGACAAGAGCGAGGGTGCGTGCAGGACAAGCAGCGTAATCGGATGAAGCAGCAAAGCCAGGCGCAGCGGGTCGACAGCTTCGGCGCCTTGCTGGGCGGAGTGTTCCCGTTGCCCGCAGGCGGGGTGTTCAGCGATCTGCTGCGCGCAATCGACGAAGCGGAGCGCAAGGGCGGGGCCGAGCGGCCGCCCCGCTAGCCGCCGGTCGAGCGATCGGACAATCGCGACACGGATCGCATGGCGTGGCCGCTCGTTGGCCGCGCATGTCTGTGTCGCTCAAGCCAATCGCCGATCAGGTCATCGTCATCACCGGCGGCAGCAGCGGCAACGGCCTGGCGACCGCGCGGGCTGCGGTCGCGCGAGGTGCCGCGGTCGTGCTGGCGGCGCGCAATGGTGAAGCGCTCGAGACGATCCGGCAGGAATTGACGGCCGGCGGTGGTCGCGTCGCGACCTGTGTTGCCGACGTGGCAAATGAGCTGGACGTCGAACGGATCGCGGAGATCGCGACGGCGACGTTCGGCGGCTTCGACGCGTGGATCAACAACGCCGCGGCGGCGACCTATGGCACGATCGAGCAGGTGCCCGCGGCGGACCACCGGCGCGTGTTCGACGTCAACTACTTCGGCTATCTCTACGGTGCGCGGCTCGCCGCCCGGCACCTGCGCGCGCGGGGCGGCGGGGCGATCGTCAACGTCGGGTCCATTCTGGGCGACCGCGCGATCGTCGAGCAGGGTCCCTATTGCGCGACCAAGCACGCGATCCAGGCCATGACCGACGTGCTGCGAATGGAACTGGAGCGGGACGGCGCCGGCATTTCCGTCACGCTGATCAAGCCGGGCGCGGTGGACACGCCCTATCCCGAACATGCGCGCAACCTGATGGACCAGCCGGCGCGACTACCCCCTCCCCTCTATGATCCGGCGCTGGTCGCGGACGCGGTTCTGTTCGCATGCACGACACCCCGACGAGTGATCTATGTCGGCGGCGCGGGGCTGCTGTCGTTGGCCATCGGCCAGCTCGCGCCCCGTCTGACGGACGCGGTGATGGAGGCGGTCGGACGCGTCCTTCAGATAAAGCCGGGCGACGCCGGCCGCGCGGCGATGCACGACAATCTTTATGAGCCGCGGCAGGACGGCGACACGCGCGGATCGCAGGACGTCGTCGTGCGCCGGACGAGCCTTGCGCTCGAGTTGCAGAAGCTGCCGCGGGGCTTGCCGCTGGCGCTGGCGGGCCTCTTCGGACTGGGGCTGCTGGGCGGGGCAAGGATCGCACGGGCCGGTCGGCCATTCGTGGGGAGAGCGTGATGCGAACATTCGGACGCAGGATGTTGGTGTCGGCGCTGGCCGGCCTCACACTGGTGAGTGGCACGTCCTCGTCGGCGTCGGTCAAGCCGTGCCGGGACCCGCACGGCAAGTTCGTCGACTGCCCGAAGCCGCGCAAGCCGGTGGAGCGGTGCAAGGACGCGTCGGGCAAGTTCGCCAAGTGCCCCGAGGGACAGCCGGCCGGGAGCAAGCCCAAGCGCTGAGGCGGGCCGTTGCGGTCAACGGCTGGCCGCGATTTCAACCATATTCGTCCCCCGGAGTGTGGCCGCGGGAACACAGCACGCTAGCAGAGGTTCTTCCTGCTCAATCCCTTAACCAACGGGCTCGGCATGGAAAATCAATCAACGGCCGAAACAATCCCGCTCGTCCAAGAAGTACCGACGATCGAAAAGCGCGCTGTGGAGAGCGGGCGTGTGCGGGTGCGGACGTTCGTCGAGGACGTCAACGCGGAGGTGGTTGCCCGACTGTCCCGCGACGAGATCAAGGTCGAACGCCGCCCCGTCGAGCAGGAGGTCGAGCAGGCGCCTGCGCCGCGCCATGATGGTGACACGCTGATTCTGTCGCTTGTCGAGGAGCGACCGGTCGTCGTGAAGCGCCTGTTCGTCGTCGAGGAGCTGCACATCCGGCGGACCGAGAGGGTGGAGGACGTGAGCATCCCCACGACGACGCGGGCGATGCGCGCCGTCGTCGAGCGCGAGGACGCGCCGGGCACCCCATCCCACGCTCGAGGCGTCGAGCTGGACGATCGATCAACAACAGGAGGACATTGAATGACCGATCCGAGAAACGACCCGACCGAAGGCGCCCCGCCGCGGTCCATCCATGTCGAGGGCGAAGACAAGAAGAAGTCGGGTCTCGGCTGGCTGCCGTGGTTGCTGCTGGCGCTCGGCGTGCTGGCACTTCTGCTGGCGCTGAGCCGCTGTCACCGCGATGATCGCGCGGTGACCAACCAGACGGTCACGACGACCAACGAGACGACCACGGACGCGAGCAGCAACGTGGTCGGCGCGACCGACACCGTCTCGCCGTCGACCGCCGCCGGAACGGCGGCGGGCGTGTCAGGCCTGGGCACCTACCTGCAGGGAACGGGCGCGGCACCACAGACCTTCACGTTCGAGAAGCTCAACTTCGACACCGCCAAGTCTGAGGTCAGGGCGGCCGACAAGGCCGAGGTCAGCCAGGTCGCGGCTGTGCTGAAGAAGTACCCGAACGCTCATGTCCGGGTCGTCGGTTACGCCGATGCGCGCGGTTCGGGCGCTGCCAACGAGAAGCTTGGCCAGGCACGCGCCGATGCGGTGAAGGCCGGGATCGTTGCCGGGGGCATCGACGCTGCGCGCGTCGAAACCGCTTCGGGCGGCGAAACGCAGCCGGTCGACAGCAATTCGACGGCCGGTGGGCAGGCAGAGAACCGCCGCACCGAACTCGTCGTCACCCAACGCTAATTCAAGCAAGAGGAGAAAGTATCATGAACCGTACCATCACTGCCATGTTCGACACCCGCGAGGATGCCGAAGCCGGCCGGCAGCGCCTGATCGCCGCCAATGTCCACACGGACAACGTCCGTATCCACGAGCAGTCAGGCCAGACCGTCGGTCAGGCAGATTACGCCGGCGCACAAGCCGGTGGAGACTACCAGCCCGGTGGGGAGTCCCGCTCAGCTGGCGAGTACCGCGACGAAACACGCAGCGGTGAACTCGACGGCAACCGCGGCAGCAGCCACGGCGGCCTGTGGGGCTCGATCAAGAACGCAATGCTGCCTGACGACGATCGCGCAACCTACGAGGAAGGCGTCCGCCGCGGCAGCTTCGTACTGAGCGCGGATGTTGACGATGACGACGTCGACAATGCGATCCGCGCGCTCGAGGAGACCAACTGCGTCGATGTCGAGGATCGTTCGCGCACGTGGCGCAACGAAGGCTGGACGGGCTCTGCCGCCGGCGTCGGCGCAGGCGCGATCGGCGCAGACTGGAACCGCGACGGGCGCGAGGCGACCGGCGAGCGGGCCATCGGGACCGAAACTGGCCTTGGCGGGACGGACCGCAGCGACTTGGGTCGCAGCGAGACGGGCGATACCCAGCGGCTCAACGTCGTCGAGGAGCGCCTGGTCGTCGGCAAGCGCGAGACCGAGCGCGGTGGCGTACGGGTACGCTCCTATGTCACCGAGCAGCCGGTCCACGAGCAGGTTCGCCTGCGCGAGGAGCACGTCAACGTCGAGCGCCGTCCGGTCGACCAGCGGCTCGAGGGCAATGCGACCGACGCATTCCAGGATCGCACGATCGAGCTGACCGAGCGGAACGAGGAAGCCGTGGTCGGCAAGGAAGCGCGCGTCGTCGAGGAAGTCGTCATCTCGAAGAGTGCGGGCGAGCGCACCCAGGAGATCGACGACACGGTTCGCCGGACCGACGTTGACGTCGAGCAGATCGGCGGCACGGAGCGGGTCGGCGGAACGACCGGCTACAGCGATGGACGGACGGGCGATGGCCGTAGCGGCGAGACGCTGGGCGAGAAGGCTCGAGACGTGGTGGATGATGTCAAGGGCGGGCTCGGCATGGGCAATCGCACCGACCGCTAGTCACGGAACCTCCGGGCCGCTGCGGGGCTTGGAACGGGAGGGCGGGGCCGCGAGGCTCCGCCCTTTCTCGTGAGGGCCAATCGGAACCCTCACCCAACCCCCTCCCAATGGGAGAGGCTTTTGCTTACGCCGCTTTGAGGCCGCGATCCTTGCGGGCCTTGGCGAGCTTTTTGAGGATCATCTCGCGCTTGAGGCGGGACAGGCGATCGATGAACAGCACCCCTTCGAGATGGTCCATCTCATGCTGCAGGCAGACAGCGAGCAGCCCGTCGAGCTCTTCCTCATGCCGCGCGCCATGCTCGTCGAGCCAACGCGCGCGGATGCGATCGGGGCGGTTCACCTCGGCATATTGGTCGGGCACCGACAGGCAGCCCTCGTTATAGGGCACCTCGTCGGCCGAGCTGGTCAGGATCTCGGGATTGATGAACACCCGCGGGTCGCGGACCGGCTCGCCGCCATCTTCCGCCGGCTCCTGCAGGTCCATGACGAGCAGCCGCTTCGGCACGCCGACCTGGATCGCGGCGAGGCCGATGCCGGGCGCGTCGTACATCGTCTCGAACATGTCGGCGATCAACGTGCGCACCGCGTCGTCGACCGCGTCGACCGGCGTCGACTTCTGCCGCAACAGCGCGTCGGGAGTCTCGAGGATGCGCAGGATGGCCATGGCCGCAAATTAGTCTTTCCGGCCGGGCACTTCAAGAAACCTGTCTTCGGCTGCGGTTGTGACCGGGACGGCAGGCGAGCGGAACCGGCGCGGTTTGAAGAGAACCCCTCCGTCAGCCTGCGGCTGCCACCTCCCCGTGAAATCACGGCGAGGAGATCAGGCGACCGGGCGCCGGGCGCGGAGGGCCTGGGCGAGCGTGCCTTCGTCGAGATAGTCGAGCTCGCCGCCCACCGGCAGGCCGTGCGCCAGCTGGGTGATGCGGATCGGGAAGCGCTCCAGCCGTTCGGCGAGGTAGTGGGCAGTCGTCTGCCCCTCGAGCGTCGCGTTCATCGCCAGGACCACCTCGTCGATGCCGCCGGCAGCGACACGGGCGATCAGCGTGTCGACGCCGAGGTCCTCCGGGCGGATGCCTTCGAGCGCGGACAAGCGCCCGCCCAGGACGTGGTAGCGGCCCGGGAACAGCCGCGAGCGATCGAGCGCCCACAAGTCGGCGACCTCTTCGACCACGCACAGCAGGCGCGCGTCGCGGCGCGGGTCGGCGCACATCGCGCACGGATCCGAGGTGTCGACATTGCCGCAGGTCGAGCAGGTGACGAGATTATCGGCGACGGCCTGAAGCGCGACGAGCAGCGGCTGGAGCGCCGCTTCGCGCCTCTTGACGAGGTGGAGCACCGCCCTGCGGGCCGAGCGCGGGCCGAGGCCGGGCAGCCGCGCGAGCGCCTGCGACAGGGTTTCGAGTTCCGAGCTGGGCACGGCTGCGAGATAGGAATTTTCGTGGCAGCGCGCCATAGGCGGCGCGATGCGGATCATCTTCATGGGAAGCCCGGCGTTCGCGGTGCCGACGCTCGAGGCGATCGTCGCCGGTGGGCACGAGGTCGCGTGCGTCTACACGCAGCCACCGCGCGCCGCCGGGCGGGGGAAGGGCGAGCGGCGGACGGCGGTGCACGAGCGCGCGGCCGCGCTCGGGATCGACGTACGGCATCCGGCGAGCCTGCGCGGCGCGGAAGAGCAGGAGGCGTTTGCGGCGCTTGCGGCGGACGTCGCCGTGGTCGCGGCCTATGGGCTGATCCTGCCGGTGCCGGTGCTCCAGGCGCCGCGGCTCGGCTGCGTCAACGTCCATGCCTCGCTGCTCCCCCGCTGGCGCGGCGCCGCGCCGATCCAGCGGGCGATCGAGGCGGGCGACGCAAGCACCGGCGTGACTATCATGCAGATGGAGAGAGGGCTCGATACCGGACCGATGCTGCTGACGCGCGAGGTGAGCGTCGATGGCAAGGACGCGGGTCAACTGACGGAAGAGCTTGCGAACGCTGGCGCGCAGGCGATGGCGCAGTGGCTGGCGAACCCGGGCGCGTTCGTGGCGACTCCCCAGCCCCAGGCGGGGGTGACCCACGCCGCCAAGATCGACAAGGCCGAGGCGCGGGTCGATTGGCGGCGTGATGCGGCGGCGATCGAGCGGCAGGTGCGCGCCTTCGCGCCAAGCCCCGGCGCCTGGTTCGAGGCGGGCGGTGAGCGGATCAAGCTGCTCCGCGGCGATCTCGTCGACGGTGCGGGGTCGCCGGGGAGCGTGCTCGACGAACGGCTGACGATCGCCTGCGGAAGCGGTGCCCTGCGCCCCGCGCTCGTCCAGCGCGCCGGGCGCGGCGCCATGACGGCGGATGAATTGCTGCGCGGGTTCGCCCTTCCGGCCGGGACCGTCCTGCCGTGACCCGCTGGCGGCTGACGGTCGAATATGACGGCGGCCCGTTCCTCGGCTGGCAGCGGCAGGAACAGGGCGTCACGGTGCAGTCCGCGCTGGAGGACGCGATCGCCCGCATGACCGGTGAGCGGGTCGCGGTGCACGGCGCCGGGCGGACCGACGCGGGCGTGCATGCGCTGGCGATGGAGGCGCATGCGGACATCGCCAAGCCGCTGACCCCGCATCGCCTGCGCGAGGGGGTGAACGC
>CAXSDY010000015.1:10556-13860 GCA_964235835.1 uncultured Sphingomonadaceae bacterium | reverse complement strand
ATGGTCGGCTGCCTGATGCTCGTCGGGCGCGGGCAGTGGCAGCCCGAGGACATGGCGCGCGCGCTGGAAGCACGCGACCGCGCGGCGCTGGGGCTCAATGCGCCGCCGGAGGGGCTGTACTTCGTCGGTGCGGACTATCCCGACGGTTAGAGGAGCAGTTCGCGGGCGGGGGGCTGGCTGAGGAAGGCCTGCGGGCTCGCGGTGAGGCCGTAGGCTCCGGCGCAGAAGATCGCGATCAAATCGCCGACATCGGTGCGCGGCAGCAGCACCTCGTCGCCGAGCAGGTCGAGCGGGGTGCACAGGCAGCCGGCGACGGTGACTTCCTCCGTGGCCGGCTCGCCGAAGCGGGTGGCGTTCGCAAGCGGATAGTTGCGGCGCAGCAGCTGGCCGAAATTGCCCGAGGCGGCGAGCATGTGATGGAGGCCCCCGTCGGTGACGAGGAAGGTCCTGCCGCCGCTCTGCTTGCGGTCGACGACGCGGGTCAGATAGACGCCGGCTTCCCCCAGCAGCCAGCGGCCGAGCTCGATCGCGTAGGCAGTGCCGCTCGGTCGGCCGCGCAGTTCCTTCGCTAACGCGTCCCCGACGCGTTCCACGTCGAGCGGCTGGTCGCCGGCAAAATAGGGGATGCCGAACCCGCCGCCGAGATTGACGGTCGGGGGCTCGGCGCCGACCTCCGCCGTGATCCGGTCGACGAGTGCGAGCGTTTCGTGCTGCAGGGTCACGACGGCGTCGGCGTGGAGCGCCTGGCTGCCGGCATAGATGTGCAGGCCGCGCCAGTCGGCGCCACCGTCGAGGAGGGTGCGAATCAGCGCCGGCACGCGCTCGGCCTCCACTCCGAATGGCGTGCCGAGGCCGCCCATCTTCATGCCCGCCCCCTTGAGCGCGAAGGGCGGGTTGACGCGCACGGCGAGCCGGGGCCCTTCGCCGAGGCGAGCCGCGATCGCGAGCGCGCGGGCGGCCTCGCCTTCGCTCTCGACGTTGATCGTGACCCCTGCCGCGATCGCCGCCTCGAGCTCGGCGTCCCGCTTTCCGGGACCCGCGAAGCTCACGGGCCGGCCGTGGTCCGCGACCCGGTCGAGTTCGCCCGACGAAGCGAGGTCGAAGCCGTCGACCCGGCTTGCAAGCCATTGCAGCAGAGGCGCGTAAGGGTTTGCCTTGACCGCATAATGAAGCGCGACCTGCGCGGGCATGGCGGCCCGAAAGCGTGCGATCTTCGGCTCGATCAACGCACCATCGTAGACGAACAAAGGCGTCCCCGCCTCGGCAAGCGCCTCGGCTGAGTGCGAGCCGATCTGCAGCGCGCCGTCCGGTCCCGCGGTGAACCCCGGCGGCACCGGGCCGATCGGCTTCACGACAGTTCCTCGATCAGCCGGGCGCGGTCGAGCTTGCCGGTTGCGCCAGTCGGCAGCGCGTCGCGCCACAGGATCCGCGCCGGCTTCATGTAGGCCGGCGTATTGGCGGCGAACCAGGCGAGCAGGCGCTGCTCGGCGCCCTCCCCGTTCGGCACGGCGACCAGCGCCACGGCCTGACCGAGTGCCGGGTCGGGCACGCCGAACGCGGCGGCGTCGAGCACCGCGCCCGAGGCGAGCGCCGCTTCTTCGATCTCGTTCGGGCTCAAGCGGTTGCCCGACGTTTTGATCATCGCGTCGTCGCGGCCGCGGAAGCGGAGCAGGCCGTCGGCACCGCGCACCATCCGGTCCCCGGACCAGACCGCAGGGCCCGTTCGACCAGACCAGGCGGGGGCCTCGCGAAACCGCTGTGCGGTTCGCTCCGCGTCGTTCCAGTAGCCCCGCGCGACGAGCGGTCCGGCGTGGACGAGCTCGCCCTCCTCGTCCGCCGCCGCCTCGCTGCCATCGGCACGGACGAGCATCAGGTCGGCAAACGGGATCGGGGTGCCGACCGCATCCGGATGGGCATCGACCAGCCGGGGGTTGAGGCTGGCAGAGCGGAACGCCTCGGTCAGCCCGTACATCAGGTGGAGCCTGGCCTGCGGGAACAGGGCTCTCAGCCTCCGCACGAGCGGTTCCGGCAGGTGCCCGCCGCTGTTGGTCAGCGTGGCGAGGCTTGCCCCGCCGTCCGCCCAGTCGAGTTCGGCCAGTTGGCGCCACAATGGGGGCACGCCGGCGAGCACGGTGGCTTTGTAGCGCTTGATGGCCCGCATGACGTCGCGCGGCAGGAGGTAGTCGAAGGCGATCACGGTGCCCCCGGCGGCCCAGGTCGAAAGCAGCTGGTTCTGGCCATAGTCGAACGCCAGCGGTAACACGGCGAGCGTTCGATCCTGCGGGGTCAGGCCGAGGAAATGCACCACGCTGATCGCGCCCAGCCACAGGTTGGCGTGGGTCAGCATGACGCCCTTGGGCCGGCCGGTACTGCCCGACGTATAAAGCAGCGCCGCCAGATCGCCGGGATCGCGCCCGGACGGCGGAAGCGTGGGTCCCTCGTCACGCCAAACCTCCAGCACGATTGCCTCCGCCGGCCCCAAGTCGGCAGGTTGGAGGGTCTCGAGCCGCTGGCCATTGGCGATGAGCAGCGTGGCACCGCTGTCGGCGAGGATGTGTGCGACCTGCGCACGGCGGAGGACGGGGTTGATCGGCACGTGCACCAGCCCTGCCCGCGCCGTCGCGAGTGGCAGGACGCAGGCGAGCATCGTCTTTCCCATCCAGCTCGCCACGCGGTCGCCAGGGCGCCGCCCCTCAGCGAGCAGCGCTGCGGTGCGGCCGACCTGGGCGTCGAGTTCGGCATAGGTCAGGCGCCGGTCTCCGGCGATCAGCGCGAGGTCGCCGGGCGCTCCGCGCTTCGCGAGGTGATCCAGTGGGAATGGCGTCGGGTCAGCTTGCCAGTCAGTCCGCTCATCCTGAGGTGCCATTGAGCTTGCCGAAATGGCGCATCGAAGGACGTCCTTCGCTACGGGCCTTCGCCGGGGGCTCAGTCCCTACTCAGGAAGGGCGGTCTCCACCAGAGTTGCCCCCGCTTGCCCCCCACCCCGGCTTTGCCTATCGGCGGCGCATGCAGGGGGCGGAACGGACCGATGGCGCGGCGGGCGTCGAAGCGACCCTTCGTGCGCTGTTGAGCGAAGTGCTCGGCCTGCCGCCCGAGCGGGTTGCCGGGTTCGATGAAGCGACTGCGCTGTTCGGGGCAATGCCCGAGTTCGACTCGATGGCCGTCGCGACGCTGCTGACTGGGATCGAGGAGCGGCTTGGCGTGCTGATTGACGATGACGACGTCGGTGCGGAGGATTTCGCCACGTTCGGCCGCCTGGTGGCCTTCGGGGAGCGGTTGGCGCTGCGGTGAGCGCCGTCGCGCG
>CAXSDY010000015.1:0-10456 GCA_964235835.1 uncultured Sphingomonadaceae bacterium | reverse complement strand
GGCCGCCTGGTGGCCTTCGGGGAGCGGTTGGCGCTGCGGTGAGCGCCGTCGCGCGCCGGAGTCAGCGCCGCGCAGGGAGGCTCGGCATCGCTCTTGTTGGGGCCGCGCTCATTCACCTGATGGCCTTCTGGCCCGGGATCATGGTTTGGGACGCGATTCGGCAATATGGCCAGGCGCTTACCGGTCGTTACGACGACTGGCACCCGCCGGCGATGAACTGGCTGTGGCGACAGCTGCTGCCGATTGCTCACGGGCCCGCACCGATGCTGGTGCTGCAGGTCGCGTTGTACTGGGGCGGGCTCGGCCTGCTCGCGCGGGCGGCGTGGCTGCAGGAACGGCGCTGGGCGGCGCTGGCGGTCGTCGGATGCGGGCTGCTGCCGATGTGGCTCGTGCTGATCGCCACCGTCCTCAAGGACAGTTTGATGGCGGGCTGCCTGCTCATGGCGGCTGGCTTGATCGCACAGCCGGGCCCCGGGCGGTCGCTGAACCGGTTGGCGATCGTCCTTTTCCTGCTCGCAGCCTCTGCGCTCCGCTTCAACGCCGTGGCGGCGGTGGTCCCGCTCGCGCTGGCCGCACTGCCGCCTCCGTGGGTGGCGAGCCGCGGACGGGCGGTGCTGGCGGCGGCGCTGATCGGCGGCGCGTCGCTGGCAGTCATCCCGGTAGCCAATCACCTGCTCCATGCGCGGCGAAGCGGGGTCGAACTGTCGCTGATCATCTATGACCTGGGCGGGATCACACGGTTCAGCGGCACGGACGTTTTCCCGCCGTTGCGCGCCGTGCACGATCCGGTGGCGGTCAACGCGGCGTGCTATACGACGGTGTCGTGGGACCGCTACGCCTGGTGGGGCCCGGAGCCGTGCGCGATCGGGTTCGACGGCGTGCGGGCAGCATTCGCCCGCCGTGGCGCGAAGCCGGAGCGCGTGTGGGCGGCAGCAGTGGCTGCGCACCCGCTGGCCTATGCCCAGCACCGCATCGCCCATTTCAATCGCAACATCCGCCTGTGGACCTCGATTGGCGACCTGCCGGCCCTGTCCTTCCGGTCCGACCCGAACCCGTGGAACTTCGCCGTCGCGCCCACCGCGGCGAGCGCCCAAGTCGAGGAGTTCGCCGGGCGGATGGCAGGGACACCGGCTGGCCGTCCGGCGGCGTGGATCGTCCTCGGGCTCGCCGCACTGTTCGTCTGGCCGCGTCCATCGAGCGGCGGGATCGCGCGCGCCCTGCTCGCCTCGGGGCTGCTGTATTCGCTGAGTTTCCTGCCGCTAAGCGTTGCGTCGGAAGTCCGCTATCACCTGTGGACGATGCTGGCGCTGGCGCTCGGAAGCATCCTCGCGGTCGGAGAGCGGCAGGTGGCAACCGGTTCGCGTCGGCCCGGTTCAGCTTTGCCCGTCAGCTCAGCTTCGAAAGGGCGAAGGCGGTCAGGAAGCCGCTGACGGCGATCACGCCCGCATAATCGTGGGTGCCTTCGAACGCTTCGGGCACCATCGTGTCGACGATCATCGCCAGGATCGCACCGGCGGCGACCGCCTGCACAGCCGCGATGACGCCCGGGTCGACGCCGTCGAGCACGACGTAACCGGCCCAGGCAGCGACGCCCGAGACGAGGGCGATGCCGGCCCACAGCGCAAAGACAAACGGCAGGCCCCTGCCCTCGGCCTTCATGCCGGCGGCGCTGGACAGGCCTTCGGGGACATTGGACAGGAACACCGCGATCACGGCGACCATGCCGACGGCGCCGCCCTGAAGCATGCTGACGCCGATGACGATCGATTCGGGGATGCCGTCGAGCAAGGCTCCGATCGCCAGTGCCGAGGCGTTGCCGGGCTGCTTGGCGTCGTCGGAGGGTCGCTTGTCGGCCTGCGATCGCTTGCGGTGCTTGGCGCCGAGCCGGGCGACGACGATGTTGGCGACGGTATAGACCAGCGCCCCGCCGAGGAACCCGCCCGCGACCGGAGCGAAGCCGCCTCGGCGCCACGCCTCGTCCATCAGTTCGAACGACAGGGCGGAGATCAGCACCCCCGCGCCGAACGCCATGACGCCGGCGATCGCCCGCTGCGAGAGCTGGACGAACCAGCCGACGCCAGCGCCGAGCAGCAGCGCCGAGCCGCTGAGCAGGCCCCACAGGCCCGCCTGCAAGGACAAGGGGATCGTCATGCCACCTACAACCGAGCCGCGGGCGAACCCGTTCCGGCGCGGCCGATCAAGGTTTCCGTGAGGCCCATCAGGACGGGCAGAACGCACAACGCGACGAGCGCGATCATCACGCCGGGCACGAGAGGCGATCCGGTCGCGCCGATCAGCCGCTGGGCGAGATAGGGCGTGAGGCCGCCGAACAGGGCGGTCGCACCCGTAGCGCCGAGCGCCAGGCCGGTGAGGCGCCCCTCGCCCGGGAACTGCTCGGCGGTCGCGACCGCGCCCACCGCGCTGACGCCGCCGGCGACGCCCGCCAGCACCAGCGCGCCAATGAGGGCGCGACCGAACGATGCGCTTGCCATCCAGGCGAACATGGCGACCGGCAGGACCATTGCGGAGATGCACAGGGCGAGCAGTACCGGCTTGCGCCCGACGCGGTCCGAAAGGGCGCCGGCGAGCGGGGTGACGATGATCACGACAACGGCGGCGAGGGTCGAGAGCCACAGCGCCTCGCCCTCCTCCATCGCGCCGGCGGACGTGAGGAAGGCCGGCACATAGGTGATCCCGACGTAGTAGGTAATCGACCCCAGCGCCGAGATCGCGAAGCCGCGCCCGATGCCGCGGCGATGGTTGGCGAGGGCGTGGCGCAGCGGCCGGGCGGGCACGGTGCCAGCGGCCTGCTGGCGGTCGAACTCGGGCGATTCCTGAAGGCTCGAACGGGCGATCGCGACGCTGCCGGCAAGCAGGAAGCCGACGAGGAACGGAATGCGCCAACCCCAGGCGTCAAGGTTCGCCGGACTCAGTGCATAAACCGTGAGCGCGGCGATCCCGACCGCTAGCAACGCGCCGACCTCGCTCGCCGCGGAGGCGCACGAAGTGACGAGGCCGCGGCGATGCGCCGGGGCGCCCTCAAGCAGATAGGCGACGACGCCGGTGTATTCGCCACCGACCGAGAAGCCCATCACGCAACGGATCAGGATCAGGAGGATGCCGGCCGCCGGTCCGATGCTCGCGTGCGTCGGGAGGAGCGCGGTGACGAGCATGGCGACGGTCATGATCGCCACCGACAGCAGCATCATTGGGCGGCGCCCGTAGCGATCACCGATGTGCCCGAACGCGAGCGCCCCGAGCGGGCGCATCAAATAGGCGATGGCGAAGCCGCCGAGCGTGGCCGCGAGCGACCCCGCGCTTCCGCCAAAGAACACGCGGCTGAGCGTGGTTGCGAAGTAGAGATAGAGGGTGAAGTCGTACCATTCGACGATGGTCGAGAAGGCGGCAATGGCCAGGGACGCGCGGGAGATGGTGGTGGTCTGCTCGGCCAACAAAAACCCCATCGTTCCGAGTGCGTCATCCCGGGCCTGACCCGAGACCCGCCATGTGCCCGCTTACCAAGAAGAAGGCAGGCGCCGGGTCAAGCCCGGGGCGACGGGTGGGCCCTCCTTACTCCGCCGCCTGCAGCACTTCGAATTCCTGCGCCGCGAGGAAGCGTTCGGCGTCGAGGGCGGCCATGCAGCCGGTGCCGGCGGCGGTGACCGCCTGGCGGTAGAGCTTGTCCATCACGTCGCCGCAGGCGAACACGCCCTCGACGCTGGTGCGGGTCGAGCCGGTCTCGACGTCGATATAGCCGTCGCCGTCGAGCTTGAGCTTGCTGGTGAACAGCTCGGTTGCCGGGTGGTGGCCGATGGCGACGAACGCGCCGTCGACGTCGATGCGGCTGATCGTCCCGGTGCGCACGTCGCGCAGGTCGAGCCCGACCAGCGCCTCGGGCGTGCCGCCGGCGACGAACTCGGCGACTTCACTATGCCACACGATCTTGATGTTGGGGTGGGCGAAGAGGCGGTCCTGCAGGATCTTCTCGGCGCGCAGGCTGTCGCGCCGGTGGATCAGGGTGACGTCGTGGCTGTGGTTGGTGAGGTAGAGCGCTTCCTCGACCGCGGTGTTGCCGCCGCCGATCACCGCCACCTTCTTGCCGCGGTAGAAGAAGCCGTCGCAGGTCGCGCAGGCCGACGCGCCCTTGCCCTTCATATGCTCTTCCGACGGGAGGCCGAGCCACTTGGCCTGGGCGCCCGTCGCGATGACCAGCGCGTCGCACGAGTAGACCGTGCCGCTGTCGCCCGTCAGGCGGAACGGGCGGCGGGTCAGGTCGACCTCGCTGATGTGGTCCCATTCGAAACGCGTGCCGACATGCTCGGCCTGGGCCTGCATCTCCTCGACCAGCCACGGACCTTGAATGACCGCGCGGAAGCCGGGATAGTTCTCGACGTCGGTGGTGGTGGTCAGCTGGCCACCAGGCTGAATGCCCTGGACCACGACAGGCGAGAGGCCCGCGCGCGCGGCGTAGATGGCGGCGGTGAGGCCGGCCGGGCCGGAGCCGAGGATCAGCACGCGGGTGGAAACGGTGTTGGTCATCTGCTGGCATGTAAGGTCGGCCATAGCGCGCCGCAATCGCGGAACCATCGCGGGGGCCGCTCGCTCAACCGGAACACCCTCAGCCAAAGGAAACTCACGTGGCGAATGCACGCGAAGCAACTCTGTATCGAATGGTCCTGCCCGAACATACCTGCCCATTCGGCGTGCGCGCCAAGGCGATGCTCGACGAGGCGGGGTTCAAGGTCGACGAGCACATCCTAGGGACGCGCGAGGACGTCGAGGCGTTCAAGGAGGAGCACGACGTGTCGACCACCCCGCAAATCTTCATCGCCGGCGAGCGGATCGGCGGGAGCGACGCTCTAGAGGAGTATCTCGCGAAAGCGGAATAGTCGTTTGCTACCCTACTCTCGCGTTCAAACGGAGGTGGCGGGCTAAGCGCTCGCGGAGGGGTTCCACATGTTTGGAACCCCTCCGCCATGTTGCACGTGGTCCGCCTCCCCTGCCCACGCAGGGAAGGCGATGGTGGGGCTAGACCGTGGTGCCGCGTCCGCGCACGAAGTGCAGAATCAGCACGATGACGCCGATGACAAGCAGGATGTGAATGAGACCGCCGCCGACGTGGAGGACGAAGCCGAGCAGCCAGAGAACGATGAGGATGGTGGCAATGGTGGCGAGCATGACGCGTTCCCTTTTGCGGTGAGACAGATGGTCAACCGCGCGGCTGCCATTGCGTTCCCGTCCAAGCGGCGTCGGCGCCCTTGCGATCTGCAAGGATTTACTTTTTATCAACCACGATTTGGCTAAGACGTTGGCGGCGCCGGGTGCGTCTTCGGGGGTCAGAGTGGCGAGCGCTAACGCACCATTGAGCGATCACGAAGTTTCCTCCGCCCAGTTCCGTGCGCTTGCAAATTCGATGCCCACGCTCGCGTGGATGGCCCATCCGGACGGGTGGATCTTCTGGTACAACCGCCGCTGGTACAATTACACCGGCACCACGGCGGAGGAGATGGCGGGCTGGGGGTGGCAGTCGGTCCACCATCCCGACATCCTGCCGACAGTGATCGAGCGCTGGACCAACGCGATCCTCATCGGCGAGCCGTTCGAGATGGTCTTCCCGCTGCGTGGTGCCGACGGCATCTTCCGCCCGTTTCTGACTCGCACCGAGCCGCTCAAGGAAAACGGGGAGATCGTCGGCTGGCTCGGCACGAACACGGAGATCAGCGAGCAGGAGCGCACCCGTGAGCGGCTGCAGCTGATGGTCAACGAGCTCAACCATCGTGTGAAGAATACGCTGGCCACCGTCCAGTCGATCGCAGCCCAGAGCTTCGCCAGCGCGGCCCCCGAACTGCGCAGGAGCTTCGACGACCGCCTCATGGCACTTGCGCGGGTACACGAAGTCCTGACCCGCGAGAGCTGGGCCAAGGCGCCGCTCCCCGAGATCGTCGCTGCGGCCCTTGCCTATTGCGACCCGGCGCGGTTCCAGGCGAGCGGACCTGACGTGATGATCCAGCCGCGCACAGCTTCGGCCCTGTCGATGACACTCCACGAGCTTTATACCAACGCGGTCAAGCATGGCGCCCTGTCCAGCGCCCAGGGGACCGTCCGGGTGGCGTGGCATCGCGAAGAATCCCGCAGCGCTCCCTTGTCGGTCATCCTGGAATGGACCGAGCAGGGCGGTCCGCCAGTGGTCGAACCGGTGCGCAAAAGTTTTGGATCGAGGTTGATTGCCCGCGCCATGGGTTCGGAAAAAGGAGCAAGCGTGGAGCATCGTTTCGACGCAGCGGGCGTGCGATGCACGATGCGTTTCCCGGTGGAAACGGACGTGCTCGCATGATGGCGCTGCGCGTGTTGGTGGTTGAGGACGAAGCGCTGATCGCCATGCTGGTCGAGCAGGCTGTCGAGGATCATGGCGACGTTGTCGCGGCGACTGCGTCGAACATCCAGGACGCGATGCATTGCGCCGCAACCGCCGAGTTCGACGTCGCGCTGCTCGACCTCAACCTGCATGGCCAGAAGGCGCATGCCGTGCCGGCGATCGTCAGCGCGCGGAAGAAGCCGTTCGCGTTCGTCACGGGCTACGGCGACATGGGCGTGCTCGCCACCTACGCCAGCGCGCCAGTCGTGGCCAAGCCGTTCCGGGCCGAGGACATCGGCATCGCGCTGGCGGCCCTGAGAACCCTCTGCGCGTGAAGCACCGCGGCGCCGCTTAAACCAGCCTCGATTGCTTCAGCGCGGCGCCGATGAACCCTGCGAACAGCGGGTGCGGGTCGAACGGGCGGCTCTTGAGCTCCGGGTGGAACTGGACGCCGATGAACCATGGGTGGTCGGGGCGCTCGATGATCTCGGGTAGCTGGCCGTCGGGCGACAGGCCGGAGAACACCAGCCCGCCCTTCTCCAGCACGTCACGATAGGTTGCATTGACCTCGTAGCGGTGCCGATGGCGCTCGCTGATCTCGGTCGTGCCATAGAGCCGCGCGACGTGGCTGTTGCCCCCAAGTGTGGCGGGGTAGGCGCCCAGCCGCATGGTGCCGCCAAGGTCGCCATCGGCGGCGCGTTGCTGCAGCCCCGCCTCACTCATCCATTCGGTGATGAGGCCGACGACCGGCTCCGACGTCGGACCGAACTCGGTCGTCGACGCGTCGGCCAAACCGGCGAGGTTTCGCGCGCCTTCGATGCACGCCATCTGCATGCCGAGACAGATGCCGAAGAACGGCACGTCGCGTTCGCGGGCGAACTTGACGGCCGCGATCTTGCCCTCGCTACCGCGCTCGCCGAACCCGCCCGGCACGAGCACGCCGTGGAGCGGCTCGAGCTGGGTGGCGAGGTCGGGGCTGTCGCCCTCGAACAGCTCGGCATCCAGCCAGCGGACGTTGACCTTGGTCCGGTTGGCCAGACCGCCGTGGACCAGCGCCTCGCGCAGCGACTTGTAGGCGTCGGGCAGGCCGACATATTTGCCGACGACCCCAATCGTCACCTCACCCTCATGATGGTCGAGGCGGTCCATGATGTCGTGCCAGCGCGCGAGATCGGGCTGCGGCGCCTCGAGGCGGAAGACGGCGAGCACCGCGTCGTCGAGCCCCTCGGCGTGATAGCGCAGCGGCACGTCGTAGATCGAGCGCGCGTCGAGCGCCGGGATGACCGCCGACACCGGCACGTTGCAGAACAGCGCGATCTTGGCGCGGTCACTCTCCGGCAGCGGACGGTCGCAGCGGCACAGCAGCACGTCGGGCTGGATGCCCAGGCTGGTCAGCTCGCGGACGCTATGCTGGGTGGGCTTGGTCTTGAGCTCGCCCGCCGCCGCGATCCACGGGACGAGCGTGGTGTGAACCGAGACCGTGCGGTCGCGGCCGAGGTCGTTGCGCAACTGGCGCAGCGCCTCGATGAACGGCAGGCTCTCGATGTCGCCAACCGTGCCGCCGACTTCGCAGATGATGAAGTCGATCCCGTCGGTCTCGTTGAGCGCGAACTCCTTGATCGCGTTGGTGACGTGCGGGATGACCTGGACGGTCGCGCCGAGGTAGTCGCCGCGCCGCTCGCGGGCGATGATGTCGCGATAGATGCGGCCGGTCGTGATATTGTCGGACTGCTTGCCTGATACGTCGGTGAACCGCTCGTAGTGGCCGAGGTCGAGGTCGGTCTCCGCGCCGTCGTCGGTGACGTAGACCTCGCCGTGCTGATAGGGCGACATCGTGCCCGGATCGACGTTGAGGTAGGGGTCGAACTTGCGGATGCGGACGGAGAAGCCGCGCGCCTGAAGGAGCGCGCCGAGCGAGGCGGCGAGCAGGCCCTTGCCAAGCGAGGAGACCACGCCGCCGGTGACGAAGATATACCGGGTCATGGGAGACGAGCCTTAGGGGTGGAGGGCTCGGCGTGGCAAGCGCGCAATCGCCGCGGCAGGCCTATTGCTGGACCGGCACCACCGGCGCCGTGCCGTTGGCCGGCAGCTGACCCGCAGCCGCCTGGTTGCGGTTCGGAGTGCCGCCGGTCTCTGCCGGCGGGATCGGCCGCTCGCCAAAGGCGGGGATGTTGCCGGCGGGCACGGTCTGCTGCTTGACCAGGGACGTGTCGATCCGGGCGGGGCCACGCGTCGCGCCAGCGATGGCGGCAAGGACGATCGAGAGGACGATGAACAGAGCGCCGAGCACGCCGGTCGCCCGGGTGAGGAAGTCCGCCGCACCGCGCGCGGTCATGAAGCCCGACGAGGAACCGCCGACGCCGAGCCCGCCGCCCTCCGAGCGCTGCATCAGGATGACGGCGACCAGGCTGGCGGCGACGAGCGTCTGGACGATGAGCAGGAAGGTGAACATGAGCGCGCTTTCGAAAGGATGGCGCCCCGTAGCGAACCGCGCCCGCGAGTTCAACGCGCGCGGCGCCTGTGCCTCCGCAGTACGTTCATGTTGCATTGCGAAGGTTTCACTTCGCACGTGCGGAACAGGAGAGTTAAAGCGCCGTTAACACGATCAAGGCCGTGACGCGTTCCTGCTCGGCCTGATGGAGGACTCATG
The DNA here is from genome assembly GCA_964235835.1 of uncultured Sphingomonadaceae bacterium. GTDB lineage: Bacteria > Pseudomonadota > Alphaproteobacteria > Sphingomonadales > Sphingomonadaceae > Sphingomicrobium. Next base: position 1,451 of record CAXSDY010000015.1, on the reverse strand, counting down.
CGGCAGCTGCTTTTTGCACTTGCGAGCGCAGGCGCACTGGCGGCGGTCACACCGGCTGGAGCGGCGCTGACGAGCGAACCCCCGACGGACGTCTGCAGCCTCTCGGCGGATGCGAGCCTGTGTAATGGGCTTGAAGCACTGGACCCGTTGCAGGTCGAGCGGTCTGACGCGAGCACGGCGCCTGCTCTGCGCAGCGAGAGCGTCGCCGCCACCACTGGCTTGGCTCGGCTCGACGTGCGGCGTCTTGCGATCAACGCCGGCCCCGGCAAAATTCCGGAGCCCGCGACTTGGGCGCTGATGCTGATCGGCTTCGGCGCGCTCGGCGTGTCCCTGCGGCGCCGCCCTCGCCTCGCCCAGGCCGCCTGACGCCGCGGCTGCCTACCAGCCGCCACGCGGCAGGTGGATGAAGCCGTACAGGGCGAGCAGGATGAGCGTGATCACCGCCGAGATCAGCAGTGACTTGAGACAGCCGAGGCGCCCGCTGAACAAGAAGAACATCGCCTCACTCCCGTCCGGCGCCCGCCGCATGCATGAAAAAGGCGGCTCCCGAAGGAACCGCCTCTCTCCTTAGCAGCAGTTTAGAAGCCGAACGAGACGCCACCACGGTACGCGCGCCCGATCAGCCCGGAATAGTGCCAGGTGGTCAGGAAGTTGGGCGCGCTGGCATAAGCGGCCGGCGCGACCGGGGCCTTGGCGTCGAACACGTTCAGCACGTTGGCCCAGACCGAGATGCGGTCGGTCATCTTGAACGTCTGGTTGACGTCGACGTTGATGAACCGCTTGACGTAGCAGAACTTGTCGCCCGTGCCGTAGAGGTTGGCCGAGCACGACGTGCTCAGATTGCCTTGGTCGGTCGAGACCTCCTTGATCTTGCCGACGTAGTAGGCGGTCGCGCTGATCGAGTAGCGGGCGAGCTGCAGCGTGTTCTGCCAGTTGCCGCGCCACGCCGGCGTGCCGTTGCCCGACGACAGGTCGTACGGTCCAAGCGTGCCGGCGTAATGCTGCACGCCGCTGCTGGTGTGCAGATTGTACTTGATGACGTGCGTCGCCTCGACCCGGCTGGTGAACTTGACGTCGGGGCTGAAGCGGAAGTTGGCCGTCGCTGCCAGGTCGACGCCGGAGGTCAGCGCATAGTTCGCGTTCACGAACGGCACGTTGATGATCAACACGCGAGGAAGGGCATTCGGGAAGGCCGGGTCGACCGAGTCGACCAGGTTGACCGAGTAGCCCTGCCCGACCGCGGCCACGGCCGCCGTCGCCGCGGCCAGGTTGGTCGCGCCGTAATAAGCCCGCTGAGCGGCACCGATGTCGGGGCCGGCAACGATCAGGTTCGACTTCTTCACGTTGTAATAGTCGGCCGTGAGGCTGAGCCAGCGGGTCGGCGCGAAGATCACGCCGCCGGTGATGCTGCGCGACTGTTCCGGCTTCAGTTCAGGGTTGCCCGCGACGCC
>CAXSDY010000014.1:0-28447 GCA_964235835.1 uncultured Sphingomonadaceae bacterium | reverse complement strand
ATGAAATCTTCACGATGCACGGCACGACGATGATGTTCCTGTTCGCCGTGCCGGTCATGGACGCGATCGCGGTGTTCATCCTGCCGTTGATGCTCGGCACCCGCGCAACGAGCTTTCCGCGGCTCAACACGTTCAGCTATTTCACTTATCTCGCTGGCGGGCTGCTGCTGTGGGTCGCCTTCGCGCTGAACATCGCGCCCGACATCGGCTGGTTCGCCTATGTGCCGCTGTCGGGACCCGAATATTCGCCGGGCAAGCGCGCCGATATCTGGGCGCAGATGGTCACCTTCACCGAGGTCGCGGCCCTGTCGGTCGCGGTCGTCACCATCGCCACCATCCTCAAGCAGCGCGCGCCGGGCATGAGCCTCGACCGCATGCCGCTGTTCGCCTGGGCGATGCTGGTCGTGTCGTTCATGGTCATCTTCTCGATGCCGGCCGTCGCGCTCGCCTCGACCTTCCTCATCTCCGACCGGCTCGTCGGCACGCAATTCTTCAATCCCGCCGAGCATGGCGACCCCCTGCTGTGGCAGCACATGTTCTGGTTCTTCGGCCACCCCGAGGTGTACATCATCTTCCTGCCCGCCGCCGGGTTCGTCAGCGAGATCACCGCGACCTTCTGCCGCCGCCCGGTGTTCGCCTACCCGGCGATGGTGCTGGCGCTGATCACCGTTTCGTTGCTCGCCTTTGGCCTGTGGGTGCACCACATGTTCGCGACCGGCCTGCCGCGGGTCGGCTACAGCTTCTACACCTCAGCGAGCATGGCGGTGGCAATCCCCGCCGGGGTGCAGATCTTCTGCTGGATCGCGACGATGTGGGACGGTCGGCCGCGCTTCGCCGTGCCGATGCTCTACGTCATCGGCTTCATCGTCACATTCGTCATCGGCGGGCTCAGCGGAGTGATGATCGCGTCGGTGCCGCTCGACCTGCAGCTTCACGACACCTACTTCATCGTCGCCCATTTCCACTATGTGCTGATCGGCGGCGCCGTCTTCCCGCTGCTCGGCGCAATCACCTACTGGTATCCCAAGATGACCGGGCGGCTGATGCACGAGGGGCTCGGCAAGGTCGGGTTCTGGCTGATGTTCGGCGGGTTCCAGCTGGCCTTCTTCCCGCTCCACTTCGCCGGCCTGCTCGGCATGCCGCGGCGGGTCTATACCTACCCGGCAGGGATGGGGCTCGAGCTGCCGAACATGCTGGCGACGATCGGCGCGTTCGTCGTCGCGCTGGCGGTGCTGCTGTTCGTCGTCAACCTGCTGATCTCGTTGCGCAGCGGCGCGGTCGCAGGGCCGAACCCGTGGGATGCTGCCGGGCTGGAGTGGGCCACGGTCTCGCCGCCGCCGCCGTACAATTTCGCCCATGTTCCGGTCGTCACCAGCCGCACGCCGTTGTGGACCACGCCACAGCTGCAATGGATGAGCGGGTTGCGGGTCGACGACCGCGAGCTGTTGCTGACGACGGTCCACATGGCGGAGCCGGACCTGCGCGACCCGAGCGCTGCGCCGAGCATCTGGCCGTTCATCGCCGCCATCGTCACCGCCGTGCTGTTCATCTGCTCGATCTTCTCGCCCTGGGCGGTGGTCGTCGGGGCCATTCCCGCGGCGATCGCGCTGATCGCCTGGTTCTGGCCCAAGAGCGCCGAGCCGGGACCCGAGCCGGTGATCGAATGAACGCCTCCGCGACCTCGGATGTGCCAAGGTTCACGCGGGACCTTGCGGAGCTGCCGACCCACGCCTTCGGCAACCGTAGCCTGACCTGGTGGGGCGTGATCGGGTTCATGCTGATCGAGGGCACCGCCTTTGCCCTTGCCGCCGGCGCCTATTTCTTCCTGATGAGCCAGGAACAGAGCTGGCGTCCCGAGCCCAGCCTCCCGCCCGGCCTGCTCCCCGGCATCCTGTTCACGGTGCTCATCCTGCTCAGCGAGATCCCCAACACGCTGGTCAAGAAGGCCGCCGAAGCCGAGCAGATCGGACCCGTCCGCGCGCTGCTGCCATGGATCAGCGCGATCGGGGTCGTGCTGCTAATCATCCGCGTGTTCGAGTTCCGCGCGCTCAACGTCAGCTGGAGCGACAGCAGCTACGGCTCGATCGTCTGGGCGCTGCTCGTGATGCACACGACCCACATCCTGACCGACTGGATCGACACCGTCGTGCTGACCGCGCTGATGTTCACGCCGCACGGGCCGCGCGGGCGCCGTTTTGTCGATGTCAGCGAGAACAGCCTCTACTGGCGTTTCGTGTGGCTCAGCTGGCTGCCGATCTACCTCCTGATCTACTGGGTGCCGCGGTGGTTTCATTGAAGCCGTCGCGGCAAATACGGGCCGAGTTCCTACCGTGGGCCGGGCTCGCCGCCTCGTTCACCGGCTTCGCCATCGTCCACCAGTGGGGCTCCGACGGCGTGTTCGACAGCTGCGGCAATCACGGCTCGGTGGTCAACGCGCTGATCCTGTTGCTCGGCCTCGCCATTCTGGGTCTCGGCGTGCTCGGATCACTGCGGATCGTCCGGCATTACGGCGAGAGCGCGCCGCGCCGGTTCATCGGCATGATCTCGCTTGGCGCGGCGGCGCTGTTCAGCCTCGCCATGATCCTGCCGACGATCGCCTCGCTGCTGATCCCGCGATGTTTCGGGTAGCGGCCGGGCTGGCCCTGCTGCTTGCGGCGGGACCAGCGGCGGCGCACGGCGGGGCAGGGGAGCCGCTCGGCTGGACGCTCGATCCGTGGCTGACGGTTCCGCTGGGCTTGCTGCTGCTCGTCTATCTCGTCGGATCGGCGCGGCTTGGGTCGCGCGCGGAGCGATCGCCGCCGCGCCGCGCCCTGTTCCTCGGCGGGTGGACGGTGCTCGCGCTGGCGCTGGTGTCGCCGCTCCACGCCGCGGGCGAGCGGAGTTTCGCCCTGCACATGATCGAGCATGAGCTGATCATGCTCGTCGCCACCGCGCTGCTCGCCGCCTCGGCCTCGGGCGGCGCGCTGGCGTGGGGCTTGCCGCGACGGCTGCGCAGCGGGCTGGCCGGACCATGGCGCGCGCCGCTCGTCAGGACGTGGCGGGCAGCGACGGAGCCGGTCACCGCGACCATCGTGCAGGGTGCGGTGATGTGGTTGTGGCATATGCCCGCGCTGTTCGACCGCGCGCTCGACCATGGCGGCTGGCACATCGCGCAGCATGCCTCGTTCGTCGCCGCTTCCTTCCTGTTCTGGACCGCGATGCTGCGGAGTGGGGAGCGCGGGCGCTATGGTGTGGCCGGCGCGTGCCTGTTCGTCACGTCGATGATCGGCGGGGCGCTCGGCGCGCTGATGACTTTCGCGTCGAGCCGGTGGTACGCTCCCTATGCCCGGATGGGGGTGACCGGCCTCGGGCTTGACCCGGTCGCAGACCAGCAGCTCGCCGGCCTGATCATGTGGATTCCGGGCGGGGTGGTGCACGCTGGGGCGGCGCTGCTGTTCCTCTATCGCTGGATGAGCGTCGGGGGCCGGCGCCATGCTGCGGCTTAGCCTGGCGTTGCTCGCGCTCGGCGCTCCCGCGGCGGCTGAAACGATCTTCGTCAGCGACGAGGGCGGCAGCTGCGTGCAGGCGATCGATGGCGCCAGCCTGCACCCGCTCGGGTGCATCGAGGTCGGTCCGCGGCCGCGCGGCCTGTTCGCCAGCAGCGACGGCAAGCGGCTTTACGTGGCGGTGAGCAACGCCAACCACATTGCCGTCATCGACACCGCCCGCCGGATCGTCACCGGCACGCTGCCATCGGGCACGGACCCGGAAACCTTCGCCTTGTCACCGGATGAGCGGCGACTCTATGTCGGCAACGAGGACGGCAGCCTGCTGTCGATCGTCGACGTGCCGGCGCGCAAGCTGGTGCAGGAAGTCGCGGTCGGCGCGGAGCCCGAGGGGACGGCGGTCAGCCCCGACGGGCAACTGGTCGTGCAAGCCTCGGAGAGCGGCGGCATGGCCCATGTGGTCAACGCCCGCTCGGGCAAGATGATCGCCAACCTGATCGTCGGCACCCGCCCGCGCCACGTCGAGTTCACGCCCGACGGCAAGCGGTTCTGGGTCTCGTCCGAAGCGCGTGGGACGGTGACGCTGTTCGACACGGCGACACTCAAGCAGGTCGGCAAGATCGACTTCGACGCCGCCAATTTGACCGCCGCAACGGTCCAGCCGGTCGGCGTGCGCTTCACCCGCGAAGGGCGGCGCGCTTACGTGGCGCTCGGCCGAGGCAGGCTGGTGGCGGAGGTCGATACGGTGAGCCTGGCCATCCTGCGGACGTTCCCGGTCGGCCTGCGCGCCTGGAACCTCGCGCTCTCGCCCGACGAGCGGCGGCTCTACACCGCCGACGGGCTCGACGGCACCGTCAGCGTGGTCGACGTCGGTTCGGGCAAGCGGCTGCAGGTCGTGCCGCTCGGTGGCAAGCCGTGGGGGATCGTCGCCGTCCCATGAACCGCCTGCTCCTCCTGCTTGCGATCGCGATGTGGACGAGCCCGGCGTGGACGAGCCCGGCCTCGGAGCGCGAGCTGCGCGTGTGCGCGGACCCGAACAATCTGCCCTTCTCGAACGCGCGGGGCGAGGGGTTCGAGAACCGCATCGTCCGGCTGGTCGCGGCCGATCTCGGCGCGCAAGTGCGCTATTTCTGGTGGGCGCAGCGGCGCGGCAACGTCCGCGAGACGCTCAATGCGGGTCGCTGCGACCTCATCCCCGGGGTGGCCAGCGGGCTGGAGATGTTGGCGACCACGCGTCCCTACTATCGCTCGACCTATGTCGCCGTCGCCCGCGCGGGTCCGCTCGGCAGCATCGCGTCGTTCGACGATCCGCGGCTCGCCGGGCTGCGTATCGGGGTGCAGCTGATCGGCGACGACGGATCGAACATCCCGCCCGCCCATGCGCTGAGCAATCGGGGCATCGTCGGCAACGTCCGCGGCTATCCGATCTACGGCGACTACGATCGCGCGGACCCGCAGTCGGGGATCGTCGCGGCGGTCGCGAAGGGGGACATCGACCTCGCCTATGCTTGGGGCCCCACGGCCGGCTTCTTCGCGCGCCGCTCCGCCGCGCCGCTGACCGTCACCCCGGTCACTCCGCAGATCGACGGCCCCAACCTGCCGATGGTGTTCGACATCTCGATGGGCGTGCGCAAGGACGACGTCGAGCTCAGGCGTGAGGTCGAGCGCGCGCTCGCCCGGCACGCCGCAGAAATCCGCGCCATTCTCGTCAGCTACGGCGTGCCGCTGGTCGAGTAGATCAGGCGATGTCGTAGAGGGTTGCGGCGAGCGTGGCGACGCAGCCGATCAGCACCGCGATCATCGCCCAGATCTGCCAGCGCGGCTGCGATCCTTTCGCGAGCGCGATTTCCTCGTTCGTTTTCATTTTGCGTCTCTCTCCTTCGGTCAGCCTTCGAGAATGGCGCGCACACGCCTGCCGAGCACGTCGATCGCGAACGGCTTGGTGATCATTGCCATGCCGGGCTCGAGAAAGCCCGACGCCAATGCCGCATTCTCGGCGTAGCCGGTCATGAACAGGATCTTCAGGCCGGGGCGCATCGCGCGCCCGGCGTCGGCGACCTGCCGCCCGTTGAGGCCGGGCAGGCCGATGTCGGTAATCAGCAGGTCGATGCGCTGATCCGATCGAAGCATCTCGACCCCGCTCGGGCCGTCGAAGGCCTGAATCGGGCGGTAGCCCAACTCGGTCAGCACCTCCACGATCAACTCGCGAACCACCGGATCGTCCTCGACGACGAGCACCGACTCGCCATGATCTGAGGGTTCGCTCGCGACGGTGCGGGCGGGCTCATCGTCCGCTGCAGCCCCGGCACCCTCATGGCGCGGCAGGTAGAGTTTGAACGTCGTGCCCTTGCGAATCTCGCTGTAGATCCGGGCATAGCCCTCCGACTGGCGCGCGAACCCATAGATCATCGACAGGCCGAGGCCCGTGCCCTGACCAATCGGCTTGGTCGTGAAGAACGGCTCGAACGCCTTGGCGATCGTGTCGGCGTCCATTCCCGTGCCCGTGTCCGACACGCAGATGCAGACATATTTGCCTGGCTTCACGTCCCGCTGACTGGCGGCGTAGGCCTTGTCGAGGTGTGCGTTGCAGGTCTCGATGGTCAGCTTGCCCCCGTTCGGCATCGCGTCGCGCGCATTGATGACCAGGTTCAGCAGGGCGTTCTCGAGCTGGTTGGGATCGCACAGCGTGAGCCACAGGTCGTCGGCCAGGCCGAGGTGGAGGTCGATGCCTTCGCCGATCGTGCGGTCGAGCAAATCCTCCATCGACGAGATCAGCGGATTGACCTGTACCGCGCGCGGTGCGAGCGGCTGCCGGCGCGAGAAGGCGAGCAGGCGGTGGGTCAGGGCCGCGGCCCGGTTAGCCGCCCCGGTCGCCCCGTCGATGAAGCGGTCGAGATCGTCGAGCCGGCCTTGCTCCACGCGGCGCTTGACGATCTCGAGGCTGCCGGTGATGCCCTGCAGCAGATTGTTGAAGTCGTGGGCGATGCCGCCCGTCAGCTGACCGACCGCCTCCATCTTCTGTGACTGCCGCAGCGCCTCCTCGGTAGTGGACAGCGCCTCGGCCGCCTCGACCTCCGCCGTGACGTCGCGGCCGAACAGATAGAGCGTGCCGGCCTCGGGCACCGTCGTCCAGGCGAAGTGGTGCTCGCTGCCGTCCTTCGCGACGAAGATGCTGCGCGAATCGACCTTGGACGCGGTCGTTTCCGCGAGACCCGCCAGCCTGGCACTGGCGCCGGGCAGGTCGGACGGGAGCACGAAGTCGAGCACGTCGCGCCCGACCGTCTCCTCCGGGGTCCAGCCAAGGATGCTGGTCCATGACGGGTTGACCGCGAGGACCCGGCCGGAGGACTCCGCCACCACCTTCACGACCGGCGAGAGCGACCAGATGCGCTCGCGGTCCCGAGCGAGGCGCCGCTCCTCCGTGATGTCGCGACCGACCGCGTGGATCCGGTCGCCATCGGGGACGGCGGTCCAGTCGATCAGCTTGAAACTGCCGTCCTTGCAGCGATACCGGTTCTCGAACGCCACGGTGGTGGCGCCGGATGCGAGCTTGCCGACCTCCGCCGCCGTGCTCGCGATGTCGTCGGGATGAACGAAGTCGTTGATCGGCAGCCCGACCACCTCATCCTGATCATAGCCCAGCATGCGTGTGGCGGACGGGTTCACCGAGGTGATCGTCCCCGAGTAATCGCAGATCAGCATCAAGTCCTGCGACAGAGTCCATAATCGGTCCCGATCGCGCATCGTCTGCACTTCGGCGAGCTTTTGTTCGTGGATATCGGTGTTGGTTCCGATCCAGCGCGCGAGGATGCCGTCACGCTGGATCGGAACCGCGCGGATCAGGTGCCAGCGGTACTCGCCGTCGTGCCGCAGGATTCGGAATTCGGTCTCGTAGGTCGTTCCGGAAGCCAGCGCAGTGGCCCAGTCAGCGATGGCGCGCTCCAGATCGTCCGCATGGACCAGCCGCGTCCATTCGGCGTCCTTCAGAGCGTCGAACCCGAGCCCGCTATATTCCAGCACGCGCTGGTTGAACCAGTCCAGCATGCCGTCCGGTCGCGCCGTCCAGACGTGGTTCGGCATGGCCTGCGCGAAGGTGCGGAACTGGTCCTCGCTTGCGCTGAGCACCGCCTCCGCCCGAACGCGGTCGGTGACGTCGACCCCGTCGACGAAGATGCCGCTGACGCTCCCCGCTCCGTCGCTGACGGGCTGACAGACAAAGTCGACGAACCGCTCGTCGGAGCCGCCGTCCGGCCTGATCAATTCGAACCGCGCGCTGGTCGACGTCACTGCTTCGCCCGTCACGAAGGCGCGATCCAGCAGGTCGACATAGCCCTGCGCCGCGGCTTCGGGCAGCGCCTCGGCAACCGTCTGCCCCAGCACGTCGCGCTGGCCGACCAGCCGGCGATAGGCTTCGTTGACCATCACGAAGCGATGGTCGGGCCCGTCCAGCATCGCCTTGAAGCTCGGGGACTGCTCGTACATCTGCCGCAAACGAAACTGCTCGCTTTGAAGAGCGCGATCGGCCTCGACCTTCTGCGTCGTCTCGACCACGATCGCCATCACGCCGGCCGGGTGGCCGCTCTCGTCCGGGACGGGCGAGTAGTAGAGGTCGAGCCAGACCTGTTCGGCACGGCCGTTGCGGAACAGCGTCAGCTCCTGGTCCCTGTACGACAGGGTGCCGCCAGCAAGGCCGACCTTCATGACGTTGTCGTTGAAGTCCGCGACCTCGGGCCAGCCCTCGCGCACCTTCATGCCGAGCTGGTCGGGGTGGCGCGCCGCCGCGAACGCCGCATAGGCGTCGTTGTAGATCATCGTGCCGTCGGGACCCCACAGCAGCACGATCGCGACCGGCGAGTTGAGCGCGAGCGCGGTCGCCGTCCTGAGGCTCTGGGGCCACTGATCGAGGGGGCCGAGCGCCGTGCGCGACCAGTCGAACGTGGCAATCAGCCCAGCGAGTTCCCCCCTTGCCTCAGGCAAGTCGATCCGTTCATCTGGTCTGCGCGCCGTGGCCATGAGGGTTGCTAGTCCGGGCAGGGCTGTCTGTCACCAGCGACGACGAATGCTGGTGACCCCTACGGGATTCGAACCCGTATTTCAGCCGTGAAAGGGCCGCGTCCTAACCCTTAGACGAAGGGGCCGTCGAGCGGTCGGGCGATTAGGCGAGGGGGGGCGCACGGTCAAGCTGGAGCAGCGGCGCGGAAGCCGCTCGACCCGCCGCAAGCGCGCTGATCCGACCGTGCCAGAACGGGAGGGTCTCAGCGGCGTGGTGGCGTGGGCCGAAGCGATGCTCTTGGCCCCGGGCTCGGCAGCGACTCGCCGAAGCTTGAACGAGCATTCGCGAGCGGATGCACCGGGAACAGGGGATTTCATGACCAAGATCGTTAACGCCATCGGCGCGGCCATGATGCTCGGTGCGGCCATGCCCGCCCCGGCGGCCACGACCTATACCTTCGACACCACCTCGTCCGCCGTGACCGGCTCGTCGGGATCGGGCGCGGGCAACTCCTATACCTTCACCTCGGGCACCGAGCATGTCGTCGTGACCGGCTATCAGTCGAGCCAGGCGAGCGGCAACCCGGTCAACAGCGCCAACGTAGGCGTCTATTCGGCAGGGCTCGGCGTGATCGGCAACGGCGACTTCAGCGGCAATTACAACTACCACCAGGTCGACAACGTCAACGGCTACACCGACTTCCTGCTGCTGACGTTCGATCACGCGGTCACGCTCAGCAACATCGGGCTGGCGAGCTTCAACATGGGGACGGGCTCGTCCTACCTGGCGAGCCGAGACAACGATCTCGCGTTCCAGGCACTGACCGCTCCGTTCAACAGCGCGTCGGTCACGACCTCGGGCTGGACCACGGTCAACGGCACCGGCACCGACGGCGTGGTCGCGACGGGATCGAACGCGGTCTCCCGCCAGTGGCTGGTCGGCGCGGCGTTCAACAGCGCGAACAACGACGGCTTCAAGGTCTCGTCGCTGAAGGTCTCGAACCCGGTCCCGGAGCCCGCTACGTGGGCGATGATGCTGGTCGGCTTCGGCGCGATCGGCGGCTCCATGCGGCTGCGGCGCAAGACGGTCTCGGTCACCTACGCCTAAGGCTACGGCGGGATCAGGAATAAGCGGCAGCGTCGTCGAGGTGCATCTCGGCGGCGCTGCCGCCGTTGTACTCGTCGCGCTTGATCGTCCCCGCGAGCCACCACGGCTGGTCGGGCGCGCTCGCCAGCAGCGCCTGGCCCAGCGCCGTGTCGGCGGCGCGGAACGCGATCCACTTGAAGCTCTTGCCATCGTCGCCGCACGCAATGCCGCGGACGTGGCCGTTGCCGACGATCTGCGGGCGCAGCAGCCGCGCCGGCCCGGCGGCGACGCGCGGGCTCGGCCAGCCGGCACCGTAGGGCCCGGCGGCATCGAGCTGGTCGCACAGCCCCGCCGCGACCCCGCCGGGCGAAAGCATCGCGTCGAGCAGAAGTGCGCGGTTGCCTCGCGAGGCCGCGACATCGGCGGCCATGCGGGCGTGGAGGAAATCGCGCAGGGGCTCGAGCCCGCCCGGCGCCAGGGTGAGGCCGGCGGCCATCGCGTGTCCGCCGCCCGCCACCAGCAGTCCGCTGTCCTTGGCGGCGAGGATGGCAGCGCCGAGATCGACGCCGCTGATCGAGCGGCCGGAGCCCTTGCCGCTGCCGTCCTCGTCCTGCGCGATGACGATCGCGGGGCGGCCGTGCTTCTCCTTCAGGCGGCTGGCGACGATGCCGATCACGCCGGCGTGCCAGCCCCGGCCGGAGACGAGGATTAGGGGCGCGTCGGCTTGCGCATCGGCGGCCGCGCCGGCCTCCTCGGCCACTAGCAGCTCGATCGCGCGGCGCTCCTCGTTGAGGCGGTCGAGCTCGGCGGCGATCTCGCGTGCCTCCTCGGGGTCGGCGGTGGTCAGCAGGCGCACGCCGAGGTCGGACTTGCCGACCCGCCCGCCGGCGTTGATCCGCGGCCCCAGCGCGAAGCCAAGGTCGCGGCACAGCGGCGCGCGGGTCAGGCGCGCGGCGTCGGCCAGCGCGGCGAGGCCGATGTTCTGGCGCCCGGCCATGACCTTGAGCCCCTGCGTCACGAAGGCGCGGTTCAGCGTCTTGAGCCGTGCGACGTCGGCGACGGTGCCGAGCGCGACGAGATCGAGCAGGTCGATGATCCTGGGCTCGGGACGCTCGGGCGTGAAGTGCCCGCGCCGGCGCAGCTCGCGCAACAGGGCGGTGCCGAGCAGGAAGGCCATGCCGACCGCCGCGACATGGCCGTGCGCCGCGCCGGTCACACTCTCGTCCAGGCGATTGGGATTGATGACGGCGTGGGCGGTGGGCAGCGCGGTCGCGCACTGGTGGTGGTCGCAGACGATCACGTCGAGCCCCGCGTCGGCCGCCGCGGCGAGTGCATCGAATGCCTGCGCCCCGCAGTCGACCGTGACCGCCAAGCTCGCTCCGCGCTGCCGCAGTTCGACCAGCGCGCGGCCGCTCGGGCCATAGCCCTCCATCAGCCGGTCGGGGATGTAGACGATCGGCTCGCTGCCGAGCCGGCGCAGCAGGATCGTCAGCAGCGCCGCCGACGTCGCTCCGTCGACGTCGTAGTCGCCAAAGATCGCGATCTGTTCGCATCGAAGGACCGCATCGGCGAGCCGCGCGGCGGCCTTGTCCATGTCCGCGAAGTGCGACGGATCGGGCAGGAAATCGCGGATGCGCGGGTCCCGGTGCCGGGCGAGGTCGTCCGCCGCGATGCCGCGGGCGAGGAGGAGCTGGTCGACGAGGTCGAGCCCGAGCGTGTCTCCCCCCTGCCGCCGCCAGCGCCACGGTTGCCCGGCGAGCGAGTGGGTCACGCCGCAGGCATGGTCCTCGCGGGTGGCAAGGGAGGCGCTCGCGAACGGGCGCAAGATGCTCGTTGCCTCGTTCATGCGGCGCGAATGTTCCCAAAGTTCACGGTGATGAACGGCTTAGCTTGGGACCTCAGGAAGGTTGCTTCTCGTTCGCAGTGCACGTGCCGGCCGCCTCGTCCATCGACCATGCCGACCGTTCCACGAACGAAGCGAGTAGGAAAGGTCTTTCACGCTGCGACCAAGGTTGGCGCGTGGGGGACGGGCTGCGTCGCCTCCAGAGGCGGCAAAGAACCTTGCGCTATGCCACGCCCTTGTGGTGCTCGCCGGTGATCCGTCGCACGGTGCCGGAGCTGGCGCGCATGACGATGCTTTCGGTGGTGAGGCTGCCGCCCTTCTTGCGGCGCACGCCCTGCAGCAGCGAGCCGTCGGTGACCCCGGTCGCGGCGAAGATGGTGTCGCCGGTGGCGAGATCGTCGAGGTGGTAGATGCGGTCGAGGTCCTCGATCCCCCAGCGGCGGGCGCGGCCGCGCTCGTCGTCGTTGCGGAACAGCAGGCGACCCTGCATCTGACCGCCGACGCAACGCAGCGCCGCGGCGGCGAGCACGCCTTCCGGCGCCCCGCCCGAGCCCATGTAGATGTCGATGCCGGTATCGGGATCGGTCGTGGCGATCACCCCGGCGACGTCGCCGTCGGGGATCAGCATGATGCCGCAGCCCAGCGCGCGCAGCTCGGCGATCAGCGCGGAGTGGCGCGGGCGGTCGAGGACGCAGGCGATGATCTCACCGACGCTGCACCCCTTCGCAGCGGCGACCGCGCGGACATTGTCGGACGGAGAGCGGTCGAGGCTGACGAGACCCTGCTCGTAGCCCGGCCCGATCGCGAGCTTGTCCATGTAGACGTCGGGCGCGTTGAGCAGGCCGCCCTTTTCGGCGATGGCGAGCACGGCGAGTGCGTTGGGACCGGCCTTGGCGGTGATGGTCGTTCCCTCGAGCGGGTCGAGGGCGATGTCGATCGCGGGTCCAGTGCCCTGCGCGGAGCCGACCTTTTCACCGATGTAGAGCATCGGCGCCTCGTCGCGCTCGCCTTCGCCGATGACGACCGTGCCATCCATCGGCAGTTCGTTGAGCGCGGCACGCATCGCCTCTACCGCGGCGGCATCGGCGGCCTTCTCGTCCCCGCGGCCGATCAGCTTGGCCGCGGCGATCGCGGCCGCTTCGGTGACGCGCACCATCTCCAGCACGAGGACGCGGTCGAGGACCGAACTTGCGCGAACGCTGCTGCCGTTGATCATGCACTGCTCTCCGAATTGCTGGGCGGCGATAGGTGCGCGTGCCGCCCTTGTCGAGGCGAGCGGGCTACTTCTTGCGCCGGTGGAGCGGCTTCTTCGGCGCGGGCGCAGGGGCGCTGGCCTTGCGCGCGGGGCGCGGATAGCGGTTGGCGGCGGCGGTGACGCGCTGGACGACCCCCGGCATCTCGCCGATCAGGCCAGGAACCGTGCTCAGGGCCGCGCGGAACAGCGCCGGGTCGGCCCACATCAGATAGGCCTGATCGGCGAAGGCCTGGCCGGTCGGGGTCGTCAGGAAGCGGTTCATCTCGCCCAGCTGCAGCGCGGTGAAGCGATGCGCCATCGATTGGGCCAGGCCCTCACGGATCTGCGGCTCGAACCGCGGCCCCAGGCGAGCCGCCTCGGCGACGATCGCGTCGTGGATCGATGCCATGCGCTGCTGGAAGTAGGGATCGTTCTTGCTCATCAGCTGGCGCAAGGTCAGGTCGCGCTCGCCGCCGCTCGACGCCGGAGCAGGCATGCCCGCCATCCCCATGACCTGGCCAAGGTTCATGTCGAGCATCGACGAGGCATAGCTGTCGGGCTGGGTCGAGAGGAGGTTGTCGAACAGGCGCGCCATGCTGCCGTCGCGGAACCACACCCCCGCACTGACCCGCGCCAGCGCCAGCTGCGCCGGGTCGATCGGGGGTAATGGCGGAAGCGGCGCGGCGGCGATCGTGGCGGGCGGTGCAGCCGGCGCCGAAGCGGCTGGCGTGACCGGCGTTGCGGCCAGCAAGGCCATGGCAATCAACATCGTCGCGCTCCCCCTAATCCCCGGTCCGTCGTAGCGAGCGGGACGTCGTAATGGGCAGCATGGGCGCAAGGCAAGCGTCAGGGCTCGTCCTCGACGCGGTGCTGGAGGATGTGCGAGCGGATGCGGACGGCGCGCGTGCCGAGCCGGGTCTCGTAGAGGAAGATCGCGAAGCCGAGCCCGGTCGACGCCATCGCGGCGATGAACAGCAGCGCAATGGCGGTGCCGAAGTGCAGGCCGACGAGGCGCCCGGCGAACAGCAGGATGACGACCAGGCAGATCAGCACCGCCGCGCCGACCGACAGGAGCACCGCGGCGTTGACGACCCACATCCGGCGATCGAGCAGGCGGAGCTCGTCGACGATGCGGTCATGCTCGTCCCCGCGGCTGTCGAGCACACGCTGCTCGAGGCTGCGCGCGCGGTCGACGATGCGCGCGAGGCGCCCCGCGCAGACGTTGAGGAACGAGCCGATCCCGGCAAGCAGGAACACCGGGGCGACCGCCGACTGGATGACCTGCGCGACTTCGGAATTGGTCGTCGAAAGGTCGGGCAGGCCGGCCAGCATCAGGCGGCGTGGTCGGACAGTACGTCGGGAACGTCCCACGCGCCGACGTGGGCGGCGCGCTCTGGCTCCGCGTCGATCACCGCCAGATAGGCGCGCACCGCGGGCGGGGGCATGTAGCGGCCGATCTCATACTGGCGGATGCTGGCGAGCGGGATGCCGTAGGTTTGCGCGAACGCCTCCTGGCTCAGGCTGAGGCGGTTGCGCAGCTGGCGAATGCGCCTGCCCATGAGGCCGCGTTCCAGGCCGGCGACGCTGACAGCCCGATCTTCAGGGTCGTCGGGATCCGCCGGAATGGCGATCATAGTCTCTTTGTTCACCGCTATTGCTCCTTCTCACGGAGATCAGGTGCACCACCTCGCCGCGCCACACGTGGACTGCGGTCCACAATCTTCCGTCGACCAATCCAACTGCCTTGAAGCGCTCCTCTTCGTCGCCGATCCGAACCGTAGGGATGATCGCACGATCTTCGTCAGCGAACACGCGAACGCCGAACAGCAAGGGGTACGCCATGCTTGACACGGTTGGCCCAGTCCTTGTCGGCGTCGAACTCAGCAAACACTATGTGATGCACACAGAGCTTGAATGCAAGCTCAATCCCCTTTTCACGCCTTCGCGATCATCTTCTTGATGCCGCGCGCCGCCTGGCGGAGGCGCTGTTCGTTTTCGACCAGGGCCAGGCGGACATAGCCTTCGCCTTCCTCGCCGAAGCCGACGCCCGGCGCGACCGCCACGCCGGCCTCGGTCAGCAGGCGCTTGGAAAATTCCATGCACCCCATGGCCTGGAATTTCTCGGGGATCGGCGCCCAGGCGAACATGCTCGCCTGCGGGACGGGGATCGTCCAGCCGGCCTTGGCGAAGCTGTCGACCATGACGTCGCGGCGGCGCTTATACAGCGCCCGGTTTTCCGCGATGATGTCCTGCGGGCCATTGAGGGCCGCTGTCGCCGCCGCCTGGATCGGGGTGAAGGCGCCGTAATCGAGATAGGACTTCACCCGGGTCAGCGCGGCGATCAGGCGCGGGTTGCCCACCGCGAAGCCCATCCGCCAGCCGGCCATCGAATAGGTCTTGGACATCGAGGTGAACTCGACCGCGACCTCCTTGGCGCCCTCGACCTGCAGGATCGACGGAGTGGGCTCGTCGCCGAAGTAGATTTCGGCATAGGCGAGGTCGGAGATGACGATCAGCTCATGCTCGCGCGCGAAGGCGACGAGCTGCTGATAGAACGGCAGGTCGGCGACGTATGCGGTCGGGTTCGACGGATAGCCGACCACCAGCACCTTGGGCCGGGGCACGGTGTAGCGCATCGCCATGTCGAGCCGGGCGAAAAAATCCGGGCCCGGCGCCGCAGGGATCGAGCGGATCGCCGCGCCGGCGATGATGAAGCCGAAGGTGTGAATCGGGTAGGACGGATTGGGCGCGAGCACGACGTCGCCCGGCGCGGTGATCGCCTGCGCAAGGTTGGCCAGCCCCTCCTTGCTGCCGAGCGTGACGATGACCTCGCTGTCGGGGTCGAGCGTGACGTTCCAGCGACGCTGGTAGTAGGCGGCCTGGGCCTTGCGCAGCCCTGGAATGCCGCGGCTGGCGGAGTAGCGGTGCGCAGTCGGCTTGGCGGCGACCTCGGCCAGCTTGGCGATGACGTGGGGCGGGGGCATGCCGTCGGGATTGCCCATGCCCAGGTCGATGATGTCCTCGCCGCGCGCGCGCGCCGCTGCCTTCATCGCGTTCACTTCGGCGAACACGTAGGGCGGCAGGCGGCGGATGCGGTAGAAGTCCTCGGTCATGCCGGCGACCTTGGCGGCGCTGCTGCGGTGCGGCAAGTGCAAAGGCGTTCGGGGGAGGCGCTCGCGTTCGAGGGCTGCAACGATGGCACTGCCGTATTCGCGCGAAATGGCGTAGACAGAAGGGATGGCCGACCAACCCGACTCCTCCGTGACCATTCCGACCCTCGACGATTGGCAGCACTGGACGATGGTCATGGGCCGCGCGCAGCAGATGCTGATCGAGGAATGGACCGACGAACTGGCGACGGGCGACGGCCTGCTCGCCAAGCCGCCGGTCTCCGCCGACCCGATGCCGCTGCTGACCGCCGGGGCCGAGTTCTGGGCGAAGGGGCTCGAGACCTGGGGTCAGATGCTCGGCGGGGTGACCAAGGCGGCCGAGACCAAGGACCGTCGCTTCGCGTCCGCGGAGTGGCACGACAATCCGCTGTTCGACACCATCCGCCAATCGTACCTGGCGATTTCGGACCAGCTGCTCGGCACGATCGACAAGGTCGAGGGCCTCGACCAGCCCGCGCGGCAGAAGCTCAAGTTCGCCACCAAGAGCTTCGTCGACGCGATGAGCCCGTCCAACTTCGCGCTGACCAATCCCGAGGTGATGAAGCGCACGATCGAGACGCGCGGCGACAATCTGCTCAACGGGCTGAAGAACATGCTGGCCGACATCAAGGCCGGCCAGATGACGCAGAGTCCGGCCGGCGCGTTCGAGGTCGGACGCAATCTGGCGATGACGCCGGGCAAGGTGATCTACGAGACGCCGCTGTTCCAGCTGATCCACTATGCGCCGACCACCGACGAGGTGCTGGCGACGCCGCTGGTGGTGTTCCCGCCGTGGATCAACCGCTTCTACATCCTCGACCTGACGCCCGAGAAGAGCTTCGTCCGCTGGGCGGTCGAACAGGGCGTCAGCCTGTTCATGGTCAGTTGGAAATCGGCCGACGAGAGCCTCGCCCACGTGCAGCTCGACGATTACGTCGCCGCCCAGATCGAAGCGATCGACGTCATCCGCGAGCAGCTCGGCGTGCCCGCGGTGCACGCGATCGGCTATTGCGTGGCCGGCACGACGCTCGCCGCGACGCTGGCGCTGATGGCGGCGCGGGACGAGGCCGACAAGGTCGCGTCGGTGACGTTTTTCACCGCGCAGGTCGATTTCGAGGCGGCCGGCGACCTGACCCTGTTCCTCGGCGACGAGGTGATGGGCCTGCTTGGCAAGATCACGGCCGAGAAGGGTTTCCTCGACGGGCGCTACATGGCGGCGACGTTCAACCTGCTGCGCGGACGCGACCTCATCTGGAACTATGTCGTCAACAACTATCTGCTGGGGCAGGAGCCGGCGCCGTTCGACCTGCTCCACTGGAACAGCGACACGACCAATCTGCCAGCCGCGTGGCACCGCGACTATCTCGACACGCTGTACAAGCAGAACAAGCTGGTCGAGGCCGGCGCGGTCGTTGTCGACGGGACGCCGATCCACCTCAAGCAGGTCAGGACGCCGGCCTACATCCAGGCGGGCCGCGAGGATCATATCGCGCCGCCGGAAAGCGTGTGGCGGCTGATGCATCACCTGTCCGGACCCAAGCGCTTCGTGCTGGCGGGATCGGGCCACATCGCGGGAGTGGTCAACCCGCCGTCGGCCGGCAAATACCAGCATTGGGTCAACGAGAGCGAGCCGGCGAACCTCGAGGACTTCATCGCCGGGGCGACCGAGCACAAAGGCAGCTGGTGGCCCGACTGGATCAAGTGGCTGCGCGCGCAGGCGACGGACACGGTCAAGGTCGAGGGCGCGCGCGTCCCCGGCGAGGGCAAGCACAAGGCGATCGAGGATGCGCCGGGACGCTATGTGAAGACGCGCTAGGCGTTCGGACGCGGACGGCCGCACTAGCTGCGCTCGAACACGATGCTCCCTAGTGCACCCGCACTAGCTGCGCTCGTGTTTCCAGTTGCGGCGCTTGCCTTCGCTCAGCCATTCGACCGCGCTTGCGATGCGGCGCGCGCGGGTCTCGCCGCGCTTCGCTTCCGCGATCCAGTCGACATACTCGCGGCGCTGACCGGCGGTGAAGCGGTCGAAGTGGTCGCGCGCCAGCGGCGCCGCGTCGAGCGCCGCCGCGAACTCGGGATGAATTTCGGCCGGAGGCGGGGCGGGCTTGGCGGACCGCTTCGACGGTGTGCCGGCGAGCCGCGCGGCCTCGGCGATCAGCGCGTCGAAGTCGGCCGGCAGATCTTCGAGCGAGGTGAGGCGGCCGAACTGCCCCATCGCGCCGACGGACGTGTGCGGCGCAATGTCCTTGCCGCGCCAGAAATTGATCGCGACGTGCGCCTTGAACGCGCCGGTGATGAGCAGGATCGCGTCGCCTTGGAGATAGGCCGGCATGTTCCACTTGAGCGCTTCGGTCGCGTCCGGGACGACAGCGTGGACGCGCTCGCGCACGTGGGTCAGGATCGGCCGGGCGAACGGCTCCGCTGCGGCGATGAATTCGTCGACGCGTGGGTCGCGCATCACAGGATGCCGTGGCCCAGCATCAGCCGCAGGATGCCGACGACGATGACGATCAGGTTGAGGTTGCGGCCGGTCCTGGCCGCGCTCATCGAGCCGATCACCGCGCCAAGGATGGCGAGCGGAACGATCAGCCAATTAAGCGCACCGAGCAGCGGCACGAACGCGATCAGCCCAAACAGAAAGGCGACGATGCCGATGATCAGCGAAACGATGTTGAGCATCAGCGCACCATGCCGCTCTCCGCCGCGCCCGACAAGCGGTCCGCTTGCACTACTGCGCGCTCGCGCCGGGCGGCGCCGACCAGCGCGGCGACATAGAGCAGCAGCGCAAGCCAGATCGCGCCGAACGCCAGCGCGTGGCTGCGGCCGAACGGCTCGCCGTAAACGAACACGGCTAACAGCAGCTGACAGGTCGGCGCGATGAACTGCAGCATGCCCATGGTCGAATAGGGCAGTCGGCGGGCCGCGGCCGTGAACATCAGCAGGGGAATGGTCGACACGACGCCGCTCGCCGCGAGCATTGCGGAGAGGTGCGCGGTCGGGCCTAGCGCGGGCGCGCCGGGCGCGTGCGACAGGATAAGCCACGCGAGCGCTGGGCCGAGCAGCAGAGCGGTTTCGATCACCAGACCGGCCAGCGCCTCCGCCGCGACGATCTTGCGGACCAGGCCGTAGCCCGAAAAGGACACGCACAGCAGCACGCTGAGCCACAACTGATGAAGCGCGGCGGCGGCGAGCACGGCGATGCCCAACCCGGCGATGCCGACGGCCGCCCATTGCAATCGGCTGAGCCGCTCCTTCAGGACGAAGCGGCCGAGGAGGATATTTGCGAGCGGATTCAGATAATAGCCAAGGCTGCTGGCGATCACATGGCCGCTGTTGACGGCATATACGTAGAGCAGCCAGTTGGCTGCGATCAACGTCGAGCTCGCGACCAGCAACAGCATGGTGCCACGGTGCGAGGCCGCGCGCCATACCGCGGGCCAGCCGCGCGCGAGCGTGATCAGGACCAGCAGCACCAGCAGTGACCAGCAGATCCGCTGCGCGACGATGGTGGTCGGCGGAACCACTTTTACCAGTTTGAAGTAGATCGGCATGAAGCCCCATAGCGCATAGGCTGCTAGCCCGTAGGCGTAGCCGATGCCCTGCCTTGGCGGCGGCGGCGTCGGGGATGAGGAAGCGTTCACGAGGGCGCGCGCTACGCGACGTGCCGGGCAAGTCAACGATCGTGGTGAACACGGCGTTAGTTGAAATGCGCCCGGTCGCCTGCCACCCTGAGGCGGATGACTCGGGATCACCGCAAGCCGATGATGCGCCTGTGCGCGGCCGCCGTGCCGCTGCTGATGGCCGGCTGTGCCGCACCCGCGCCCAAGCTGGTTGCGCCGCCGGTCCCGGCGCCCGCGCCGAGCAAGGCGGACTGGTGGAAGCGGGTGGCGAGCCCGGCGGATGCAGCGCGGATCGCGCACATTGCGACAGCATGGAACGCCGCGCTGGCCGGGGCGACGAGCCACGGATCCGCCGCCGAGGTCGAGCAAGAAGGCGTTCTCCTGCACCCGGACGCCGCGCTTGCCATGCCGGCGCCGAGTGTCGGCAGCTATCAATGCCGGCTGGTGCGGTTCGGCACCCCGGCGCGCAGCGCGCCCGCGTTCGAGCGGTTCAAGCCCTTCTACTGCTATGTGCAGGCCGAGGAGGGGCATCTGACGATCGTCAAGCAGACCGGCAGCGAGCGGCCGTCGGGGCGACTGTGGGAGGACGACCTGCCGACGCGCATGATCTTCCTCGGCAGCATGGCGATCGGCGAGAAGGACGCGCCAAAGGCCTATGGCGACGACCCCCCGCGCGACATGGCGGGGGTGCTCGAGCGGATCGGCCCGTTCGTGTGGCGGCTGGCGGTGCCGGCCCGGGCGGGCGCGCGGCTGGACGCTTATGAACTGACGCCGGCGCCCGACCAGCCGAAGTGACCGCAGCGCTGCCTGCGATTGATGGCAGCGCGATCGGAGATGTAGACGAGGTGCGCGCGCATCTCGTCGCCGCGGCCAGCGCGGGTCATCCGCTGACCTACTCGGAATTGTTGGAGCGGCTCGGCTTCGGCTTTTCGCGCCCGAAGATGCGCGCGCTGTGCGTCACGTTGGGCGTCGTCGACCGCGAGAATGCGCAGCGGGGCGAGCCCGAACTGGCGGTGCTCGTGGTGCGGCAGTCCGACGGCTGGCCGGGGCAGGGGTGGTGGGTCGGCGGGGGTGGCAGCGCGCACGGCTACACCGGCGCGTGGGAGGGTGCCGAGGCGGCCGCCTTCGTCCGGCGGGTGCAGGCGCAGGCGTTCGCCTATTGGGGCGGATGAGCCTCGCCATCGGCGGGCGCTTGGGCTAACCGGCGCCGCCATGGCCGCCGAGCGTCTCTTTTCCGTTGCCGAGGACGACGACGGCATTCGCCTCGACCGCTGGTTCAAGCGGCACTTGCCCGATGTCAGCTTCAACCTGGTGTCGCGCTGGGCGAGGACGGGGCAGATCCGGGTCGACGGGAAGCGCGCGACGCCGGGCGACCGGATCGAGGCCGGCCAGTCGATCCGCGTGCCGCCCGCCGACGCGGCGCCGATCGAAAGCAAGCGGCCGGTCCGCGAGGTCGTGCCGCTGACCCCGGACGAGCACAGCTTCGTCCAGGAGATGGTGATCGAGCGGACCCGCGACGCGATCGTGCTCAACAAGCCGCCTGGCCTCGCGACCCAGGGCGGGACCAAGACCCATCAGCATCTCGACCGGCTGCTCGACGGGTTGGCGGACGAGGCGGGGCAGCGGCCCAAGCTGGTCCACCGCCTCGACAAGGACACGTCGGGCGCGCTGCTGGTGGCGCGGTCGGCGCGGGCGGCGGGCCATTTCGCCAAGACCTTTTCGAGCCGCACCGCCCGCAAGGTCTATTGGGCGCTGGTCGTCGGCGTGCCCTCGCCCGAAGAGGGGCTGATCGAAGCGCCGCTCGCCAAGCAGCCCGGTACCGGGGGCGAGAAGATGCATGTCGACGAGGAGAATGGACAAAGCGCCCGTACCCGTTTCCGGACGATCGACATCGCCGGCAATCGCGCTGCATGGGTCGAGCTGCAGCCGCTGACCGGGCGCACGCACCAGCTTCGCGCACACATGGCGGCGATCGGTCATCCGATTGTCGGCGACGCGAAATACGGCGGCGCGGAAGCCTTTCTGACGGGCACCGTCAGCCGCAAGATGCATCTTCACGCACGGCGGCTGCGGGTCGACGGGCCGGACGGCAAGCCGATCGACGTCACGGCCGAACTGCCGCCACATTTCGCCGAGACGCTGACGACGCTGGGGTTCGAGCCGATGGCCGGCGACAACCTGCCGCTCGACACGCCCGACCCGGCCAAGTCCGCCGAAGTCCGCACCAAGCGCGTCGCCGCCGCCGCCAAGACCGCGCGCAAGGCCCGCAAGGGCGAACGGCGGTCGCGCGGCGCGCCGACCGACGCCCCGAAGCGCAAGCCGGCGAAGCGCCGATAGATGGTACGCCTCGCCATCTTCGATTGCGACGGGACGCTGGTCGATAGCGGGGGCACGATCTATCGCGCGCTGACCATGAGCCTGCGCCAGCATCGGCGGGTTCCGCCGCCGGCGCGCGAGGCGCGGCGGGTGGTCGGGCTGAGCCTGATCGAGGCCATGGCGATGCTTGCGCCCGATGCCTCGGCAGACGAACTGGTCGATCTCGCCGAGACCTATCGCCTGGCGTTTCAGGAATTGCGCGGGGCAGGGCAGGTCGAAGAGCCGCTGTTCGACGGGATCGTCGACCTGCTCGACGCGCTGCAGGACGATGGCTGGCTGCTTGCGGTTGCGACCGGCAAGTCGGATCGCGGGCTGGCGCATTGCCTGCGAAGCCACGGCCTGCTCGATCGCTTCGTCTCGTTGCAGACCGCCGATCGCCATCCGTCCAAGCCGCACCCCGCAATGGCGCTTGCGGCGATGGCCGACGCGGCGGCGACGCCGCGCAACACGGTGATGATCGGCGATACCGGCTGGGACATGGGCTGCGCGGCGGCGGCCGGGATCGGCGCGATCGGCGTGGCGTGGGGTTATCACGAGGATGCGGAGCTGCTGCGCCATGGCGCCATCGCGGTGGCACGGGAGCCGGGCGAGGTGCCGGCGCTCGCCCGCGGCTGGACCGGGGTGCCGGCGTGAACGACGAGCCCCGGCCGGTGCCGAGCGCGGACGAAGAGGCGCTGTGGCGGCGGCGCTTCGGCATGTTCGCGCTGTTGCGGGTGAGCGGACTGGTGCTGATCATCGTCGGCATCGCGATTGCGTTCACGCCGTTCCTGCGGCCGGGCGGCTGGCCGGTGCCGGGCGCGCTGATGGCGATCGCCGGGCTGATCGTCGGGACCCTCTTGCCCCATCGCCTGCGGCGCGGCTGGCGGAAGTCGTGAAGCGCTTCTGGAAGGACGCGCAGGCGGTCGCGGCGGATGGCGGACGGCGCATCGAGCTCGACGGCCGGCCGCTGCGCACGCCGGCCCGCAATGTCCTGATCGTGCCCTTCGCCGCCCTCGCCGAAGCGATCGCAGGCGAGTGGCGGGCTGCCGGCGAGACGATCGATCCCCGCGCCATGCCGCTGACCGGGCTCGCCAATGCGGCGGTCGATCATGTCGCGCCCGACCCGACCGGATTCGTGGCGGCGCTGGCGCGCTATGCGGAAAGCGACCTGCTCTGTTATCGCGCCGAGAATCCGGCGGCGCTCGTCGCCCGCCAGGCGCGCGAATGGGATCCGCTGATCGGCTGGGCGCGGCGGCGTTACGACGTCGATTTCGTGGTCACCACGGGTGTCGCTCCGGTGCGCCAGCCGGCCGCCACGATCGCGCGGCTCGGTCAGGCGGTCGCGGCGCTCGGGACCTTTCCGCTCGCTGCGCTGTCGCCGCTCGTCACCATCGGCGGATCGCTGATCGCGGGTCTGGCCTTGATCGAGAATGCGGTGCCGTTCGAGGAGGCTTGGCGCGCCGTCAGCCTGGATGAGCAATGGCAATTGGACCAGTGGGGCGCCGACGCCGAGGCCGAAGCGGCGCTCGCCAATCGCGCGCGCGATTTCGCGGCTGCAAAGGCGTTTCTGGAATGGGTTGAAGGCGGCGCCTAGTTCGGCTGCGACACCAGATCGCGGACGAACTGGACCAGGCCCAATTGGCGGCGTCGGAGCAGGCGCTGGCCGCCGACGATCGCGCGGACTTCGGCGAGGCATTTCTGCGTGTCGTCGTTGATCAGCACATAGTCGTATTCGGCCCAGTGCCCGATCTCGTTCGCGGCGCGCGCCATGCGGCCCGCGATGACGGCTTCGCTGTCGGTCGCGCGGGCGTGAAGCCGCCTCTCCAATTCCTGCATCGACGGGGGTAGGATGAAGATCGTGACGAGCTCCTCGCCAAGCCCGACGCTGAGCTGTTCGGCGCCCTGCCAATCGACGTCGAACAGCACGTCGCGGCCGGCGCGCAAGGCAGCCTTGATCGGCTCTTTCGGCGTCCCGTAGCGGTAGTCGAAGACGTGGGCCCACTCGGCGAACGAATCGTCGGCAACGAGCCGGTCGAATTCGGCATCGGAAACGAAGTGGTAGTCCTCGTCGGCGATTTCGCCCGGCCGAATGGGGCGCGTGGTCGCGGAGATCGACATCGAGAGGTTCCGGTCGACCTCGAGCAGCATCCGACTGATGGTCGATTTGCCGGCACCGGAAGGTGAGGAAAGCACGATCAGCAGACCGCGGCGACGGCGACCGATGGAGGGACTTTGAGGAGGGGCCATGCCGACTGTTGCCGCGCCCCGCCGAGAGCGTCAAGCGCTGCATGCTGCACCGCAACAATATTGCTTGAATTCGACAATCGAATCGCTTATTGTGCAATGCAACAAGGAGTTTTCAAAACATGAGCGAAGCAAGCAACAACATCGATCACGCGGTGGACGCCGCCGCTGACGCCGTCGCGGCGCCGAGCGAAGCGGCTGCTTCGGTCAGCGCGGCCGTCGAGCAGGCCACTGCTCCCGCCAGGAAGGTCGCTGCGAAAGCTGCGCCCAATGCCAGCACCAATGTCGATGGTGCGGTAGCGAAGCGTAAGTACAAGCCCCGTGCCAAGCGTGCTGCAACTGCAGCCGCTCCGGCGCCGCGCAAGGTTGAACGCAAGGCGGCGGAGCCGGTGGCGCGTCGCAAATATGTCCGTAAGTCCGCCGCGGCAGCTCCTGCCCCGGCTCCTCAGATCAAGGGAATCCCGTCCATGACCAACGAAGCTCCTAACTGGTTCGCCGGTTTCACGACCATGCCGACGTTCGCGGCCGTGCCCGGCGCCGACAAGTATCAGACGATGCTGGCTCAGGCTGGCGAGAAGGGCCAGGACGTCGTCCGCAAGGGCCAGGCAATGGCCGAGCAGATGACCGAAGCGACCCGCGCGAACGTGGAAGCGGTCGTGGAATCGACCCGCATCGCCACTGCGGGTGTCCGTGACCTCGGCCAGGAGGTCGTCGCCTCGACCCGCGGCGGCGTCGAGCAGGCCTCGGCCGCGGTCAAGACGTTGACCGAAGCCAAGTCGCCGACCGAGTTCTTCCAGCTCCAGTCGGAACTGATGCGCTCGTCCTTTGACCGCATGGTCGCCGAGGGATCGAAGCTCACCGAGCAGATGGTCAAGCTCGCCGGCGAGGCGATCCAGCCGCTGTCGAACCGCGCCAGCGTATCGGCCGAGAAGTTCAGCGAGCTGAGCGCCTAACCACTCCCGCGCGGGGTGCAGACAATGCGGCCGTCCCTCACCCGAGGGGCGGCCGCTTTGCTATGGCGCTTCGCTTTTGGGACCGGGACGCCCATAAGCCGCCTTGCAGGGGCCCCGGGCATTGCCATATCTGGCACGGCATCATGACGAGCAGGATCAGCATGGCAGGCGACGAGCCGCGGCGCGGCAACGGCGACGACGACGTTCGTGTCGGCAACGGCGGGAGCGGGCGCGACGAGGGCGAAACCGGCGTCGTCACGCGCACCCGCCCGCGCACCAAGAAGCCGAGCGACTACAAGGTGCTGATGCTCAACGACGACTATACGCCGATGGAGTTCGTCGTGCTTTGCCTTCAGCGCTTTTTCTCGATGGGCATCGAGGACGCGACGCGCGTGATGCTCCAGGTCCACCAGAAGGGCGTCGCGGTGTGTGGCGTGTTCACCTACGAAGTCGCCGAGACCAAGGTCGCCCAGGTGGTCGACTTCGCCCGCGAGAACCAGCATCCGCTGCAGTGCACGCTGGAGAAGGCTTGAGGCGCAAGCGCCCCAAGCTGGAGAAGGCCTGAGGCGCCAGCGCCCAGGCTGGAGGAGGCATGGTCCTCCCCAGGACGGGGAGGGGACCGCTCAGCGCAGCTGAGTGGTGGAGGGCTTTGCGGCTTGCAGAGGACCCCCTGCGTCGGCACGGCGTGCTGCGACCTCCTTCTGCCGGGGAGGATTTACAGGTCTCCGGCACCCGCTAAAGCGCGTTCATGGACTCCATTCATATCGTCGGGGGCAAGCGGCTCGAGGGGGTCATTCCGATCTCGGGCGCGAAGAACGCCGCACTCACCCTCTTGCCGTGCGCGCTGCTGACTGACGGCGAGCTGACGCTTGCCAATCTGCCGCGGCTCGCGGACGTCGACAATTTCTCGCACCTGCTCAACAGCCTGGGCGTGTCGACCAAGGTCGAGGGCGTGCGCAAGGGCGAGATCGGGCGACGCATGACTCTGCGCGCCGCCGAGCTCGCGTCGACCGTCGCGCCCTACGACATGGTGCGCAAGATGCGGGCGTCGATCCTCGTGCTCGGGCCGATGCTCGCGCGGGCAGGGGAGGCGACGGTGTCGCTGCCCGGCGGTTGCGCGATCGGCGACCGGCCGATCGACCTGCACCTGCGCGCACTGGAGGCGATGGGCGCGGAGATCGAGCTGGCCGCCGGCTACGTCAAGGCGGTCGCGCCGCGCGGACGCCTGCCGGGCGGAGACTACAGCTTCCCCGTGGTGTCGGTCGGAGCGACCGAGAATGCGCTGATGGCGGCGGTGCTGGCGACCGGGCGGACGCAATTGTTTAACGCCGCGCGCGAGCCGGAGATCGTCGACCTGTGCAATCTGCTGGTCGCGATGGGCGGGCAGATCGAGGGCATCGGATCGTCGCACCTCATCATCGACGGGGTCGAGGCGCTGCACGGCTGCAGCTATGAAGTCATGCCCGATCGGATCGAGGCGGGCAGCTACGCCTGCGCCGCGGGGATCACCGGCGGGTCGATCGACCTGGTCGGGGCGCGGCCGCACGACATGCTGGCGATCACCAATGCGCTCGCGGCGTCGGGGTTGGTGGTCGAATTCCACGACAAGGGAATGAAGGTCACCGCCGATCACCCGCTGCGCCCGCTCGCCATTTCGACCGCGCCATATCCCGGGTTTCCGACCGACATGCAGGCGCAGTTCATGGCGATGCTCAGCCTGGCCCAGGGCGAGAGCTTCCTGGAGGAGACGATCTTCGAGAACCGCTACATGCACGTTCCCGAATTGCGCCGGATGGGGGCCAGCGTCGACGTGCGCAGCCGCTCGGCGATCGTCCACGGCGTCGGCGGGCTGACCGGCGCCAACGTCATGGCGACCGACCTGCGCGCATCGATGAGCCTGGTGCTGGCGGGGCTGGCAGCGGAGGGCGAGACCGAAGTGCTGCGGGTATATCACCTCGACCGCGGGTACGAGCGGCTGGAGGAGAAGCTTTCGGCGGTCGGCGCGACGATCGAGCGCCGCAGCGCTGGCTAAGCGCGGGCGGCAAGGCTAGCGCAAGGCCATGAGCACCGTCACCATCCGCGAGGTCGCGAGCAAGGCCGACCGCACCCGCTTCGTCGATCTCGCCTGGGACATTTATAAGGATGACCCCGCCTGGGTCCCGCCACTGAAGAGCGAAGTCCACGGCCTGATCGATCCGAAGAAGAACCCGTGGTTCGGCCATGCGCGCGCGGTGTTCTGGCTGGCGGAGCGCGACGGCAAGGTCGTGGGGCGGATTAGCGCCCAGATCGACGAATTGGTGCTCGAGCATATGGGTCAGGGGCTCGGTCAATGGGGCATGTTCGAAGCGCTCGACGAAGAGGCCGCGGCGGCGCTGATCGCCAAGGCCGAGACGTGGCTGCGCGGGCAGGGAATGACCCGCGCGATGGGTCCGATCAGCATTTCGATCTGGGACGAGCCGGGGCTGCTCATCTCAGGTTTCGACCAGCCGCCGATGGTGATGATGGGCCATCATCGGCCGGCCTATCAGGGGTGGATCGAGCGTGCCGGCTACGCCAAAGCCAAGGATTTGCTGACCTACGAAGTCGACATTCGCAACGAGATGGTGCCGGTCATCGCGCGGCTGATCGCGGCCGGCGAGCGCAATCCGCGCATCCGCCTGCGGCCCGTCGACAAATCGAAGTTCGAGCGCGATTCGGCGATCATCCTCAACCTGCTCAATGATGCCTGGTCGGACAATTGGGGGTTCGTGCCGCTGACGCCGGCGGAAATCGCCTACGCCGGCAAGAAGCTCAAGCCGATCATCTATCCGGAGCTGGTGCGGATCGCCGAGGTCGATGGCGAACCGGCCGCGTTCATGCTGACCATCCCGGACATCAATGCGCTGACCGCCGACCTCGGCGGCCGGCTGTTCCCGTTCGGCTGGGCCAAGCTGCTGTGGCGGTTGCGCAAGCCCCGGACGGCGCGCGTGCGGGTGCCGCTGATGGGCGTCGCGAAGAAGTTTCACGGGACACGGCTCGCCGGGCAGCTGGCGTTCATGCTGATCGAGCACATCCGCCGCGACGCGGTCGGCAAGTTCGCGGCGACGCACGGCGAGTTCGGCTGGATCCTGGAGGATAACCAGGGGATGATGTCGATCGCCGAACTGCCCGGCGCCGAGATCAACCATCGTTATCGGGTGTACGACAAGGCGCTGTAGCCTCTCCTCCGCGTGATTTCACGGGGAGGTGGCAGGGCGGAGCATCGACCGAGGGGTTCCGCGGTGGGACAGGAGAACCCGTCCGTCAGCCTGCGGCTGCCATCTCCCCTGCAAATGCAGGGGAGGAGATCAAGCCAGCTCCACCCACGTCGGCGCGTGGTCGCTGGCCTTGTCCTCGCCGCGCGTCCAGCGATCGACCCCTGCCGCGCGGAGCCGGTCGGTGGCCTGGGGCGAGCACAGCAGGTGGTCGATGCGGAAGCCGAGATCGCGCTGCCACGCGCCCATCGT
>CAXSDY010000013.1:0-31032 GCA_964235835.1 uncultured Sphingomonadaceae bacterium | reverse complement strand
CGCCTTGGGTAACGACGATCAGCCCGTCGACCCCGGCTTCCAAGGCCTTTTCAGCATGGCGGCGCGTTGCCACATCGTGAAGCACGATTCCACCATAATTCTGGATTTCGCCAACGGCTCCACTAGGCGCGCTTTTCGAAGTGAGCACGACCGGAACCTTGTGCTCGACACAGAGTGCCAAGTCGCCTTCCATACGGTCGTTTGACGCGTGAGTGACCAGGTTGACGGCATAAGGGGCGATGCGCCGATCGGGCTCGTCGGCGCGAAGTGCTGCCAAACCCTCCTCGATCTCGATCAGCCAGGCTTGAAAGATCTCGCGGGTACGGGTTGAATGCGCGGGAAAGGTGCCCAAGACGCCTTCCGCACAGGTGGACAGCACAAGGCCGGGGCTCGAAACCAAGAACATCGGGGCGATGATCACGGGTATTTCGAGCTCCTGAAGGAGTTCGCGCGCTTTGTTCGTCATGATCAACCCTTCGGCGTGCAGCTGGTGACGCCCGATGCTTCCAGTTCGTCAAGCGCATGATCGTCGAGACCGAGAATGGCGCGGAGAATGTCCCTGGTGTCGGCCCCCAAGTCAGGAGCAGGCCGGGCCGCAACGAACGGCGGGCCGACGATCGAGTATGGCATCCCTTTGTATAACGAGCCATCATCCGACTGAACGAGGCTGGTCCCGGCCAACTCGGGAGCTGCGAACAGGTCGCGCCCGTCGTTCACTGCCGCCGCCGGGATTTCCGCAGCCCGCAGTGCCCTGAGCGCGCTGTCGACCGTCATGAGTATCAACCAATCCGCTGTGGCAACGCGAAGGTCCTCGCCGCCTCCGACCAGCTTGTGCAAGCGGCCTGCCTCGATCGTGCCCGCGACCGTCACAGCTAGCCAGCGGCCATCAGAAGATTGAAAGCAGTCCTGTAGAAGGAGATCGCGTTCGGCATTGCCTTGCGGTGAGGCGGGGGCTGCATCCAGCGCGACGGAAGCGGCCCCGATCTCCTCGCCGAGGAGGAAGCTGACAACCTCTCGCTGTGAGATGTCAAGGTGTCCTCCCCGGCCGGTCCTCCTCGCCTCGCGGAGCGCCGCGATGATGAGTCCAGCGGCGATCAGCGAAACGACTTGATCAGGATAATTGAAGTCGCCGCCGCTAATCAACGGCTCACCGCCGGCATACCCCGTGAGCGCCGCGAGGCCTCCCATGGCGTCGAGCGTCGATCCATATGTCCGGTGCATGCAGAACGGACCAGTCTCGCCCTGACTCGTTACGGACGCGTACACGATCTTCGGGTTGCGCGCACTCACGGTTGCGTAATCGAGTCCCAGGCGATCGAGAACGCCGCGGCTGTAATTCTCTACCACGACATCACAGCGGGCAATGAGTTCGAGCGCCAACCTCCGGCCTTCCGGATGCTTCAGGTCCAGCGAAGCGCCACGCTTGTTGCGATTGGTGAAGTGGAATTGAGGCGATCTGTTCCACCAGTCTGTGCCAGCCACAGGTCGCCAGTGACGGAACAAATCCATATAACTTGCCGACTCGATCTTGATGACGTCGGCTCCAAGATCGGCGAGCATCGCCGAGGTATTCGCGCCTGCGGTCAGTTGCCCAAAATCGGCCACCCTGACGCCGGCAAGTGGGCGAGGACCCTGGCTCACCAAGAGAGTTCCACGGCGAGGTCTTGCAAGCGGATATGGTGGGCAGGCTGTTCGGCAAAGCGTGCCCCGTTCCACGTTGCGGGAAGCCGCGGAAAGCGGGGCGTCTCGGACTTCTCCGAGCCAGTGATAAACTCGCGTGCGGCGTATTGGGCATCAGATAGAAGCTCTTCGGGAGTATAAACCGGACCTAAGGGCACGCCGCTCCTGCGCGCCTCGGCGTAAATCTCGTCACGGGTCCGTTGAGCGAACCACGGCCGCAGGGCGGCCATGAATTCATCGACATGGATCTCCCGCCGGGCGCGGTCCCGGAAACGTTCATCGTCAATTGTCAGCGACCCAAATAGAGATGCGACCCGATCGAATTGGTTCGCCGTGTAGACGAAGGCGACCCATCCGTCGGCGCAAGGGAGTACTTGGAACTCCGCCTTGTCGCCCCTCCGGGATGGCGTCGCTCCTCCGCCCGCTGCTCCGACGACGGCCTTCCAATTGATCCAGATGGCCGTCTCTACCAGCGATATCCGTGCATGGAACTTCTGACCGTCCAGATCGCGTTGCGCGATAGCGGCTGCGAGGGCTGTAAATGCAGAAAGGCCTGCCGCGTAGGCTATCTGGTGTCCCGCGAGGCGCAGCGGCTGCCGATCGGGCTCCCCGATCATGTCGAGTATCCCGCCCACTGCCATGATGCCGAATTCTGTGATCGGCACCCTCGATGATTCCGGATCGATGCCGAGGGGCCAGGTTGCAACTTCGATGATCGCGACACCGGCATCGGCGAGTCTCGTGCGCAAGGGATCGCCCTCGGCGACAAGAGCGGCTGCCAGGCCTCCGCTGATCAGGGCGTCAACGGCTTGGCCGGTTTCCGCACTGTGGCTAGGGGAGAGGAGGAGCTTGCCCGTTTTCAGGAACGTGCCCGTTGAGCTCCGGCCATCGGGCAGAATCGGTGCCAGGATATCAAGACAATCTCCGCCAGTCGGCTCAACGCAGACCAGCCGGGCGCCCATGGCTGCGACTAGCCTGCCTGCCATAGCGAGCGCGAGCCGCAGGTGCAGCGGGGTTTCGTCACCGCAAAGCTCGACGACGGTCTGATCTCTGAAAGGCCGTATCATCCTCTGACCCGATCTTCTTTTTAAGCGTGCTTGGCTATCTGTTCAGGCCGGCTTGGTGAATGCGAATGACCTGCTCTAAGGTATCAGGAAATTGCAAGGCTGGATGCGCCGCTGATGAAATACCACCTGCCATCATTGAACGCACTGCGCGCTTTCGAGGCCGCAGCGCGCCACGCCAACATCTCGCGAGCGGCAGAAGAGCTTTGCGTCTCGCCCGGTGCCATCAGCCGGCATGTCGCGATCCTTGAGAGCCACTTCGGCTGCCCGCTGCTGGTACGTCAGCACCGGGGAGTGACGCCGACCGAACTCGGTCAGCGCTACCTCCGAGACATCGCGAGTGCCTTCGACCAGATCGATCGAGCCGGACGGGCCCTCTCGCCGAACCGCCCAGCTGCGATGCTGAAGGTGAGACTGTTCACGACGCTCTCGAGCGACTGGCTGTCCTATCGGATCGGCGCGTTCCGGGCGGCACATCCGGAGGTTCACCTCAGTCTGTCCGCATCACTCCGGCAGCCAGACTTTGCCGTTGAAGATCTCGATATCGGCATGATGTTCGGACCGGGTGATTGGCCCGAGTTGCATTGTGACGTGCTCTTTCGTGGCTCCTTCACCCCTGTCTGCACCCCGGAACTTGGCAAAACGCTGGCTCGCCCAGACGATCTGCGTCACCAGAATCTCCTCTATTCTCCGCTCCAGACCGCACGCTGGGATGAATGGCTGTTGCAAGCTGGCGTCGCCGATATCAACACGCATGAAGGGCTCAGGTTCGAGAGCTCCAGCCATGCCTATCACGCAGCTCGGCAGGGTGCCGGCGTCGCACTTGGCCAGACCTTCTTCCTCATCGATGACTTGAAGTCGGGTACGCTGCTGGCGCCGTTCGACCAGCGCGTCGAACATCCGTTATCGTACTGCCTGGTGTGCCCGCGTAGACGAAAAGATGAACCTGCGATCTCTGCCTTTAGAACGTGGATCGTCGAAGAGGTCCGTAGAACCGACCTAGGCGCCCGCCGCGCCCGGTGAGGGGCTTGGAGCGGCGCGGCTGCCCTGACGAGAAACATAGTCCTGACTTAGACCACGGCCTTGAGTTTTGCTGATGGCACAGCACAGGTCATTTGCATTCAGTCTCTCCCCTGGAAGCAATAGACCGTTCGGAGACGCTCTGGCCGACAAGCATGTGCGCTGGTGGATGACGAAGGGTCGCCAGCCGACAAAAGATCAGCCCGAGCAGGCGAGGCCGTGAAGGTCGCGCGCACCACACCGGCCGAGACGAGCCGGATCGATTGATAAGCTTCGGGAGAGCTTCATGATTACCAATGCCAACCGCGTCAATCCTTGCCGCACCAGAACGAGCCTGATCGCGATTTCGGTCGCGCTCACGACGACGGTTCCGACCGGCGCACACGCACAAACCTCGAGCTCGGCCGGGCCGGCCACCACGAGCCAGCCTGAACCGGCGGCGGTACCTTCTGGCGCCGCCGGCCGGAGAGTCTCGCCAAGCACCGTCGGTGTGGCCTCGGTGACCACCGATCAAGAGATCGGCGAGATCATCGTCACGGCCCAGAAGCGGGAACAGAACCTCAACGATGTCGGAATGTCGATCAGCGCGATCGGTGCACCGCAACTCGTGCAGCGCGGAGTGACTCGTGCGGAGGATCTCGCGCGGCTGGTGCCGAGCCTGACGGTCACGCAGGTCCGATTCGACGTACCGACCTACACACTTCGCGGCGTAGGATTTTTCGACAACAGCCTGTCTGCAACATCAACCGTAAGCATGTATGTCGATCAAGTTCCGATCGCCTATCCCATCATGGCGCGCGGTGCGCCGTTCGACCTGGAGCGCATCGAAGTACTGAAAGGGCCGCAGGGAACGGTATTCGGTCAGAACTCAACCGGCGGGCTGGTCAACTACATCGCAGCGAAGCCGACAAAGGCGTTTAGCGCCGGCGCGGACGTGAGTTACAGCCGCTTCGGCCTGCTCGAAGGCGATGCCTATATCAGTGGTCCGATCGCCAGCGGCGTCCAGGTTCGGCTTGCCGGCGCGACATCACAGGGCGGCGCGTGGCAGACCAGCGCCACGAGGAACGCACGGCTTGGCGATCAGCGCTTCACGCGCGGTCGCCTGATCGTCAATGCGCAGCCCGTCGCCGGATTACGGGTCTCGCTAGGGGTGAGCGGCTGGATTGACAAATCCGACACACGAGCCCCGCGGACGGTTGATTTCACGCTGCCGACAAACGGTGAGCCTGTCGCGGCCATCCTCAACATCTCGCGCAATGCCCAGGCAGTCGTCGGCGACGATCCACGAAGTGCGGACTGGGACGTGGATCAACACAAGCTTCGTCGGAACGACTCTTTCATCCAGCCGTCGCTACGCGCCGATCTCGACCTCACCTCCAACCTCACGGTGACGTCGATCACCGAGTATGCGCACTTCAAGCGCCATAGCGTCAACGACGGGGACGGAACACCTGCTCTTAACAGTGTTTCAACTCTGACCGGCACGATCAACGACTTCTCGCAGGAGCTTCGTCTGGCCGGACGGTTTGCGAACAATCACGTGCACGTGGCAGTCGGCGGAAATTACCAGCATACTGTGGTTGCCGATACCAACTTCTTCAACATCAACACGGATGCCAGTGGCTTTGTCATTCCTGGCGCGGGAAGCTTTAATGCGGCCCGCAACATCGCGCATGATCGCATCTCCACCAAGGCGGTTTTCGCTAACGCCGACATCGACCTGTTCGCAGGACTGACACTCAGCGGCGGGCTGCGGTATACTGAGAATGACGATCGGCACACCGGATGTACGCAGGATTCGGGCAATGGCCAGCTCGCTGGCGTGATCGGGGTGGTACAGAGATTTGTCCTCAAGGTTCCGGTAACGACCGCCGCCGGACAATGCGTCACCATCCTGAACGATCCAGGTACGCCCGCTGGGCGGCAGTTCACAACGGGAACCTTCACGGGCACTCTGGGCCAACACAACGCTTCTTGGCGAGCTGGGCTCAACTGGAAACCACTGAACAACGAAATGTTGCTGTATGCGAACGTGAGCAGAGGGTTTAAGTCGGGCAGCTTCCCGCTGACATCCGCGCAGTTCAGCAGCCAACTCGCCCCCGTCACGCAGGAGAAACTGACCGCGTACGAGGTTGGATTCAAGGCACCACTCGCCGACCGCAGGGTCCAGCTCAATGCCGCGGCATTCTACTACGACTATCGCGACAAGCAATTCCGAGGTCGCATATCGACCATATTCGGTCAGCTGGAGCAGCTCCAGAACATTCCGAAGTCACGCATTTGGGGCCTCGAGTTCCAAGGTACGGTGCGGCCGATCTCGGGCCTCTCGCTCAGCGGCACAGCCACGTACATCAACGCGCGGATCCTCAAGAATCCGAACGGCACTGACGCGATGACCTTCCCGGGTCGTCCGCACGCCAGCACGGCACCCATCCCACTCACGGGTCAGGAATTTCCTTTCACGCCGGCCTATTCGGGAGTCGCTGACGCTCAGTACGAATGGAGAGCGTTCAGCGGGCATCGCCTGTTTGTGGGGGGATCGCTCACCTATCAAAGCCGATCGAAGTCCGGCCTAACGGGAGCCAACATCCACAAGCCGGCAGACATCACAACGACCTCAACGACGACCTACAATGATCCGATCTTTTCGATGCGGCCCTACACTCTGATCGATCTTCGTGCAGGAATCTCCACCCCGGATGGACGAGAAAGATTTTCTGTCTGGGGGCGTAATATCGGTAACAAATACTACGAGCAGTCGGTGACATTCGCGCAGGACACGATCACTCGCTACACCGGAATGCCAGCGACATACGGTGTTACCCTAGGGTTCAAGATGTAACGCCTGAATGCGAAAAAGTGGCATAGTCTGCCGCGCGGTCCATCAAACCAAGAGGCTACCGATGCGGACGATCAGTGCTCACATCAAGTCCGAGTTCTTCTTCCGTGGCTGCAACCCATCGTTCGTCAGGACCAAGGAAGGGGCGGTGCTTATCGACACGCCGCAGCAGCCGATCGACGCAATGCGGTGGCGTGAAGCGATTCTCGAAGACGGGCCGATTCGCTACATCATCAATACCGAGCCACACGCCGACCACACGCGCGGAAATGCTTATTTCCAGGAAGCTGAGGTGATCTGCCACGCGGACATGGCGGCGCGGTGGATCGAGGACCTTACCTGGCTCGAACGGGAAACTGGCGAGTCCTATGTCGACGAGCTG
Source organism: uncultured Sphingomonadaceae bacterium (assembly GCA_964235835.1). GTDB lineage: Bacteria > Pseudomonadota > Alphaproteobacteria > Sphingomonadales > Sphingomonadaceae > Sphingomicrobium. The sequence continues at coordinate 24,047 of CAXSDY010000013.1, read as the reverse complement.
AAGCGTACGGATCCGAACAGCGTTTGGCTCGCCGAAAGTCCCGAGTATCCGCTCAACCATCCAGCGATCCTCTTCAAGGACAGGATGAAGCTCGAACTGGGCGACCACGTCATCCATGTGATCAACCATCCAGGTCATACCTCGATGGAGACTTCGGTGTTCGTGCCGGGCGAAGGAGTCGTGGCTGTCGGGGATAACATCTTTTCCGGCGTCAAGACCTTCCTGCACGAAGCCGACCCCTGGCGGTGGCTGGACAGTTTGGACGCGTTCGAGGCGCTGGACGTCGAACATATCATCCCGGGGCACGGTCGGCTTGTCGGCAAACCCTATCTCGCAACCCAACGACAAGTGATCGAAAACTGGCTTGGAACGGTTGAGCGGTTCGTTGATCGCGGGCTGACGCTGGCGGCCGCCTTAGCAGAGCCGCTGGCGGTCCAGCGAGATATCGACCCTTTCGCGATGGACCAGGGTATCTGGTACGCAAGCGACTGGCTCGACAAAGCCAATCTGAGCAACATCTACAAGAAGGTCTGCGATCGGCGCGGCATCGACGCCGCTGACACCAGCGCGCCGGGCGGCGAAGACGTCGTTCGAGGCCAAACACCCGGACATCATCATTGATGCCATGCCGGTATCCGGCCCGTGCCGCGTCCCTAACAGAGAGCCGAGCGCCGTCATCATGAGCAGTCAATCGCCTCCCTTGCCTCGCACTGGCACGCCCGCCACGGAGGAGGGTCAGCTACTTTGGAGCCCGTCCGCGGCGACCGTCGCGGGTGCGCAGATCACCCGCTTCACCCAATGGCTTGAGCGCGAACGCGGGCTGTCGTTCGTGGATTACGACGCGCTCTGGCGCTGGTCGGTAGGCGACATCCGTACTTTCTGGGGATCGATCTGGGACTATTTCGAGGTGATGTCCGACGCGCCTCCCGAGGAAATCGTAAGCGGGGAAGAATTGGAGGGTGCGCGGTGGTTCGCCGGAACGCGCACCAATTATGCCGAGCATCTGCTGCGCTATGAAGGCCGCGCTGCGCCGGACGAAATTGCCTTTTGTCATTCTACCGAAATCCGGCCACCTGCCACGATGAGCTGGGCCACTCTGGGGGCGCAGGTGCGCGTTCTGGCGTCGCGGCTGCGCGCGATGGGCATAGTGCCGGGGGATCGCATCGTATCCTATCTGCCGAACGTCCCCGAAACGGCGGTGGCAATGCTTGCGACTACGGCGATCGGTGCGATCTGGTCCGCGGCTGCTCCTGAATTCGGCTCGAAGACGGTAATCGAGCGGTTTGGACAGATCGCTCCGAAACTGGCCTTTGTGACTGACGGATACAGCTTCAACGGCCGTCAGATCGATCGCCGAGACGAAGTCGCTGCGATCGCCGCCGCGCTGCCGAGCTTGGAAACGCTCGTCGTTCTGCCATACCTTGGCTTGAAAGGGTCAATTCCCACCAGCGTGCCGATCGTGAGCTTCGACGAGATGATCTCGGGCCGGCCCGTCTCACGCGAAAGCTTTCGGTTTGAGCGCGTGCCGCCCGACCACCCGCTATGGGTCCTCTTCTCTTCTGGCACGACAGGCTTGCCAAAGGCGATCGTTCACGGCCACCCCAGCATGATCGTTGAGCATTGCAAGACCGGCGCCTTCCACTGCAATCTCGCGCCCGGGCAGCGAATGTTCTTCTACACGACCACCGGTTGGATGATGTGGAACTCGGTGATCTCAGCGCTGATGGCGGGTGCTTCGGGCGTATTGTACGACGGTAGCCCCGTCTATGGCGGCATCGACATGTTGTGGCGAATGGCGGCCGATACCGGTGCGACAATCTTAGGTGCCAGTCCGACGCTGGTGCAGACCATGAAGGCAGCGGGCGTCAAGCCCAGCGAACTCCATGATCTCTCCAGGCTGGAAACGATCATGCTGGGCGGGGCCCCGTCGACGCCCGAAACATTCTCGTGGTTCTACGAGAACGTCCGCCGCGATCTGTGGGTAACCTCTCCCTCTGGCGGGACCGAGGTATGTACCGCGATGGTGCTGGGGGTGCCTACTCTTCCTGTTTTCGCCGGCGAAATACAATGTCGCGGGTTGGGCATGGACGTCCATGTCTGGAATGACGACGGCATCGAAGTTCTAGACGAAATAGGGGAGCTTGTCGTTACGAGTCCCATGCCATCCGCGCCGCTCAGCTTCTGGGGGGACGCTGATGGCAGCCGCTATCACGACAGCTATTATTCGACCTTCCCCGGTGTCTGGCGTCACGGTGACCGGGCCAAGTTGAACCATCGCGGCGGCGTCTACATCTATGGCCGGTCGGACTCGACGCTCAACCGGTTCGGTGTGCGGATTGGCTCGGCCGAAATCTATCGCGTTATCGAGCAGAGTGCGGGCGTGACCGACAGCCTTGTTATCTGCTGCGACACGCCAGGCGGCGGATTTTACATGCCGCTATTTGTCTCGCTTGCCGAAGGCGTCGAACTGGACGACGCACTGCGCGCTGCAATCGTCGACAAGCTGCGACGGGAAGCCAGCCCGCGGCATGTGCCCGACGAGATCCATCATGCGCCGGCCATTCCCTACACCCTGACCGGCAAGAAGATGGAGGTACCCATTCGAAAGCTCGTCATGGGTCAGTCCGCCGAAAAGGTCGCCAGCCGCGACGCAATGGCCGACCCGGGGTTACTAGACTGGTACACCGCGTTCGCCGCGCGGCCGGAAGTGGCTGCCCGCCGACAATAGCCCGGTAGCTGCGGTGCTTCATAGCCAAAGAGGATCAAATGACCGCCTACGTTCTACTGCAAAGCAAGATCACCGACAGCGCAGCGATGGCGCGCTACCGCGATGCGGTCATGCCCGTGATCCACCGGTTCGGCGGGCGCCATATCGTACGCGGCGAGCGTGTCATCGTGCTCGAGGGACAGCACGACGGCCGGGGCCTTTCCATCTTTGAGTTTCCCTCCATTGAAGCGGTACAGAGGTTCTGGCAATCGCCCGACTACAGCGAGGTCAAGGCCCTGCGGAAGGGTGCCGCTGAGTTCGAGGTCTGGGCGGTGCCGGGCTTCGTCCTGCCATCGAAAGGCTCAGCAGTACAGCGGTAGCCCGACGCGAGGTCTCCGGCGGAAGTGCCGGTGACGAGCATGCGTTTCGTGCCAGGGTCACGCCACGCAGGGCTTCGTCCGCGCTGGTCGTTTGTGGATGCTCAGCGCGATTCAATATTGCCCGAAGTTAAGGGGATGGCCCGGCTCCGGCCAGCGAGTTTTGATCAGCTTCCCGGAGCCCGAAAGCGTCAGATACGCGTCCCGCATGTCGCTGCCGCCGAAGCAGATGTTAGTGACCAGCAGGTCGGGGAACGGCTGATGGCGCGACACGCCGGCAGGGGTGATCGTCGTGATGCCGCCGTGGAGCATGGTCGCCACACAAACGTCTCCATTAGCCTGAACTGCGAGGCTGTCGAAATAGACATGGCCTTGCTGCGTGCAGATGCACCGCGCGGGTGCACCCGGCCTGCCTAGTGCGACCGCCCCCTCACCAGTCACGTCGAAAGCCCAGAGCTTAGAGGTCAGCGTCTCGGCGGCGTAGACCACACTTTCGTCGGGCGAGAGGCCGACGCCGTTCAGGCCGACGAAGCCATGGGCCAGCTCTCGGATCAGCGAGCCGTCCGGTTTAGCGTAATAGAGTCCGCTGTGCTCCCGATGACGCGCATAGCCTTTCCCGAGATCCGTGAACCAGATGCCTCCTTCACGGTCGAACACGAGATCATTGGGCGCTGAGAGCGGGGCGTCTCCCGCCTTGTCGTATACCCGTTCGAATTTCCCGGAGCTGAGATCCACGCGCTCGATCCGACCAACCGTGTAGTCGGGGGAAGCGTGCGTTGGAACCGTAAAGCCTTGCACGTTGGCGAATTGCGACCCGCCGTTGTTGCACACATAGACCGCACCGTCCGGCCCCAGCGCGGCACCGTTGGGACCGCCGCCCAGCTCGGCAATGACCTCGACCTTGCCGTTCCACACCCGCGACAAGCTTTGCCGCTGCATCTCGACAATGATCACCGATCCATCGGGCATGATGACCGGTCCCTCAGGGAACTGCAGGCCCTCGGCCAAGACGTCGAACTGCATTAGCCGATCTCTCCGAACGTGCGATTCCATCGAACGGTGCGTGCGCTGTTACGTGGTACTGCTGATCGCCGAGACGATCGCGGGATCGTCGTGCTCGATCCCCATGGAAAAGATGAAGCGCGTGACGAGGACGTAGAAGCAGGCGGTCAGCGTGATCTCAACAACTTCGCTATCGGGAAAATGCTTCTTCAGTTCGAGCATGCTCGCCTCTGATGCCGCCGGGCCCACGGCAATTTCCTCCGCGACCGCCAGCACAGCCCGCTCGCGCGGCGAGTATACGTCGGACGCCTTCCATTCGCTGAGCGCATCAACCTGAGCCTGGGTGAGCCCTGCCTTCATGCCCATCGCCGCATGATAGTCGAATTCGTTGTCGGCATTCGCGAGCTGGAGCACGCGGATCACCGCCAGTTCGCGGATGGCGCGGGGCGACGTCGATTCAGTCCGCATCGGCCAAGCGAAATCGCTCCAGCCTTTGAAAAGGTGCGGCGCTCGCGCCAGGGTCAAGAACAGTTTTGGGATTCCAGGCGCCCTCTCGCGAATAAACGCAAATATCGGCGCTACGATCGGGTCGGTCGTATCTTCGGCAAGCGGCGAGACGATTGGTGCCATTCTCTTCTCTCCTGTGGTTTGTTGATTGGCGGGTCAGCACATGTTTCGTTGTGCGATCTGCGGCAAACTAATCACGGTCCCTCGACCCCAGGGACTGCCCAGATGTCGAGCTCAGCCAGGCCTTCGCGCAGCTTTTTCGCCGAGGCATATTGCGGCGAGTCCCAGAAACGGTGGATCGCGTCCAGGCTGGGAAACTCGAAAATGACCAAGCTACGGCCATCGTGCGAGCCTTCTAACACCTCGACCTTCACGCCCCCTGCGACAATGAAGTGCCCGCCAAATTCTGCAGCGGCGGGCCCTACAGCGTCGCGATAGGGCGCAAAATCCTTCCGGTCGGCAGTAAACTTGATCTGGACGATGAGGTATGCTGGCATGACATTTCCATGGGCTTGAGGGAACATGATGGCCGTTGCGTGCTGACTCGTGATGCGGCGAACCGCCCGCGCTCACCTTCGCTTGCTTCAGCCGTTCACTGCCTTCATCATCGATGCCGGATAGCGTTCGCCGGCGAACGCGTCTGGCGGAAAGGCCGCGTCGATCTCTGACAGTTCGTCGCTTGTGAGCGTCACGTCGACGGCGCCGACATTGTCTTCCAGATATTTGCGTCGACGAGTGCCGGGGATGGGGACGACGTGCGGGCCCTTGGCGAGTACCCACGCAAGCGCGAGTTGGGATGGCGAGATGCCCCTGCGGGCAGCGAGCCGTTTGACTTCATCTACGAGCTTCAGGTTGGCCTTGAAGTTCTCACCTTGGAAACGGGGGTAGTGTCGTCGCCGGTCACCGGGGTCGAAGTCGTCCGGGCTGCGGATCTCTCCGGTCAGAAAGCCCCGCCCGAGCGGGCTGAACGGCACAAAGGCCGCACCGATCCGCTCGCAGGCCGCTATAAGTCCCCCTTCTGGATCGCGGGTCCATAAGGAATATTCGTTCTCAACGGCCGTAATCGGATGGACGCCATGCGCCCGCTCCAGCGTCTCAGGGGAGACTTCGGAGAGTCCGAGGTAACGCACCTTGCCGGCCTTCACCATGTCGGCCATTGCGCCGACAGACTCCTCGATTGGCGTATCCGGATCGACGCGGTGTAAATAGTATAGGTCGATATAGTCGGTTTTCAGGCGACGCAGGCTCGCCTCGATCGCCTGCCGCGCATAATCTGCACTGCCGTTCAGGCCCGCATTTCCTCCGTCTCGAACGACCCCGAACTTAGTGGCGAGGAAAACCTTATCGCGGCGACCGATCAACCCGTCGCCAAGCAGTTCCTCGTTATCGTGCGGGCCATAGCTGTCGGCAGTATCCAACAGGGTAATGCCCAATTCGATCGCTCGGTGAAGCGTGGAAATCGACTCTTCACGATCGTTCGTCTGCCCGTACACCGAACTCATGCTCATGCAGCCAAGCCCAATTGCGGAAACCGTTGGCCCGTTCGGGCCAAGCGTGCGCATCTTCATATAGCCTCCGACCGATTGACCAGAATTGAACATCCGGTCATACAAGGCGAGACGGTGCTGTCAACTTGGGTACCAGTGGGCCGGCAATCGTGACTGTCTGACGGGGAGGCGGCAAGCGCTCGCCTGGAAGTGGCAGACGGAACCAACCGTGAAGCGGTTCTCACCACGCCCCGGTTGGGAAAGTGGGAGGGCTTCCGGAAAACCGGATCATGTCCAGGTCGTTCCGTGTTGCGCGACGCGCAAGTTAGGCGCCCGATCTCCGTGATTCAGTCGCAATCACGGGGAAACGTTCAATTGGATGCGGTAGCTCAGCAAGATCAGCCCCGCAATCAACGCAGGCAGCGCCAACACGAGGCACACTCCTTCTCTGGCAAGACCGGAATGAAAGAGTGCGCTCGCGATCAATGGGGACAGCACACTGCCGAGTCGTCCGATGCCGATGACAAATCCGGTTCCGCTCGCTCGCATAGTCACAGGAAAAGATCGTGAGACCACCGCGTAGAGGCCGATGATGCCACCATAGATCGCGAAGCCGACGACAGCGCCAGCTAGCTGTAGCAGTTTGAAGTTCCCAGGGACCAGTCCGAACAGCGCGACCAGGCAGAAGGAGGCGCCAATCATCCCGGTCACGGTGGGCTTGAGTCCAAACCGCGGCGACAAAACGCCGACCGACAAGCCGCCAGCGATTCCACCGATGCTAAGCCAGATGGCTATCCGAGCGGCATCTGCAGCCGAGAAACCGACGTCGGCTACCAGCGTCGGCAGCCAATTCTGCATGAAGAATAGGGTGACAACAAACAGCAGATAAATGGCCGTGATCGTCAGTGTGACGCGCCGCATCCCGCTGCGGAACAGCGCTGCAGTCGGCACTCGGTCGACCGGTTGGGCGGGCGGCACTTCATCGACTTCGGGCACGCCGCAGCGCCGCAAGTACGCGTTCAGGCGCACGAGATTGCGTGGCCCCGGCCGCGCGAGAAGGAAACTCGCCGGTTCCGGCATCAGCAACCACACGATGACCATCATGACGGCGCCAAGAGCGCTGGCGGTCACGAAAACAGCCTGCCATCCGTACGACGACAGGAGGAGAGCGGCGACGATCCCGCCGATCAGACCGCCGGCCGGATAACCCACGTTCAGCAAACTAAGCGCCAAGTCGCGACGTCGGGTGTTCGCATACTCAGCGGCCAGTGGGTTGATCACGGCGATCATCGAGCCGATGCCAAGCCCAGTAAATAGCCGGGAAGCGATCAGACTGCCCGTTCCGCCAGCGCGGGCTGTCCACAAGGTGCCGAGCACCATTAGCGCGAGACTGCAAAGCGCGACTACCCTCCGCCCGACGCGGTCCGCGAACGGAGCGAGGAAGAACGAGCCGAATGCCATGCCGAGCAGGCCCGCCGAGAAGACAGCTCCCAAAACCCCCTTGTCGACATGCCAGTTGCGGGCGATCGCCGGCGCCGCGAAGGTGATTGCGAGCACATCGAAACCATCAAGCGCGTTCAAGGCTGTTGTCACAAGCACCGCAGTCCACTGGGTTCGGCTCATGGGTGCTGCGAGAAGATGCGCCCGCAAGTCACCGCTCACAGGCGCCGCGGTCGCGTCCGCGATCAACGCTCGTTGCTTTCGGCCTTGGCCAGCATCTGGTCCAACTCGGTACGCGAGAGATATCGGCCGTCGTGCACCACGGCAGAAATCCGATGCATCGCGGCTATGCTTGTCACGGGGTTGCCGCGGAGCAGGACGATATCAGCGATCTTGCCGGTATCAAGCGCGCCATAATCGTGCTGCCGGCCAAGGAAATCAGCCCCATTTCGGGTCGTCATCTGGAGAATGGCGAGAGGCGGCAGGCCCGCCTGGGCGAGCAGGTCGAATTCCTGATGAAGCCCGAAGCCAGGCACGACGAAGCCGCCACCATAATCGGATCCTGCAAGCATCGGCACCTGGTGATCGTAAAACAGCTTCGTTAGCGCAAGCTGCGCCTTGAACAGGCGATCGAGTTCGTGGCGCGCGGCCGGCGTAATGCTGTGGCCAAATTGGTCCGCAACCGACTGCCATAAAGCCCGCGTGCGCGCCGGGACGAAACGGAGGTGAGGATCGTTCAGATAGAGCGGATCATCCCCCATCTCCATGGTTCGAAGCCGGATCAACGTCGGAACCTGCCACGTGGCATTGGCCTTGAGCATATCCGCGAATGCGGCGCAGCGCGTAGGCTGGAGGGTATCGAGCACCCGGCCGTAGCGGATCAGCGCCGCGGGGTCGGTGAACGCAATTGGATTGACGAGCGCACGTTCCGCCATGGCTGCCACCTGTGCCGGCGCTGCCGCCGGCCTGCGCGGCGGCATCGCGCTTAGCTGAGCCCGCAGGCCCTGCTCTTGGGTGGAGCAGGCGAGCAGCAGGCTTTCACGTGGCCCCAGATGCTCAACTGCTCGCATCCCTGCGGCCGACGCCTGTCTGATGTCGATCACAGGGGGCAAATGGCCGGCCAGGGGCAAGCCGAGCCGTTTTGCCTCACCCAAGGCAGCGAAGAAGGCAGCGGGCGGCTCGTCGATGAACTTGATGAAGTCGGCTCCTTGCGACTTCTGCAAGCGCACTTGCTCAACCGCATCCTGCGGCGTTCGGGCGACCGGGCCAGCGAGTATTGTACCCGGCAGTGCCAGCAGTGTCGGTGCGCCGGGGGGCATCAACGTTCCCGCGCGACGTCGGGCAAGCAGTTCGGGAGAACCGGACATCTGGCGAAATCCGGTAATGCCGTTCGCGAGCATGATGTTCAGCGCATTGTCGCTGTCACCACTATTTAGCGGATGCGCATGCATGTCGAAAAAGCCGGGAACCGCGTAAGCACCCTTGCCATCGACATGGCTGACGCCGCGGCCTGCGCGTATCGCCGCGTGAGCCTCGATCCGCGCTATACGCCCGTCGGCGATTTCGATCGAACGGTCGGGCCGAAGATGGCCATCACGCGTATCGACGATCGTGACGTGATCGATGATCAGCGACTGTGCACGCGCAGCGCCACACAGGCCAACACTGCTCGTTGCGGTAACCAGTGAGGTAAGCGCGAGAACGAACGACTTCCGCAATGATATGCTGGCCACGATCAGATCCTCTCGACGATATTTCCACCGTCTTCATGAGCCTAGGAGGTCGGCTGCATAGCGGCGTGATGGCAGTTTGCCTGGAGTGATTACAGCTTGCTATCGGAGGCGTTGCCCAGCGACGGCCTGCCGCCGTATGCGCGACAGCTTGATAGCCAAGGAATGTGCGTGCGTTTTGCCAGCTTTGGCGTTGCAGGTGCGGCAGATCGCGAGCCGGATCGAAGGAGTTGAGGTCGGCCCGGTCGGACTGCAGACACGGCTGAACGGAGAAGTAATGCAGGAGGCGCATCTCGTTGAGATGATTTTCCCGGTACGGCGCCTGGTCGAAGATGTTTGGATTTTCACCCGCCTGTCGTCCGGTGATGTGATCGTGTCGAGCATCCCTGGCGGCGTCGGCGCGAAGCGCACGCCGCCTGCTGGCGAATACGCTTGGCCATGGAGGCGTGAGGAGGCTCTTGACCGAAGCCGGGACGACACGGTGCAGGAGCCCCGCGCAGTGTCTACCGACGACGAGTCCCTGCGAACGGTTCAGTCGCTTGGGCTGTCGCCTGCAATCGGACCGGACCTGGTTCACCGCTATGGGTCCGAGTACCGGGAACCACGACCGCCTAGTGGGTGAGTGGGCGCACGAGGAACGGAGTCTCAACAGTCGGGGCATCGCCGCTGTGAAGCTGAAAGGAACGTTGATGAACGACCGCAAGATGCTCATCGGCGGCGAGCTAGTAGAGAGCTCGTCAGGGCGGTGGATGACTTCATACAATCCGGTTGATGAGAGCGTCGTCGGAAGGGTGCCAGAGGGCACGGCGGATGACGTCGCGCGCGCCGCTCAGGCCGCTAACGCTGCTGCGCCGGCTTGGGGAGCTCATTCGATCGAGCAGCGCGCGGCTGCTCTTCGTGCGATCGCGGTCCGCATCGAGGAGCGCTTCGACGAGATCCTGGCCGTCGAGGTGGCGGACACCGGTAACACTGAGGCTTCTCTGCGAGGGGACCTTGGCATCGCCTTGTGGTCACTGCGTTACTATGCCGGGCTCGGGTACGAGTTGAAAGGCGAGTCGGTGCCCGCGACTGCGGAAGGCCTGCATTTTACCATCCGTGAGCCTTACGGCGTCGTCGGCAGGATCGTCCCGTTCAACCATCCCTTCATGTTCGCAGTCGCCCGCACCGCGGCGGCGCTGATGGCGGGCAACTGCGTCCTGCTGAAGCCACCAGAGACAAGTTCGCTGTCCGCGATGCTCTACGGCGAGATCTGTCGCGAGTTACTCCCCGCGGGGGTGATGAACATCGTCAGCGGCTATGGCGATCCCGTGGGAGAAGCGATCGCCCGCAGTCCGTTGATCTCCCGCATCGCGTTCATAGGGTCGGCAACGACCGGGCGCCGTATCCAAAAGGCCGCAGCGGATATAAGCGTGAAGACGATCACGCTCGAGCTTGGCGGCAAAAATCCGATGATCGTCTATCCCGACGCAGACTTCGAAGCAGCATCAGCGGCCGCCGTTCGCGGCATGAACTTTGTCTGGTCAGGCCAGTCGTGTGGCTCCACCAGCCGGCTGCTGGTTCATGAGAGTCTCTACGACCGAATGGTGGAGTCGGTCGGCGCGACCGTCGGTGCGATCAAGGTCGGGCCACCGAGCGATGCCACCTGCGGCATGGGCCCGATGAACAGTCGTGGGCAGGCGGACAAGGCGCTTCGATACATGCAGCTCGCGCGGGAAGGGGGCGCTCGGCTGGTGTGCGGCGGCAGCGTGCCCGCCGGCGATCTGTTCACGCAGGGATATTGGGTACAGCCGACGGTGTTCGCTGACGTCACGCAGGACATGCGCATCGCACAAGAAGAGGTTTTTGGACCGGTGCTGTCGATCCTCCGATGGAGCGATGAGGCAGAGGTGCTGGAGATGGCGAACGACGTCGAGTTTGGCCTTACGGCGTCGATCTGGACTCGCGACATTGGTGCCGCCATGCGGGCGGCGCGCGCCGTGAAGGCGGGCTATCTTTGGATCAATGGCGTGGGCGCGCATTTCCCAGCGTTCCCGTACGGCGGTTACAAGAACAGCGGCGTCGGACGAGACGAGAGCCTTGAGGAGCTTCTGAGTTACACCCAGACGAAGGCGATCTCCATCTTGCCCTAAACGACGAGTCAGGCCGGCACCATCTCGGGTTCCGGCTCGACTTCATAGTTGTGGACGAAGTCATTTGGCACCGGCGGCCCCCAATTGGCCAGGCTGTCTTCCATGCCGTAGTTGGTCGGCGTCCACAGGGCGTAGTCATCGATGTGGTCCATATCGGAATAATACTCGAACCAGCTACCCCACGGGTCCTGGATGTAATGGAAGAAGTTCGAGCCGATGGTGTGCCGGCCGAAGCCCCAGTCGCCTCTGCCAGTCTTGGCAAGAAGGGCGCGCCCTGCCCGGCCAACCTCGTCGGGATCGCCGACTTGAAAGCTTGCATGATGGAAGCCTATGCCCGGCGACTTGGCGAAGGCGACTACGTGATGGTCACTGTCCTTGCGCGCGCAGCAAAAGGCGATGATGTCCTGGGCTCGATCGGCAAGCCCCATGCCGAGCGCTTCGGTCATGAACTCAATGCTTCTCGGAACGTCCGGGGAGAAGACCAGAATGTGGCCGAGACGCAGTGGCTTTGCGGCAGGATATGAAGAGCCCGGCAGCATGGCGGAACGCCGCTTGCGAACGACCCGGCCCGGCCCGTTGATTTCGAATGCCGCGCATGGATCGAGTTCCGGGTCCGCAGGGTGCTCCAGGAGATGGATGACCATCCCATGTGGATCGCGCAGCCACACGCCGCTATCTTCGAAGCCCTGAGGAGGCTCAATGACCTCACCCCCGAACCGTGGCACCTCGGCCGCAATCGCGTCAAGTTCGTCAGCACGCAGTGAGATATGGTGCAGCCGCTTCTTCGCGGCGCCGCCGATCAGCACGACTGAATCGCGATCCTGACCGGGACAGCGGAACCGCGCCACCTGACCCTCGACGAGTGGAACGAGTCCAGCATCGCTGTAGAATGTGATCCCCGGCTGGAGATCGGGTACCTCCAGCGTGAACGACAAGGCGCCGCGTACTGCCATGATCTGCTCCTCTTGCGAGCGCGCTATTTGCGCGGTGCGATGACTCTGTTCTCGATTGCCCCGATGCCGTCGATCTCGCAGCGCACCACGTCGCCCGGTTGAAGAAAGACTTGAGGCTCCATGCCGACCCCCACGCCCTCGGGCGTGCCAGTGGCGATAAGATCACCGCTCTCGAGGGTGAACGCGGTCGAGAGATAGGCAATCTGCTGCCACAGATTGTGGATCATCTCCCGGGTGTTGTTCTTCTGGCGAAGCTCGCCGTTGACGAAGCAGCGCAGCTCGAGTGCGTGCGGGTCGGGCACTTCGTCGGCCGTGACGATCCATGGTCCGATCGGGCCGTGCGTGTCGAACGACTTGCCCATCGTGAACGTCGGAGTATGAAACTGCCAGTCCCGCGCCGAAACGTCATTAGCGACGAAATAGCCGAACACGTGCGCTTTGGCCTCGGCTTCGGAGACGCTCTTCGCCGGCGTTCCGATGACAGAGCCCAACTCGACCTCATAGTCGAGCTTCTCCGTTACACCCGGATCGATATCGTCGTAAGGGCCGGAGATGCAGGTCGTTTGCTTGTTGAACCAGGTTTGATGGCTGGCGCGAGCGACACCGAGTTTGTCGGCCTCCTCGAGGTGTTTGCGATAGTTCATGCCGATCGCCAAATATTTGCCCGGTCGCTCGATCGGTGCGAGAAGATGCAGGCCGGCAAGCGGAATCGTCCCTGGCGCTCGATCGACGGCTTCCTTGACCCGGGCCAGCAAGTCCGCGCCCCCGGCCGCCAGTTCGCGGATGCTCCTCACCTCCGCGCCTGCCTCCGCCAGGTCCACGACGAGATCGCCCTTGACGGCCCCAATCCGCACACCGTCCCGTTGGAACCTGACCAGCTTCATTACGATCTCCAAGGCAAGGCAGGGGATGGTCGTTGCAGCACATCAGTAAGAACAAGCCCTGCCAATCGAACGATGGCAGAAACGGCACTCCGATGCTAATTCGATAACAGCATGAAGCTCACCCAGATACGCGATCTTATCGCCATCGCCGAGCGCGGTGGCCTGCGCCGGGCGGCCCGCCACCTTGGTGTTGCCCAGCCCGCCATCACCCGCAGCATTCGCGATCTTGAACATGAACTCGGCGCGACCCTGTTCGAACGCAGCGCCACGGGCATGACCCTGACGCCGATCGGAGCCGCATTCCTGCGGCGCAGCCTTGCCGCGCAGCAGGAACTCGAGCGCGCTCGCGACGAGGTCAAGCAGCTCAAAGGTTTGTCTGTCGGTACAATAGCCGTCGGAATGTCGACGGCACCGCACGTCTCCATGCTCCCGCTGGTGCTCCAACCATTCCAGCGCCGCTACCCGGAAGTTCGCCTCCGCCTGATCGAGGGGCTGTTCCCGGCAATGGAGCCCGGGATCAGAGATGGGTCCATCGATTTCTACGTTGGTCCGTTGGCTGAGGGCAAGCTGACTGGCGAGTTCACGATCGAGAAGCTGTTTGAGAACCACCGCGTGATCCTTGCCCGGCCAGGTCATCCGCTTGCCGCGGCCCGCTCGCTTGGTGACCTTACGAACGCTCGCTGGGTCACAACGTCCGTCACCGCCAACAGCGAGGCCGAACTTCGGCCAGTGTTCGAGCAGCACGGCTTCCCGCCGCCGGAAATCTCGGTTCAGGCTCAAAGCGCACTGACGATGATTACCACCGCGATGTCGTCCGACCTTCTTGCCATGCTGCCCCAGCAATGGCTCGCATTCGCCCAGGCGAGCGGCCTGCTGCAGCAGATCGCGGTTGAAGAGACGTTGATTGCGCCGGCCATCTGCATCGTAGCACGCTCGCGACTGCCTCTGACCCCCGCGGCCGAACATCTGAGCGATCTGTTCCGCCGCGCCGCGCTAAACCGCCGGAGCTAGCAAGTCGCAGAGGCACGCTCCACTGCTTCCAGGTCCTGACTTATCTCCCAGCCTGCCGTCATCGCGAGCACGCCTTCGTCGAGGACTTCCCCGCGCCAGGCCACGAACTGGTCGGGCCGTACAAGGGTGAGCGCCGCAGGATAAAGATTGTCTGCCTGCTCGTCCGTCAACGTGACCACGGCCAGCGGTTCGCCGCTTCTTGCAGCGGCGTCGCGGGCTCGATTGAGTTCGCTCGGCAGCGCCGACGTTCGGCAGATTAGGGCGAAACCAAGCCCCAGCCGATCGTAGAGCGACTCGTCGTCCGCTAGCCAAACGTGGGGCGCGAGGCATCCGGGTGCGCTCGTCGGACGATAGATACGGCTGTCGCTGCCTTCCTGGTGCTGACACTCGTGCCGGTCAGCTTCGAAGCGGATGACCGGCGAGTCGCTGTAGCAGCCGCCCAGCACCGTCCCGAGCGTGTGAAATTCGCGCTCCTTGGCCGCATAGATCTTCGCGCCGATCTCTTGACGCATCTGGTCGCCCTTGGGACCAGACTCCTCAAGCCCCTCACGCCAAAAGTCGTTGGACAGCACCGCATGGTTGGCCTCGGCTTCCGCGATAACCTCGGCGTGGACCGCGCGACGTTCGATCTGGTAGCTGTCGAGCAGTTGAGGACCGCCCCAGCCGCCGAGCACGGCGGAGAGTTTCCAGCCAAGATCCACCCCGTCGGCGATGCCCATGTTCATGCCATAACCGCCGAATGGTGGGTGCAGATGGCACGCATCACCGATGAGGAACAGGCGACCTTCGCGGTAGCGGTCGGCAATCAAGCTGCTCGCCACCCACTCATCACTGCTCAGGACCTCGATCGGTCCTTCAATGCCGGCGGATGCGCGGATCAGGTCCGAGGCGGTGTCCGGCGTGATGGTAAACCCTTCCGGCAGCCGGGTTGGCATGAAGAACCAGACATCATCCCGATCCATGGGGCCGATGAGACTGGGCGAGGTAGGATTGACCTGCCAGTACATCGTCGCTGGTCCATGAGGGTGCGCGGTCGCAAGCCCGGGGGCCCGGAATACGACGTTGTAGTTACGCGATAAGCCGTACCGTCCTTCCATCTTCGCCCCGATCAGATCGCGCACTGCACTGCGCGCACCATCGGCACCGATCAGAAAGGCACAGTCGGCGAACCACCCCTTGCCCGTCGGGCGATCGAGGAACTCGGCCCTGACCGAATCTCCGATATCGACCGCAGTTACGAAATCAGTGGAGAATCGGAACGACACCGAGGCGAGGCTCTCGGCGTGCTGCCGGAGCACTTCTTCAAGCCGGTACTGAGGGATCCACTGGCCATGTTCCGGATAGTGGGCATTCTGCGCTGGGGCGCAGTTCGACGCATTCTCGATGGTTGTAAGCAACGCGCCGTTGAGCCGGGTCACGAACTTGACGTCAGACGGGTAATCGATTCCGAAAGGCGACTGCTCGGCAAGCTTCTTCGCGATTCCCCATCGCCGCAGGTGTGTCCGCGTCCGGACATTCGTCGTCTTCGCGCGGGGTGCGTAGCCCACCCGGTCGTTCCGTTCGATCACGACGCACTCGATTCCACGCGTGCCGAGTTCGATTGCCAACGCAAGACCGCTGGGGCCCGCGCCCACGATCAGCACCGCCGTACGCGCATTCTGCGTCGTTTGATGGTCGCTCATCCGTGGTCGTGCCCAGCGGCACTGGCGCGCCCAAGAAAGCCGGCGACGACATCGTTGAACCGGTCGGCGCTCACCTGCTGGGGGAAGTGGTTGGTAGAAGGAACGATCACGTGCTCGCCGCCCGCAAGTTGTGCGACGCGCTCGCAAGTCTTATCGAACAAAGGCTTCCACCCGCCGCTAATGCTCAGGAGGGGGATTGCGTAGTCGCGCACGACGTCGACAGCGTTCTGCAGCGCCTCGGGGTTGGCCATTCGGGCTTGAAGTAGCGAACAACCCAGTCGCGTGGCCTGCTGCTCGTCATCCAGGTTGGCGGGCCCAGACTGTTCCCGAGGCCCCGTCATCATAACCGCGAAGCGCCGTGCGTAATCTGCCGGCGACTGTGCGGACAGCAGCATCTGGGCAAGGGGACCCCCATCCGCTGGAGGGGGGCCTAGAAGCGTAAACAGCGCCGGCTCGACCAAAGTGAGGGAACGAACTGCAGCGGGTCTCCGCGCCGCTGCCAGCAGCGCTTCCGCGCCGCCCCAGCTGTGGCCGATGAGGTGAACGTCTTGTTCCATGAGATCGGTAATCAGATCGGCGTCCCGCTCCATGTCATCGACACCGCGCGACGCGCTTTTGCCGAAGCCGGGCCGGACGAACAGCGCCACGCGATACCCGCGCTCGGCGAGTGCCATCTGACCGGCAAAGGTGTCCGGACCTCCGCCTGCTCCACCCTGAACACCGCCATGAACGATTAGGATCAGCGGACCGCAATCACCCGCGCGCCGCACTTCGACCGGCAGCTGCGTAGTGTCCGCTTCGCTGACGAACGACGGAGCGGGGCATTGCCCAAGCAATTCGGCGCGCTTCTGCAGGAACGGCGGCAACGACATGATATTTCCTCCAGGGCGGCGAACGAGAGTTAGGGGAGGGACCGGTATACGTTGATCGGGAAACGGGCCGACAACGGATTGGCGCCTTTCCAGCGCGGGTCGAGGTCCGCGAGCAGCCCGGCCGAGGCGACTTGCTGTTCGCTCATCCCCGCCCGCTTTGCCTTAGCAATTCGGTCGCAGGCGCTCTGCAACATGGTGCGGAAGGCGATCACCTCGGCCCTTCCAAGCACCGGACCGTGCCCTGGGATCAGCCGGGTGCGCTCGTTCATCATTCCGATGATCTGATCGACAGCTCTGATCGTTCCGAGGATCCCGCCGCCGACTGCTACATCGATGTTGGGATAATGATTGCCGACGATGTCACCGCTGGCGATCACATTCTCTTGAGACAGGATAATCACCGTATCGCCATCGGTATGCGCCGGCGCGGGGTGGAACAGGCGGACGGTCTCGCCACCTGCGGTGAAGCTGTGGAACGGTCCGGCGTAGATCTCGGTCGGCAGGGCGTCGGCGGGCGCGGGACTGTCAGGCAGGCCAGTGACCGGGTTCGGGGGAGGGGCTCGCATGCGCCGCACCACGTTGCCGTGCGCTACTATCAACGCTCCAGCTCGACGGAACTGAGCATTTCCGCCGGTGTGATCGTAATGATAATGAGTGTTGATGACCGCCTTTACGGGCAGCGGGCTCACCTCGGCAATTCGAGCGGCAATGGCCGGGTAACGCGGTGTGAACTGGGTATCGATGATGATCAGCCCGGTTTTGCCGGCGATCACCGTCGTGTTGTTGAGCGCGCCCGTGATCACCCAGACGTTGGCCCGAACCTGCGACACCAGTTCCGGCACCACCATCTGGTCGATAGCGGGCAACGCGAGCTTGGGCGTGATGGGGCTTTGTGCGAGCGCAACGTCGCCAAGGGCGCACGAGGCGAAGATGCCGAGCGCGGCAATCGCCGCCAAGCTATGGAAGGACCGTAGGCGCATGACTGGCTTCCTAGTGGGCGGCGCGCTTCGCTCGTCTAGAACTTGAAGGATGCGCGAACCCCATACGTCCGTGGCGGCGCCGTGATCTGCTCGAAAAATCCGCCGAAGTTCTGGCTGTTGGTCAGTAGCCGATGATTCTCGATGTTGCGGACGAATGCGGCAACGGTCCAGACCCCGTTCTCGGGGGAGAGAACGAGCTGAGCATTGGTCTGCCAACTCGAGCGCTGATATTCGGGCGCCACGTAATCGAAGCCAACGAACCTACCCGTCTTGTATTGCGTGTCGGCAACCGCATCGAGTTTCAGTCCACCCAAGTGGAAAGTTTGTTGGGCACCAAGGTTGACCGTCCATTTAGGTGAGTTGAAGGCGGGCTGACCCGAACAATCGACATTGTCCAGTGCAGGATTGCCGGTGACCGGAGAAACCGCGCAACCCGAGAGCGGAGGCACACCGGCCGTTGGCGGGACCTGGAACGCGAACGACTTATACTTCGCGTGAAGATATTGGACGTTCGCGTTCAACACCGTGTCGTGCGTCAGAAGGAAGCGGCCTTCCACTTCGGCACCGCGATTGGTCGATCGCCCGACATTCTGGGTGAAGTTGCCGGTTTGACCAGCTAGATCCACGCCCAGGTGGGAAATCTGCTGGTTCCGGTACTCCCAGTCGAACAGTTCGAGGTTCAGCTCGATCCGGTTGTCGAGGAAGCGGTTCTTCAAACCAACGGTGTAAGCGGTGATCGTCTCGGGCTGGTAGGTTTCGTACCCGTTTGAAAGCGAGAAGCCGCCAGCACGGAAGCCCGTTTCGACGCTGGCATAGGCCAGCGAGTGAGGAGCGACATCGTATTCGAGCGCCGCGCGCCATGTCACCTTGCGCGTATTTTGCGGCGCATTGACGGTGACGTCCCCTCGGGAGACGATCGCGCCTGTTCCGATGATCGGAGCAACGCCGCCGTTCGTCGTCGGCACCGGCAGCGGTTGGCCCGAAGGGGTGAGCGCATACTGGAAGAGCGGCGCTCTCGGGCATGTCGGAACTCCCGCTACCCGCAAGGCGCAAACGATCAGCAGGCGTTCCGAGAAGCCGTTGAACCTCTTTTCGCTGTCCGTGTAGCGAACGCCACCGACGACGCGCAGCTGATCTGTTACATGCGCCGTGAGGCGCCCGAACGCGGAGTAGCTCGTCGTGCGACTGTCGAAATCCTGATAGGCCGTCAGATACTGCTGATCGACGGTGAAGTGACCCCGATCCTTCTCGTGGAAGATCAGACCGCCGAGAGTATAGTCGAAGACGCCAATGCGATTGCCCGCGAACCGCAGTTCGGCGCTGTACTGATCGTCGTGCTCGGGCGTGGGTCCGGCGAGGAACCCAGGTGCCGCGGTTAGATTGCTGATCGTTGCATGTCGCCAGGCCGGGATGAAGGTCAACCGGCCTGCGCCCGTGGTCAGGTTGATCTCGGCATTGGCACCGTACAGCGTATTGTTGTTGTAGATCTGTTGCTCGATCGCATTGAAGCGTCGACCGGATGGACCCGCCACTGCAGTCTGGAACAATGCTTGGGAGCGCGCGTCGTACAAACCGACGTCATAGCCGAGACCGGTCGATCCGAACGAGTACTGGCCCGTCGCGCGATTGAACGTCGAAGTGCCATTGACGGATGAGCCCTGCCCAACGCCTCCTAGATGCGCATAGTCCGCGGCGATGCGGATGCTAAGGTCGCTGGATGGTTGCGTCAGGAACTGAGCCCGTCCACCCCACGCCTTCTGGTCTGACGTCCGATCGGAGAGATAGCCGCGGTGGCCGAGCGCTGCACCGGAGACCCGCAGCGCGCTGTTCTGGCCGATCGGCAGGTTGATGCCGCCCTCGAGATTGTAGTTGTGATAATTGCCGTAACTGGCGATTCCGTAGGCTCCAAGGTGCCGCAACTGCGGCTTCGTTGGGATGACGTTGATGGCCCCGCCCGTGGCATTGATTCCGTACAATGTCCCTTGCGGGCCCTTGAGGACTTCAACCCGTTCGAGATCGAACAGCGGTCCAGTGGTGGCAGTCGGACGGCCGATATAGACCGAGTCATAGTTGAACGCGACTGCAGGATCAGCGTAAGGGGTAACCGTGAAGTTTCCGACGCCTCGCAGGAAATAGTTAGTCCCCGAGACTGTTAGCCCCGGAACGAGAAAGCCAAGCCCGCTAGTGTCGGTAATCCCATTGCCCACCAGGCTAGTGCCGCTCACGACACCTACGGACACGGCGGCGCGCTGCAAGTTCTCGGAACGCCGTTGCGCCGTAACGACGATCTCGCCGAGTTGAGCTGACCCCCCCGGGGCGCTGGTGTTCTGGCCCGCGCCGGCCGAGTTCGTGGTTGCCGGACTCGCGTCTGACGCGGAAGGGTTGACGGTGGGTCCGGCGCTTTCGGGCAGTTCTGCCCGCGGGTTCCCGTCCGCAGAGGGCGCCACCTGCGCCATGGCAGCTCCACCGCATGACAATGCCGCACATGCGACAGATCCAAGCAACACCGAACGTATCATCTTCAATCCCCTCAACGCTTGGCGTCTACCGCACCTTCGATTCAGAGTGGCAACACGCGAAGCTAAGTGGATGACTAAGCCACGATGGCGTTGGCCATGACCCTTCGTGCTTCCAAGCTCTACGCATTCTGCCGCCACACGGCTCCGCTCGACGGCTGCAGCTTCCTTAGCGACTTGGGTGATTAAGTAGTGATGGCAATTTGCCTCGTTTGTTCGCGTTCAGGCATCACCTTTGAAGTTGCGGTCCCGCCGCTGGTCCCTTCGGACCAATCGCTCTTCAGCGTTTGCCTGGTAGCCAAGCAGCTCGTCGCCTCATACAGCTGCGCAGCGCAAGAAGGGCTGAGGTCGTGAGTTCAACATTCGGCGTCGTCACGCTCGATTGCCCGCTCCATATACCCGCTGCGGCCGCGATCCACTGATCGCCATCGCAGGCAATGCCGCGCTGATGTTTCTCGAATACGGACGCTGGATGACGGTGGCGATTTTTGCGCGCCAGATTAGGCTGGCGTTCGCTAATCCGCCACTTGCAGAAAGCGATGCAACCTGAGGGAAGAAGCCGATGAAGACCCGTGCCGCCGTTGCATTTGAGGCTAAGCAGTCGCTCGAGATCGTCGAGCTTGACCTTGATGGGCCCCGCGCGGGCGAGGTGCTGGTCGAGATCATGGCGACCGGCATCTGCCACACCGACGCCTACACGCTCGACGGGCTCGACAGCGAGGGGCTGTTCCCCTCGATCCTGGGCCACGAGGGCGCCGGCGTGGTGCGCGAGGTCGGGCAGGGGGTTACCTCGGTGGCCGTCGGCGATCACGTCATCCCGCTCTACACCCCCGAATGCCGTCAGTGTAAGTCGTGCCTCAGCGGCAAGACCAACCTGTGCACGGCGATCCGCGCCACCCAGGGCAAGGGCGTCATGCCCGACGGCACCAGCCGCTTCAGCTACCAGGGCCGGCCGATCTTCCACTACATGGGCTGCTCGACCTTTTCGAACTTCACCGTGCTGCCCGAGATCGCGGTCGCCAAGATCCGCAGCGACGCGCCGTTCAAGACCAGCTGCTACATCGGCTGCGGCGTCACGACCGGGGTGGGGGCGGTGGTGAACACGGCCAAGGTCGCGCCGGGCGACAATGTCATCGTCTTCGGGCTGGGCGGCATCGGCCTCAACGTGCTCCAGGGCGCGCGCATGGCCGGCGCCAACATGATCGTCGGGGTCGACATCAACCCTGTGCGCGAGGCGTGGGGGCGCAAGTTCGGCATGACCCACTTCGTCAACCCCACGGACGTGCAGGACATCGTCGCGCACCTCGTCGCGCTGACCGATGGCGGGGCGGACTATACTTTCGACTGCACCGGCAACACGACCGTTATGCGCCAGGCGCTCGAGGCGTGCCATCGTGGCTGGGGTACGTCGATCATCATCGGCGTCGCCGAAGCAGGGAAGGAGATCGCCACCCGCCCGTTCCAGCTGGTCACTGGCCGCAACTGGCGCGGGACGGCATTCGGCGGGGCGAAGGGCCGGACCGATGTTCCGAAGATCGTCGACTGGTACATGAACGGCAAGATCGAGATCGATCCGATGATCACCCACGTGCTCAGCCTGGACGAGATCAACAAGGGCTTCGATCTGATGCATGCGGGGGAAAGCATCCGCTCCGTCGTGGTGTTCTGAGCTGTCCAATCGATGCCCGCCGTCAATCTCCGCCAAGCGTAAATTGGCGACAGTGATGTCCGCCGCCGCCCAGCCCGATCCGCTATCTGCCGAGCGCCAGAGGAGCGAAATGCACGGTTGCAAGAACCGGGGCCCTCGCAGGCGGGTGAACCCTGTACCGCGGGCATGCTTCGTAAGTTGACGGACGGGGAGGCGCGCAATGAGCGAGCCTGACGCACTCAATGCCGACTTGACCCCAGCGACGGCGGAACTGCCCAGGGGCGGCTGGCAGTAGAGGACAATCCAGGGCGACAGCGCGCAGACGAGACACGTAGCCGGGGCGAGGATGCCGGCTCGAACCCATTGGCGCTTGTCGCCGGTGCGGAAGGCCATTGGTTGTCCGAGGTCGGGAAGGGCGGGGGTTTGGCGCCGGCGCCGTTCTACCAACAACAACACTCCCGACGCCCCGTTACGGCACAAGCTTGCCGCTTAACCTTGTTTCTCAGGCTCCTCCCCTTTTCAACCGCGTTCACCAGTCGCATAAAGACTTTCGTAACCTCTTGCGGAGTCCGGCGGGTTGAGCGCACCGTTTCGTTTCCCGAAGTTCTTCGTCACCAATCCGTCGCCTTGTCCCTATCTGCCGGGCAAGGTCGAACGGAAGGTGTTCACTGAACTTAACGGGCGCCACTCGGGCGAGCTGAACGAAGCGCTCGGCCGCATCGGCTTTCGCCGCAGCCAATCGGTCGCCTATCGGCCAAGCTGCATCGACTGCACCGCCTGCGTCTCGGTCCGCGTCGTCGCCGACGCGTTCACGCCGAGTGCCACGCAGCGCAAGCTGATGCGCCGCTATGCCGACCTCGAGGTCACCGCCTGCAAGCCGTGGACCACCGAAGAGCAATATGAGCTGCTCGGCCGCTATCTCGCCACCCGCCATCCCGGCGGCGGCATGGCGGAAATGGACGAGAGCGATTTCGCCGACATGGTCGAGCAGACGCCGGTCCACACCTACATCGTCGAGTATCGCGAGCGCTCGGTCGACGGCCGCCCGGGCAAGCTCGTGGGTGCCTGCTTGTCGGACCAGCAGTCCGACGGCCTGTCGATGATCTACAGCTTCTACGACGTCGGGCCGGGCGCGCGCAAAGGGCTCGGCACGTTCATCATCCTCGACCACATCATCCGCGCCGCGCGCGCGGGGCTGGCCTATGTCTACCTTGGCTATTGGGTGAACGGCTCGCAGCGGATGGCGTACAAGGCGAGCTTCCGCCCGCTCGAGCGGCTCGGCCGCGACGGCTGGCGACCGATGGAGCAGGCGCCGGAGCCGGCGCAACAACGCCCGCCGATGCCGGCCTACGTCGAACGGCGGCGGAGCCTGGTCGAAGCCTAGACCAGGCTCGCGAGCAGGGTCAGGTTGAGCCCGACGATCACCGCCGCGACGATCCAGGCGATGGCCTTCAGCCAGACGGGCGTCGCGAGCCGCCCCATCAGCCTCGCACTGCCAGTGAAGCGGACCAGCGGCACGACCGCGAAGGGCAGTTGCAGGCTGAGCACGACCTGGCTGAGCACCAGTAGGCGGGCGGTCCCGCCCGATCCGTAGAGCCACGCGACGACGACCGCGGGCACGATCGCGAGCAGCCGGGTCGCCAGCCGCCGCGCCCACATCGGCGCCTGCCAGCCCAGGAACCCCTCCATGACGATCTGCCCCGCGAGCGTGGCGGTGATCGTCGAGTTCTGCCCCGACGCGAGCAGCGCCACGGCGAACAGGATGCTGGCCGATGCCGCGCCGAGGGTGGGCGATAGCAGCTTGAACGCCTCCTGGATCTCGGCGACGCCGTTCTGTCCCGAGCTGTGGAAGGTCGACGCGGCGAGGATCAGGATGGCGGCGTTGATCGCCAGCGCGAAGGTCAGCGCAACCGTGCTGTCGATTGTCGCGAAGCGGATGGCCCGGCGCTTGCCGGTTTCGTCGCGGTCGAACTGCCGTGTCTGTACGATGGCACTGTGAAGGTAGAGGTTGTGCGGCATCACGGTCGCCCCGAGGATGCCGATGGCGATGAACAGGGCTGCGGGATCGGTCACGATGCGCGCGTGCGGCACCAGTCCGCCCGCGATCGCCGCGAGGCTCGGC
>CAXSDY010000012.1:0-31064 GCA_964235835.1 uncultured Sphingomonadaceae bacterium | reverse complement strand
GTGATCCTGTCGGCGCGCTACTTCCGCACGCTCCCTCGCTTTAGCCGGGGCGCGATCCGAGAGGCGAACGGTTCCGTTGCCGCTGCGCCGCTCGGGCTCGGGCCGACGCTTGTGGCGCAGCGCGAAACCGTGGCGCGCCTGCGCTCGCTTGGGCTGAGGATCGTCGTCGTGTCCCCTCCCCCACCGAGCGACTTCGACGTCGGCGAGTGTTGGCAGCGGATCGTCGAACGGGTGCCGATCGTCGGTCCTCACCGGGGCTGCGTGCTCGCGATCCGAAGCAAGGCCCGCTCGGCGCAGCAGCTCGACTCGATGCTGCGAGGGTTCGAGTCTGTCGCGAACGTGCCCGTCATCAGACTGGACGCGGCATTATGCGGCCGGTCGAGCTGCCCGATCGCTGAAGGGGGAAGGCCGCTGTACCGGGACGAGGGACACCTGACCGCGACCGGGTCCTTGCTGGTCGGCAAACGGCTCGATCTGGGCGAAACGGCCTGGCGAACCGCCCGCTAGCACACGCTCGCCTGATCATTTTGCTTCCGAACCTGCCGTGAGTTCGCCAAGGCCTGCAGCGTGTGCGGATTGGCGGGCATTATCGGCGAAGGCGCGCGCTCGGCCTGCCTGTTGAGCGCGATGGCGCGGGCAATTGTCCACCGCGGCCCCGACGACCAGGGGATGTGGGCAGACGAACAGGCCGGCGTCGGCTTCGCCTTCCGCCGCCTGTCGATCGTCGATCTTTCGCCGATGGGCCATCAGCCGATGCACTCGGCAGACGGTCGGTTCACGATCGTGTTCAATGGCGAAATCTACAATCACCTTGCCATCCGCGCCGAGCTCGACGGTCGGCAGGCCACGCAGTGGCGCGGACACAGCGACACGGAGACGCTGGTCGAGGCAATCTCGGCATGGGGGCTGCACGAGACGCTTGAACGATGTGTCGGCATGTTTGCACTGGCCGTGTGGGACCACCGCGAGCGGCGCCTGCAGCTTGCCCGCGATCGTTTCGGCGAGAAGCCGCTCTACTATGGCTGGGTCGGCGGTGATTTCGTCTTCGCGTCGGAGCTCAAGTCGGTCCGCGAACATCCCGGCTTCGACAATCCGGTCGATCGGCGAGCGCTGCGCCTGCTCGCCGCGCGCGCCTACATTCCCGAGCCCTTCTCGATCTACCAGCGGCTGTTCAAGCTCGAGCCCGGCTGCATCCTGTCGGTCGAACCCGAAGCGAGGCGGCACCCGCGCCTGGACCCGCCTGTGGAAGGCCACGGGACGGCAGGGCTGACGCTTACCCGCTACTGGTCCTACCGCGAGACGGTCATCGCCGGACTGCGCTCGCCGTACGACAGCGAGGACGAGGCGCTGGAGGCGCTCGAAGCGGCGATGCGCCAATCGATCGGCGGCCAGTCGGTTGCCGACGTTTCGGTCGGAGCCTTCCTGTCCGGCGGCATCGACTCGTCGACGGTCGTCGGCATGTACCGGGCGCACGCGCCGGGGCGGGTGAAGACCTTCACGATTGGCTTCGAGGAAGCGGCGTTCAACGAGGCGCATTATGCCCGCCAGGTCGCGGCGCATTTCGGGACGGAGCATCACGAGCAGCTGGTCAGCCACGCCGCCGCGCAGGCCGTCATCCCCCTGCTGCCGACGATGTACGACGAGCCGTTCGCCGACAGCTCCCAGATTCCGACCCATCTGGTCAGCCGCCTTGCACGCGAGCACGTCACGGTGGCCTTGTCGGGCGACGGCGGAGACGAACTGTTCGGCGGCTACAATCGCTATCTCACGGCGGGGCGGCTGTGGGCCAATCTCAAGCGCCTTCCGCAGCCCGCGCGCGTTGCGCTCGGCGGGCTCCTGGCGAGGGTTCCGCCCCCGTTGTGGAATGGCCTGATCGCGGCGCTTCCGGCCGGACGCCGCCCCGACCATTTCGGGACGCGGGTGCAGAAACTGTTCCGCACGACGCGCGACGCACGCACGCTCGAGGACCTGCTCGACGCCTTCCTCGACGAGTGGGGCGGCCCGAACTCGCCGGTCCTCCCTCCCGGGCCGCTGCCTGACGAGGCGGCGTTTGATCTAGGCCTTGTCGCCGAAGCGCCGGACGTCACGCGCATGATGTTCGCGGACGCGACCAGTTACCTGCGCGGCGACATCCTCTGCAAGGTCGACCGGGCGGCGATGGCCGTGAGCCTGGAGACGCGCGTGCCCTTTCTTGACCATCGGGTCGCTGCGGTCGCCGCGCGCATCCCCGTGGCGATGCAGATCAGTGGCGGCACCGGCAAGCGGATGCTTCGCAAGCTGCTCGCCCGCTACGCGCCTCCGGCTTTGTTCGAGCGCCCGAAGGCGGGCTTCGCGGTCCCGGTGGGTGAGTGGATCAAGGGCCCGATGCGCGACTGGGCCGAAGACCTGCTGGATCCGACCAGACTCAAGGGTGATGGCTACTTCGACGCCGACGGCGTGCGGCGACGCTGGCAGGAGCATCTGGCTGGGCAGGTCGACAGCACGCAGGCGCTTTGGACGGTGCTGATGTTCAACAGCTGGCTCGCCGCCGAGCGCTGAGCCGACCTCACGCCCACAGATAACTGCTGTAGGGGACCCAGTAATAAGCGTTGTCGGCGAAGTTCAGCCACACGAACTGGATCGCGGCGGCATAGAGGATGACCAGCCCCCGCGTCAGCACCGATGGCGCGAAGACCCGCGGCACCTGGCTGAGCACGGCCATCTGCAGCGGCAGAAGATACAGCGCGATCCGGTCGACGGCGGTGCTCGACGGGGTGAACAGCAGCGCCGCCAGCAGGAGCAGCGAGGCGAGCGAGAAGTTGCGCCACAGCAGGTCGCTCCGTTCGTTGAACGCGAACGACCGGCGGCGGAACAGGAACAGCAGCGCCGGCAACAGGCTCATCGAGATGCGGATCGCAGCGCCCTGCGACGTGAACTCGGTCTGGACGTAATTGTACATCAGGCGCGACATCGAGTCCTGCAGCAGGCTGTCGTAGAGCAGCACGATGCTGGCGCCGACGATGAGGAGATTGACGACGTTGTTGCGCCGCCCCGCGAACGCGACCAGCAGCATGGCGACGACCGCCGTCTTGTGGAACAGCGCCGCGGCCGCGACGTAGAGCGCGAACCGGAGCACCGACGCACCGCGCTGAAACGCCGCAAGGCCGGTCATGACGATGCCGATGGCGACCGCCTGGCGCGTGTAGCCCAAGCTGACGACAATGATGAGGTAGGGAAGAGCGATCAACACCGCGAGCCACGGATCCGACCGGAGCCGGGCGAAGCGGAGCAGGCCGATCGTGAAAATCGCGCCGCACACTACGTTGACGACCCAGAACGGC
The DNA here is from genome assembly GCA_964235835.1 of uncultured Sphingomonadaceae bacterium. Lineage (GTDB taxonomy): Bacteria > Pseudomonadota > Alphaproteobacteria > Sphingomonadales > Sphingomonadaceae > Sphingomicrobium. The sequence goes on along the minus strand of CAXSDY010000012.1, from coordinate 27,744 downwards.
CATTCGAACCATTGGACCGTCCAGTTCAGCAATTGGTACGCCGGATCGCCGATCCGCACCATGTCCGCGGCGTCGCGGATCCCAGCCATGATGAACATGCGCTCATAGGCGCCCCAGTCCCCGCCGACGTGGTAGCGAAAGCCGATGAAAAGGAGGAGCAGCACGCCACCGAGCAGGAAGAACAGCTTGCTGGTGCCGCGGTCCCGCTCGTCGCGCCCGAGCAGGGCCCCTATCGCGAAGAAACCGAAGATCAGCCAGTAAGCGAGCAATCCGTGCGGCCTCATGCGCGGGGAGCAGACGGACCGCTGCATACGTCGCGCAACTACGGCGCGCCAGCCACGGATTTGCTTGACCGATCAACGCACTGCAAGCCACTGAGCCGGATGGCTCTAGTGGCAGGTGACAGCACGAATGCCGGACACGATCTACGAGCGGGCCAAGCCGTTGATGGAAGCGGAGCTAGGCGACGAGCTCGTCGCGCTCGATCCCGACGGCGGCCACTGCTTCGGCTTCAACGCCGTCGCGACTTCGGTGTGGCGCCTGCTCGAGCTACCGCGCAGCCGTGATGCGCTGCACGAAGCGTTGCTGCAGGAATATGACGTCGACGAAGGACAGTGCGCACGCGAGCTTGACGAATTGCTCGACGACCTCGCCAGCAAGGGGCTGGTCCGAACCTGCCGCTGACCTTGTCGGCCCCGGCCATCCGGCCTATGATGAGACCAGAACTTTCACCCTCCCTGAGCGCTCTGGACTGCAGTGCTCATGGGCCCGGAGACCTGCAATGACGAAGAAGCAATGGCGCAAGCCCGAAGTCAGATCGATCGTCGCGGGCTCGGCCGAGAGTGGCAGCAAGCAAGGCGACGATGCGAACAAGAACAATCAGTTTTCCTGAAGAAAGTTGTTGAGGTAGCGAGCGGTCGGTCGGAACTTGACCGCGATTTCCGGTTGCTGGCGTTCCTCCCTCGATCACGGCGGCGCTGATGCTTGCGCTGCCATGTTGCAGGCACAATCCGCTTACGCAGCAGGCCCGCCCTCGATCCAGGCAGTGGATGGTGTCGCGTTCGGCCGCATCCTGAACTCCCGCCTGCCCGAAGACCGTTTCGATCGGCAGCCGTTGCTCGGGGGCGGCCGGTTCCTGCTTGTCGCTGACCTGCGCCTCGACAACCGACCCGAACTGATCGCGAGCCTGGGCCTCAGTCCGGGCGAGGGTCGCCGCCTGAGCGATGCGGACATTCTGCTCGCTGCATGGCTGCGGTGGGAGGCGAGCGCGCTCGAACGCATCGTCGGCGATTATGCCATCGCCGTATTTGACAGAAACACGCGACACCTGTCGCTCGCGCGTGACCCGACCGGTCAGCGGCCGTTATTCTACGCACAGCGCGACGGCTTGCTTGGTTTCGCGACGATGCCGAGCGGCCTGCTTGCGTGTCCGGCCTTTCGGCGGGGGTTCTGCCGTGAACGGCTCGCTTCCATGCTCGCGGGAGTCCACGATTCCTCGCGCCGATCGGATTTTACGGGGATCGACCGGGTCATGCCCGGCGAAGTGGCCGAGTTCGCCGCCGGCGGCACCCGGCACCGACGGTTCTGGTCGCCGCCGGAAGACCGGCTGACGCTCGGCGACACCGAGTACGTCGGCGCGTATCGCGCGCATCTGGCGACCGCCGTGGCAGCCCAGGCCCGGCGCTCCGCCGGTCTGTTGGGCGCACAGCTCAGCTCGGGCTACGACAGCAGCGCCGTCGCCACGACTGCGGCAATGCTACAACCGAGCTCGCCGCTTCTCGCGTTCACCTCCGCTCCTCGGGAGGGGTTCGCCGCGTCTGCTCCCAGGGGCAGGCTGGCCGATGAGTCGATAGTGGCGGCGATCACTGCGCGGCGGCACGGGATGCGGCATGAAGTCATCCGCCCGGTCAGTGGGATCCTTTCGAGACTGCGCGAGCACGCACGGCTGTACCAGCTGCCCGAACGCAACATCGTCAACATGGAATGGTGGACCGAGGCCAACCAGCGGGCACACGGCCTGGGTGTGTCGACGATGCTCACGGGGCAGATGGGGAACTTCACCCTGAACGCCGGCGGGTTGCCCGCTCTCGCCGAATGGATCCGCCAGGGCGCGCTGCGCCGCTGGGCGCGGCAGGCCCACGCCGCCGGAACCAAGCTCGACGTCCGATGGCGTGGAGTCGCTTACAACTCCTTCGACGGCTTCCTCCCAGGACGAGTGCGGTCGGCGATCGATCAGCTCTTCTTCCCGATGCCGTCGCCCGCAGAGCAAAGCTTTGTACGGCCCGAGGTGCACGTCGAGCCCAACTCCGAAAACGAGAGCGCCCCTGCTCCTCACTCAGGCACCTACCCCAGCCGAAGGCAGATTTTCCATGATATCGACCACGGCCTGTTCCGCAAAGGTGCGTTGGCCGAGTTCGACATCGACGAACGCGATCCAATGTCCGACCGACGCATCGTCGAATTCAGCTTCCGCCTTCCACCCGAACAGCTGCTCGACAATGGCGTCTCACGTCCGCTCGCCCGCAAGGCACTGTCCGACCGGGTTCCGGCGGAGGTGCTGGATGCGCGGCTCCGCGGTTATCAGGGCGCGGACTGGCACGAACGGCTGAACCGCGAACAGGCGCACGGTTTACTGGAGGAGATCTCCACGAGTCACGGCGCGTGCGAATTGCTCGATCTTGCCAAGATGCGTCGCGCGATCGACGCCTGGCCCTTGTCGGGCGGGTCCGATCTCCAGCTCCGGGCTCTATTCAGGACGGGGCTGCTGAACGCGTTGTCGACCGGCACCTTTCTCCAGGAATTCGAAGGATCCGTCTGACGTTCCGACGGGTCAGGGAAACAGATCGATCACCTCGGCTTGCGGCGCCACCGCCTGCAGCAGCAGCGAACGATGGCAACCAGACGGCTGACGTTCGAAGCAAAGCAAGGCGCTTGGTTGCTCGGCGGCGAGGCTCACCATCTGCGCTCCTTGCGCGATCGCGTCCGGCAGTTCGAGTTGCCCGGCGTAGATGCGTTCGAGTTCGCGGTGCCGGCCCTTGCGCGCCGCTTCGCGGCCGGCGGGAGGTGTCCCGAGTGCCTTCAGGTGCACATAGTCGATCCCCGCGCCGGCGAGCGCGCCACGCAACGGGGTCTTCGAGAACCCCGGACGGCGGGATAGCGGCAAGGCGCGCACATCGATCACCTGCTTCACGCCGGCGCTCGTCAATGCTGCCAGGAAGTCCGCCATGGTCGCGGCTTCATAGCCGATCGTGAAGATGCGTAACGGAGGCGCGGCCATGGGACAGCGTTTAGCGTTTGTGCCGAGCGAAGTCGAAGGCCCCAGCGGCCAGCGGCCTTGAACTTCGCGTCCTGCCCCACGCGCTCCGGATGAACGGGTATCGGTTCCGCGCAAGCCAAGGTACAGCCGGCCCATGCCCCACGACATCCACATCATCGGCGGCGGGCTCGCCGGATCGGAGGCTGCCTGGCAACTCGCCGAAGCCGGTCTGCGTGTCCGCCTGAGCGAGATGCGAGGCGGCGGGGACACGACAGCAGCCCACGAAACCGATGCCTTGGCCGAGATGGTCTGCTCCAACAGCTTCCGCTCGGACGATGCCGAGAACAACGCCGTCGGACTGCTCCATCAGGAAATGCGGGCGCTGGGATCGCTGGTGATGCGCGCCGCGGACATGCACCGGGTGCCCGCCGGCTCGGCGCTGGCGGTCGATCGGGAGGCCTTTTCGCGCGAGGTCACGTCGGCCGTCGACGCTCACCCGAACGTGGTGGTAGTGCGCGAGCGCATCGACACGCTGCCCGACGGACCGACGATCGTGGCGACGGGCCCGCTCACCGGTCCCGCTTTGGCCTCCGCCATCGTGGAAGTGACCGGCGCGGGCGCCCTCGCCTTCTTCGATGCGATCGCGCCGATCGTCCACCGCGACAGCATCGACATGGACGTGTGCTGGATGGCGGCGCGGTGGGACAAGGGCGAGAAGGACTACATCAACTGCCCGCTCGACCGTGAGCAGTACCAGGCCTTCATCGCGGCGCTGAACGCTGGCGAGAAGACCGAGTTCAAGGAATGGGAGCGCGACACGCCATACTTCGAAGGCTGCATGCCGATCGAGGTGATGGCCGCGCGCGGGCCCGAGACGCTGCGCTTCGGGCCGATGAAGCCCGTCGGCCTCGACAATCCGCGAACGGGCCGATGGCCGCACGCCGTGGTCCAGCTGCGGCAGGACAATGCCCTGGGCACGCTGTGGAACATCGTCGGCTTCCAGACCAAGCTGAAGCATGCCGAGCAGGTCCGCATCTTCCGCACCATTCCCGGACTGGAGCGGGCCGAGTTCGCCCGCCTCGGCGGCATCCATCGCAACAGCTTCATCCGCTCGCCCGAATTGCTCGACGGCGAACTCCGGCTCAAGGCGCAGCCCAACATCCGCTTCGCCGGTCAGATCACGGGGTGTGAGGGCTATGTCGAGAGCGCTGCGATCGGCCTGCTCGCCGCCCGCTTCGCCATCGCCGAGGCGCGCGGCGCGAGCGCCCCCTCCCCACCGTTGGAGACCGCGCTCGGGGCATTGCTGCATCACATCACTGCCGGAGCCGACGCCTCGACCTTTCAGCCGATGAACGTCAACTTCGGCTTGATGCCGCCACTCGAGGGCCACACCCGCAAGAACGAGCGCAAGGGCGCCTACACCGGTCGCGCCCGCGCGCAGCTCGCAAGCTGGCTGGCGGCGAGCGCCTAGCCCGGATCAGCCGAACGGCAGCGTCTCGGCAAGGGAGACCAGGATGTCGTGCATCTCGCGCGGCATGGGTCGGGCCAGCGCCTCGAGCACTTCATACTGCCCTTCGAGCCAGCCTCCATCGAGGCGCACGTAGCCCATCGACCAGTCCGGAAAGATCCGCCGGGTCAGCACGCGCTGGTCACGCACCGCCATTGCGCAATGCCGCACGTCTTCCGCCAGCCAGCTCATCAGCCGATCGATCGATTCCGCCGGGCCTTCGATCGTCTGAACGAACATCGCGCCATTGAACATCAGCACGCCGGTGATCGCATCGCGCGCGTTGTTCCTCACCGAGGTCCGGAGGATCGCCTCGAGGTCCAACGGCTGGATGCCCGGGCTGGCATAGCTCGAGTAGGTGATGCACTTCAGCTGCGCGGCGGCCTGGATGACGCGGTGAGGTGCCATCCGCGACCGCTAGCAGCTGCAACGCGTATGCTGGCGCGGTTTCGGGGCCGTTTCGGCGTATTCGGCGGCGCTCAGCCAGCCGGTGTGATCGTCGTCCGCACCCTGGAACTTGCCGATGGTCTTGGCCGCCCATTCGTTGAAGGACAGCATACCGTTGTGATCCGCGTCTAGCTTGGCGAAAGCCTTGCGGCGAGGCGCCAGCAGCTCCTCCTCCTCGATCTTGCCGTCCTTGTCCTTGTCGGCACGCGAGAAGCGTTTCTCCTCACGCGACTTCGCGCTGGCTTCGGGCGCACCCGGCAGTTCGGGCGTATTGGCCATCGCGAACAGGCGCGCATTCGGGGCCGCCGCGTGGATCGCCGGTGCTTCGGGCAGGCTGGACCGGCTCTCCGCGTGGCCTTGCCAGAACAGGAAAGCGCCCGTGGTCAACAACAGCGTGATGGCTCCGCCCGCAAACAGTCGATTCATGCGTACCCCCGTCAGTTCGGAGATTCGGCGGCTCGATCCTATGCTCGTTGCGCGGCCAGCACAATCACCGCACCGCGCCCGTGAGACGGTGTGCCAGAAGGGCGAACGCGCGGGCCGGCGTGGCCTCAGGTTCGGCAAAGCCCCGCCGCAGATCGCGGCCTGCGAGCACCGCCAGGGCAGTGAGCGGGCGAAGCCTCACCGGAATGGCTCCGACAGCACCGCTCGCGCCGAGCCCGGCCCTCAAGTCCTGTCCGGTTCGCCGGCTTGCGGCCGCGACTGCATACTCACGGCCGAGATCGTCCAGCCGATCGTCGCTGCTCGCAAGCAGGCGGGCGGCGATCGAGAAGATGAGCGAGCCACGACGCTCGACCAAATCCCGATCTGGACACTCATCGAGCAGGGTCGCCCAGCCGGCTTCAAGCCCGGCGAGTTCAGTCCCGCCAATCCCGCGCGCGATGAGGTGCGTGGCGGCGGCCTGGAGTCGCCGCTCCGGCGGGGGCGGCTTGTGATCGAGCGCTTCGAGCGCGTCGCGCCACCATGCCAGCTTGATCGCGGCAAGCGCCGGCTGTGTGGCCGACGTGACGACCTCCGCCATCGCGTCGTCGAGATCGAACAGCGCATCGAACGCGGGACGAAGCGCGACCCGCCAGTAGAGCCGGACGAGGTCCCGGTCGCGCAGCGGTTCAGCGATAACAGACCTTCTTCGCCGCCGCGACAACATCGCTGGCCTTGATCAGCGCCAGCTTTTCCAAATTGGCGGCATAGGGCAGCGGCTCGTCGACGTTCTTCACCCTCAACCCCGGCGCGTCGAGGTCGTCGAACCCGTCGGTCATGCAGATCGCGATGATCTCGCTGGCGATCGAGCAGGTCGGCCAGCCTTCCTCGACGACGACCAGCCGATTTGTCTTCTTGAGGCTCGCTAGAACCGCGCCGCGGTCGAGCGGGCGCAGCGTGCGCAAGTCGATCACCTCGGCCTCGATGCCGTCGCCCGCGAGTTCGTTGGCTGCTTCGAGCGCAACCCCGACGCCGATCGTGTAGCTGACCAGCGTCACGTCCTTGCCCGGCCGGACGATCCGCGCCTTGCCGATCGGCAGGACATAGTCGTCGAGCACCGGCACGTCGAAGTGCTGGCCGTAGAGCAGCTCGTTCTCCAGGAACACGACCGGGTCCTCGCTGCGGATCGCCGCCTTGAGGAGGCCCTTGGCGTCGGCCGCGCTGTACGGCGCGATGACGATCAGCCCGGGAACGCTGGCGTACCACGGCGCGTAATTCTGGCTGTGCTGCGCCGCGACGCGCGCCGCCGCTCCGTTCGGACCACGGAACACCATCGGGCATCGCATCTGCCCGCCCGACATATAGTTGGTCTTGGCGGCCGAATTGATGACGTGATCGATTGCCTGCATCGCGAAGTTGAAGGTCATGAACTCGACGATCGGTCGCAGCCCGCCCATGGCCGCGCCCGTCCCGAGGCCCGCGAAGCCGTACTCGGTGATCGGCGTATCGATGACGCGCTTGGCGCCGAATTCGTCAAGCAGGCCCTGCGTCACCTTGTAGGCGCCCTGGTACTGCGCGACCTCCTCGCCCATCACGAACACGCGTGGGTCGCGGCGCATTTCCTCCGCCATCGCATCGCGCAAGGCGTCGCGCACGGTCGTCGACTTTAGCTCGGTGCCTTCGGGCACTTCGGGCGCGTCATGGGTACGGGCCACGTCGGCGACGAGATCGCGCGCGCCTGATTCCATCTGATGGGGCGTCTCGCTGCCTTCGGTCTTCTGGTCGGCGGGCGTGGTCACACCGGCCTGGGTGTCCGGAGTCGGCTGCGGCTTGGGCTGGGCGGCCTCGCTCGCCTCGGCAGCGGCGGGCGGTGCCGCACCCTCCCCTTCTCCAGCAAGCAGCGCAATTGGGGCGCCGACCTTCACGCCGTCGGTCCCTTCGGCGACCAGGATCTTGGCGATCGTGCCTTCGTCGACCGCTTCGAACTCCATCGTTGCTTTGTCGGTCTCGATCTCGGCCAGAATGTCGCCCGACTTGACCGCGTCGCCTTCCTTGACGAGCCATTTGGCGAGCGTCCCCTCTTCCATCGTCGGAGAGAGGGCTGGCATCTTCAATTCGGTGGGCATCAATACTGCTCCACCAGCACGTCGGTATGGAGTTCGCGCGGGTCGGGCTCGGGCGCCTCCTCGGCATATTTGGCGGCGGCGACGACGATGTCCTTGATTTCCTTGTCGATGGCCTTGAGCTCGTCCTCGGCGACGCCCATCCCCTGCAGCTCGCGGCCGGCATGGTCGATCGGATCGCGGCCCTCGCGGAAGCTCTGCACTTCCTCGCGGGTGCGGTACTTCGCCGGATCGGACATCGAATGGCCGCGGTAGCGATAGGTCTTGAGTTCGAGGATGATCGGCCCCTTGCCCGCACGGGTCCACGCCAGCGCCTCTTCGGCAGCGCCGCGCACCGCCAGCACGTCCATGCCGTCGACCTGGATGCCGGGAATTCGGAAGCTTTCGCCGCGCTTGTAGAACTGGTCCTCTGACGCGGAACGGCCGACGCTGGTGCCCATGGCGTACCCGTTGTTCTCGATCGCGTAGATCACGGGCAGCTTCCACAGCTCGGCCATGTTGAAGCTCTCGTAGACCTGGCCCTGGTTGGCGGCGCCGTCCCCGAAATAGGTCAGGCAGACCCCCCCGTCGCCGTTGTACTGGTGCTTGAAGCCCAGCCCGGTGCCGAGCGACACCTGCGCGCCGACGATTCCGTGGCCGCCGTAGAAGCCATGTTCGACCGAGAACATGTGCATCGACCCGCCCTTGCCCTTCGAGATGCCCGCTTGGCGTCCCGTCAACTCGGCCATGATGACCTTGGGATCGATGCCGTAGGCGAGCATGTGGCCGTGATCGCGATAGCCGGTGATGACGCTGTCCTTGCCGACCGTCATCGCCGACTGCAGGCCCACCGCGACCGCTTCCTGGCCGATGTAGAGGTGGCAGAACCCGCCGATCAGGCCGAGGCCGTAGAGCTGGCCGGCGCGCTCCTCGAAGCGGCGGATGAGCAGCATCTGCTTGTAGAGCGCGAGCAGCTCTTCCTGCGAGGCTTGATAACGCTGCGGCTCAGCCGGCCGCTCGCGATTGGGTGTTTCGTTAGGCGCCGGCGAGGCGGCGATGTTCGACTTGGCAGGACGCGCCACGGACCTCTCCGAATATCTTGTCGAGCGCCCTATAGGAGCCGACGCGGAGCCGACGCAATGCCGTAGCCCACGAAGCATACAGGGGTGGTCGCGAACTCAGTTGAGCGGAACGACCACTTCGTCGGGACGCACCAGGCCGAGGTCCCGGCGGACGAGTTCGTCGGCCATGTCCGGATCGGCCTTGCGCGGGTCGAGCAGCTGAGAGCGGTGCTTCAGGGCCGTCCGCTGCTGCTCGAGCTGCGTGAGTTCCACCCTGCGCGCTTCGAGATCATGGTGATATCCGCCCCAGGCGAGCAGGCCATTGGGCCCCGCGACCGCGTATCTAGCGAAATTGCCGACCACGATCAGCGCCAGTGCTGGGAGCGCGGCCCGCCGCATCGCGCGAATTGTTCTGCTGGCCCCACCCATCTCGCTTGAGAATCAGAAATGCCGTTCCAGTGCAAGGAGAAAGAGGCAACAACTCCAGAAATAAACGTCACCGCTGCGGGGCGGGCGACGAGCGGTAGGAGCGCAAGGTGGCAACGCCTGGGTAACGCGCGGCGCTGCCCAGTTCCTCCTCAATGCGAAGCAGCTGATTATACTTCGCCGTGCGGTCCGATCGGGCCAGGCTTCCGGTCTTGATCTGCCCGCAATCGAGCGCGACCGACAGGTCCGCGATCGTCGAATCCTCGGTCTCCCCGGACCGATGCGACATCACCGCGGTGTAACCCGAGCGTTGTGCCAGGCGCACCGCCGCGATGGTTTCAGTCAACGTGCCGATCTGGTTGACCTTGACCAGGATCGAATTGGCGATCCCGTCGCGGATGCCGTCGGCGAGCCGCTGCTCATTGGTGACGAACAAATCGTCACCGACCAGCTGGACGCGGCTGCCGACCTGATCTGTCAGAGCCTTCCACCCGGCCATGTCGTCCTCGCCCATGCCGTCCTCGATCGAGGCGATGGGATAGTCGCGCACGAGCTCGCCCAGGTACGTCGCCATGTCATCGGGCGACAACGTGCGGCCCTCGCCGGCCATGGCGTAGGCACCGTCCTTGAAGAACTCGGTCGCCGCGCAGTCGAGCGCGAGCAGCACGTCCTCACCCAGCTGGTAGCCCGCCTGACCGACGGCCTCACCAATGAGGTCCAGCGCGGCTCTGGCCGAGGCGATGTTGGGCGCGAACCCGCCTTCGTCCCCAACGGCGGTCGACAGGCCCTTTCCGTGCAGCTCGGCCTTGAGCGCGTGGAAGATCTCGGCCCCGCAGCGCAGCGCCTCAGCGAAGCTCGGCGCGCCGACCGGCATGATCATGAATTCCTGGAAATCGATCGGATTGTCGGCATGGGCGCCGCCGTTGAGGATGTTCATCATCGGCACTGGCAGCATGGTCGCGCCCACGCCGCCGACGTAGCGGTAGAGCGGCAGCCCGCGTGCGTCCGCGGCGGCCCGTGCAGCGGCAAGGCTGACGCCGAGGATGGCGTTGGCGCCGAGCCGGCCCTTGTTGTGCGTTCCGTCGAGCTCGATCATCGCGCCGTCGATCTCGGCCTGGTCCTCGGCTTCGAAACCGACGATCGACTGTGCGATCTCGACGTTGACCGCTTCGACCGCACGGTCGACGCCCTTGCCGCCCCAGCGCGCCTTGTCCCCGTCCCGCCTCTCGACGGCTTCGTGGGCACCGGTCGAAGCTCCGGACGGCACCGCCGCCCGGCCCAGGCTGCCGTCCTCCAGCAGCACATCGACCTCCACCGTGGGGTTGCCGCGACTGTCGAGAATGGAGCGGGCATGAATGTCGACGATGGCGGTCACGGGCACCTCAAGGCTGTTCGATCGGCGCTTCCCCTATCGCCGCACCCGCGCTGCGACAAGTTTCGGCGCTGCATCGGGAACGCGCGCTTGGGGTGGCGTGTTTGGCCAGCAGAGATTTGAACAAGGAGCTTGAACCATGGCCGACGACAACCTGCCAGAGGGCACGGACACGATCATCACCGATGCCGAGATGAGCGGAACGGGAAGCGATCTCGGCGGGGCCGGATCCGGTAGCGGCGGATCGACCGGCGGCGGTGCGAACAGCATTTACGGCGGATCGACGAATGTCGGCGGCGGCTCATTCGGCGGCGGCACGAGTGGCACCGGCGCGAGCAGTGGCTTCGGTGCAGGCTCGGAAGCCGGGATCGACCTGAGTTCGGGTACGGGAGCCACCGGCGCATCCACGTCAGGCGCAACGGGCGACACGGCAAGCTCCAGCGGCAGCGGCGGCGGTGTGAAGCAAGTGCTCAAGAACAGCACCGACAAGCTACGCTCCACGGCCGGCGAGAAGGCGATGAGCCTCGTTGGGCAAGGCCTCGAGCGTTCGCAGGGGGCGCTGAACAGCGTATCAACGATCATCGGCGAAACCGCCGCCTCGATCGATGAGCGCCTGGGCAGCCAATATGGCGATTATGCGCGTAGCGCGGCGCAGGCGGTCGAGCGCTTTGCCGGCAGTCTGTCGAACAAGCAGCCCGAGGAACTGGTCGACGACGCCCGCACGCTCGTCCGCAAGTCGCCCGGCGTCGCCCTTGCGGGCGCCGCGATCCTGGGCTTCGCGCTGGTTCGGGTGGTCAAGTCGGGGCTGGAGGATAGTGGCGTGTCGAGGCGCGACGATACGTCCTCGCGCACCTCGGCCTGATCACAGAAAGCCGCGGCCATGCTGAAGCGAAACGATCCTCCCGCGCACGGGCCGGAGAGCTTAGGCGAGCTTTTCGGCCGCGCAAAGGATGAGGCGAAGACTTGGGTCCAGGCCGAAGTCGCCCTCTACAAGACGATCGGCACCGAAAAGGTCAACGCCTGGAAGGTGCCGGTCATCCTGTTCGTGGTGGCGGCGTTCCTGGCGCACATGGCCCTGCTGGCGCTGGTCGCGACTCTGTTCGTCGGCTTGGCTCAGCTGATGAACCCGGCGCTTGCAGGATTGCTCACCGTCGTTATCCTGGCGGCGGGCGCCGGCATCTGCGCCAAGCTGGGCGTCTCCAAGCTCCAGGGAGCCGCAAAGTGAGCGCCGCGGACGTCAAGATCGCCGCGGCACGCGGCGAGGTCGACTCGTCGCGCCAGCGCCTCATGGAAACGGTCGAGGAGATCAAGCTTCGGCTGGCGCCCAAGACGATCGCCCACGACGCGTGGACGGGTGCACGCGACAAGGGCACGGAGGTCGCCGACACGACCATGACCGCTGTCAAGCAGCGCCCGATGGTGGCAGCCGGAGCGGCGGCCGGCGTGTTCCTGCTTCTCGCCCGCAAGCCGCTGTTCAGCCTGTTCGCTGGCCTGTTCAGCGGTCCGAATACCACGAACCGAGACCTTGAGAAGGAGTGATTGAATGGCAAACCAGTATAGCGGCGAGAGCCAAGGATCCGGCAGCAAGGGTGTCGGCGGAGCGGTCGAGGACCTGCGGGACCGTACCTCGACGGCGCTGACTGAGGTGAGCGGGTCGACTGCCGAGCAGATCGACAACAGCCCGCTGCTCGCCGTTGCAGGCGGGATCGCGCTTGGTGCGGTCATCGCCGCGGTGCTGCCCGCCTCGGATCGTGAGCGGCAGCTCCTCCAGCCGGTTGGAAGCAAGGTCGCGGGCGCCGGTCGCGACGCGATCGAGCGAGTCCGCGAAACGGGCAAGGCCAAGGTCGACGAACTCGCCGGTGACAAGGTCCGCGAATTCTTCGGGATGGGCGGATCGAGCAGCAGCGGCAGCAGCAGCGACGGCAGCGCGGCCTAAGCGCCGACGGGGCGGTTCCTCCAGCCGCCCCGTCGTGCTAGCCGATCGATATGAGCAAGCTACACCTCGTCTTCGGTGGCCGGGTTCGGGACCCGCAGGGCCTCGACTACACCGACCTCAACAAGATCGATTTCGTCGGATTGTTCGACAGTTACGCCGACGCCGAGGAAGCGTGGCGCGGCGCGGCGCAGCGCACCGTTGACGATGCCGAGATGCGGTATGTGGTGGTACATCTCCACCGCTTGCTGGAGCCGGAAAACCCACCTCTACCTGCCCCAACCGGGCAGGTCACGCGCTAGAGCCGCTACAAGCTCGCGTTGCGGACCAGCGGAGGGATCGCAAAGGCCTCGTTGATGGCCGGTGTCACCCGATCGATGGTGTACGGCTTATCGATCATCGGCACATCGGCAAATTCCTCGGGCGGTGGGTCGACATGGCCGCCCGACGCTACGATGAACGGAATGCCGAGCGCCTTCAACTCGCTCGCGACCGGCCAGATGTTCTCACCCTTCAGGTTGACGTCGAGGATCGCCAGGTCGAAACCGCCCGCCTCGACCGCGACCCGCGCCTCGCGCAGGCTTTCGCATACGCCCTTCACCTGATGGCCCAGGGAGTCGAGAAAGTCCTCCAGCATCATGGCGATGAGAGGCTCATCCTCGACGATCAATATGGTACGCGGCATCATCACTAGGCGTTTCATTAGCAGCGGTTCGCGCCCGTGCAAGCAACCTTATTTCGCCGACAGAACCTTCCGCGCAGCCTCCGCCAGCTCCTGCACGGAAAAGGGTTTCGGCAGGAACGCGACGTTGTCGATGTCGATCGACTTGCGCAGCTGCTCCTCCGCATAGCCCGACATGAACAGGATCGGCAGCGTCGGCCGGGTCTTGCGCGCTTCCCGGACCATCGTCGGGCCGTCCATCAGCGGCATGACGACATCGCTCACCAGCAAGGCGACCGGCTCGCCGCGTCCCAATACTTCCAGCGCCTCTTCCCCGTTGGTCGCCGTGATGACCTTGTAGCCGTGGCGCGTCAGGGCGCGCTCGGCGACCGTGCGGACCATCGGTTCGTCCTCCACCAGCAGCACCGTGCCGGTGCCCCACAGTTCACTCTCCTTGGGCTTGGCGATGGCGCGGGTGGCGGTGACCTTCTCGGTTGCGTGAACCGGCAGGTAGATGGTGAAGCGGGTCCCCTGCCCCACCCGGCTGTCAGCGAAGATGAACCCGCCGGACTGCTTGACGATGCCATAGACGGTCGACAGGCCGAGCCCGGTTCCCTTGCCGACCTCCTTGGTCGTGAAGAACGGTTCGAACACCTTGCCCAGGATCGAGGGGGGGATGCCGGTCCCGGTATCCTCGATCGAGATCGCGGAATATTCGGCGATCGGAAGGATATCGCTGCCAAGCTCCGCCACCTGGTCCGCGCGCACCGAATAGGTCTGGATGGTCAGCGTGCCCCCGCCCTTGGTCTGCATGGCGTCGCGGGCGTTGACCGCCAGGTTGACGATCACCTGTTCGAGCTGGCCGGGGTCGGCACGGACCGCGCCAAGCTCGCGGCCGTGCTTGAGCACCAGTTCGACCGTTTCGCCGAGCAGGCGCTTGAGCAGGTGCGACACCTCCGACACCACGTCGGGCAGCTGCAGCACTTGGGGACGCAGCGTCTGCTGGCGCGAGAAGGCGAGCAGTTGCCGGGTCAGGCCCGCGGCGCGGTTCGAATTGGAGCGGATCTGCTGGATGTCGTCATAGTCGCTGTCGCCCGGCGTGTGGCGCATCAGCATGAGGTCGCAGTGGCCGATGATCGCCGTCAGGATGTTGTTGAAGTCGTGCGCGACACCGCCGGCCAGCTGGCCGACCGCCTGCATCTTCGTCGCTTGCGCGACCTGCCGCTTGAGCTTGGCCTCCTCGCTATTGTCCTTGAGGAGGAGGAGCACCGCCGACTCGCCCAGCCCGCGAAGGCCGGCAATGGTCAGCGCCACCGGCTCACCCGGTTGGTGCGCGAGCCGGACCGCGAGGTCGCCCGACATGGCGGGCCCGCGCGCGTTGCGCCGGACGGCGTCGGCCACGGCGGCCTTGTCTTCCTTCACCACCAGGTCGCTCGGATAATCCGGCAGCACGGCGATGCCGCCGGCGGTGCGGAACGCCTTGTTCCCGGTGATGAACCGCCCGTCGCGATCGACCAAGGCCAGGCCGACCGGCAACACGTCGAGGAGCGCCTGGAGGTTCGCGGTTCCGCCCGACGACCCGTCCGCGACATCGAGCAGCAGCATCGTCGCCGGCCCGTCGGCCGCCGCCGGGTCGAGCGGCAAGCGCACCGCGTGGAACTGTCCGCCCTGCTCGACCTCGGAGCGCAGGTGCACCAGGCCATCGGCGCCGGTTTCGATCAACGCGTGGAACAACGGCGGCTGGCCTGACGGCTGGTCGGCGAGCAGACGGTCCGCGAAGGGCTTGTTGGCCGCGAGCAGCCGGCCATCGCCCTCGATCAGCGCAGCGAGCATCCCCGCTTCCGCCAGGCGCTCGCCGGTCGGGCCCGCGATGCCGCGCGCCGCGACCGTCAGCGGGTCGGGCCTGCCGTGGCCCGGAAAGCGCCAGAGCAGCAGGTCGCCGCGCGCGCCTGCCCGAGCCGCTTCGACCTGGTCGTCCTCGGAGAAGCTGCCGCTCGCCGACCCGTCGCGCCATGCACTGGTGCGGACCTGCAGCAAGGCTTCTCGCGCGGTGTCGGTGCCGCCCAGCGCCAGTGGCCCCGGAGCGCCCGGGAAACGCTCGGCATAGCCCGCGTTGGCGACCAGGATCTGCCCTTCCGCATCGGTCAGCGCTGCGGCGTCGTCCAGCAACGCAAGCGTCGTGCCGATCAGCGTCATGTCGGGCACCGCGATCGCCGGCGCGTCGGGCACCTGCGCACCACGCCGCTCGACGACGAACGCGGCGACCATCATCGCCACGAAGCCGGCGAAGAACATCAGCGCGAAGCTGTTCGCCCCGATGGCCCAGAACAGCACCGCCCCGCTGGCCGCCGCGGCGCCGACCAGCGCCGGGACGAGCCACCGCGGCCCGGCGTCAAGTGGTTGAGCGTCGAGCGGCGCGAGGACGCGGTGCTGCACGGGCTACCAGATCCGGACGCGCTGGGCCGGCGCGAGATAGAGCTTCTGCCCAGGCTGAACTCCGAACGCTGGATACCACGGGTCCATGTTGCGGACGATGTTGCCGCGCTGCTCCGACGGCGAGTGCGGATCGGTGAGCAGGCGCTGGCGCAGGTTCGCCTCGCGGTAGTTGCGCCGCCACACCTGCGCCCAGCCGAGATAGAAGCGCTGATCCCCGGTCGTCCCGTCGATGACGGGCGGCGCTGCACCGTTCAGCGAGGCGAGATAGGCGTCGTGCGCCAGGGTGAGCCCGGCGAGATCGGCGACGTTTTCGCCCATCGTCAGCTTGCCCTGGACATGCATGCCGGGCAGCGGCTCGTAGGCGTCGTACTGCTTGCCGAGCGCGTCGAGCCGTGACTGGAACGCCGCCGTGTCGGCCGGCGTCCACCACTTCACCAGCTTGCCGGTGAGATCGTATTTCGCGCCCTGGTCGTCGAAGTGATGGCTCAGTTCGTGACCGATCACGGCGCCGATTCCGCCATAGTTGACCGCAGGGTCGGCATGAGGATCGAAGAACGGCGGCTGCAGGATCGCGGCCGGGAAGACGATCTCGACCATGCCGAAATTGGCGTAGGCGTTGATCTCCATCGGGGTCATGCCCCACTCCCAACGGTAGATCGGCTTGCCGAGCTTGGTCACGTTGTATTGATGCTCGAACTCGGCCGAGCGCATCGCATTGCCGAGCGCGTCGGCCCGGTCGATCCGCAGGCCCGAGAAATCACGCCAGCGATCCGGATAGCCGATCTTCGGCGTGAAGGCGGCTAGCTTGGCGTGGGCGCGAACCTTGGTCTCGGGGCTCATCCAGTCGAGCTGGTCGATCCGGCGGTTCATCGCGGCAATGACGTTCCTGACCAGCCGGTCGGCCGCCGCCTTGGTTTCCGGCGGGAAGTAGCGCTGGACATAGACCTTGCCAAGGTCGTCGCTGAGCGCGTCGGTGGTGAAGCTGACCGCCCGTTTCCAGCGCACCTCCTGCTCGGGGGTGCCCGACAGGGCCGTGCCGTAGAAGGCGAACTGCTCCTTGTCGAAGGCCGACGGCAGCACGGCCGCATACTCGTCGAGGGAGCGGACCAGCAGCTGGTCCTTGAGCACGCCGATCGGAGCCGCCGCGACGATGCGGGCGGTCTTGGCTACCGCGCTCGGTTGAGCGACGATCGCCGAGTCCACCGGGGCGCCGCTCTGGACGAACAGCGTGCGGAAGTCGAACCCCGGCGCACTTCGGGTGAGTTCCGGGAGGGACATCTTGTTGTAGGTCTTGTCGGCGTCGCGGCTCTCGACCCGGGTCCAGTGCGCGCCGGCGATCTGCGTCTCCAGCGCCAGGATCGCCTTGGCGCGACCCGCTGCATTGGCTTCGCCGGCGAGCGACAGCATGTTGGTCAGATGCTGCAGATACTTGCCGCGCGTCTCGACGAGCTTCGCGTCCGAGGACAGGTAGTAGTCGGGGTCGGGCATGCCGAGGCCGGACTGGTAGAGGCCGAGCGCATATTGCTCCGGGTTCTTGTCGTCCTGTCCGACACCCGTTCCGAACGGCGTCGTGATGCCAAGCGCGGCCGCCCGCGCATAGAGCGCCGGAAGCGCCGACTTCGCGCGCACCGCGCGGACCTGCGTCAACCACGGCTGGATCGGCTCGAGCCCCTTCGCCTCGATCGACTGCTGGTCGAGGAACGAGGCGTAGGCGTTGCCGATGTTGCTCGACGGATCGGCCGCCGCCTGTTCCAGGATGTCGTGCGTCCGCTGCTTCGACAGGTCGTCGAGCAGGTTGAAACTGCCGTAATTCGACTTGTCGGCCGGGATCGGCGTGTTCCGCGCCCAGGTGCCGTTGGCAAAGTTGTAGAAATTGTCGCCCGGCGCGACGCCCTGGTCAGTCCCCGCAGCGTCGAACCCGTAGGACCCGATCTGCGCCTTGGGTGCCGGCGCCGCAGGCGCCACCGGATCGGCCGGGACGGCCGCCATGCGGGGCGCCATTGACGTGCAACCCGCCAGCACGGTCGTGACCAGCAACAGAGCAAATCGGTTCATCGAACGAATTCTCCAGCAAAATCTATGTTGGCATTGTGGCGGGCATCCGCCCGGCAATGCAAGCCGGTCGTCGAAGCGGCGTGCTAGATCGACGAATGGCGGGTCCGCCGCAGCGCCCTGCGCCGCGCTCGCCACTTGCTGCCCACCCAGCGCCGCCACAGCAATCCGCTGATCAGATAACCGAGCAGCGCAGCGGTCGCGCTGATCGTCAGGATGCCGACCGCCAGCGGACCGGATTCCCGGTGCAGCCAGAACAGGAACCGGGCGAGCTCACCGGAGACCTGCGCAGCGGCGTCCGGATTGACGTCGGACCCCCGCCGAAGCTCCCACCGCCCGACCCGCAGCGCCGCCCAGTAAAGCGGTGGGATGGTCAGCGGATTGACCACCAGCGTCATGCCTGCGGCGATGGCGACGTTGGCGCGCACGGGGATCGCCAGTAGCGCGGCCAGAACCATGTGCGCGAACGGCACGATCACGCCGACCCCGAGCCCCAGCGCCACGGCACGCGGGACGGAGCGGCGATTCATGCGCCACAGATTGGGCTGGGTCAGCTGGTGCGCGAAGGGACGCAGCAGGCGGTTCTGGCCGATCGACTCGCGCGTCGGCACATGACGGCGGACGAACGCGGCAAGCGCGCTCACCGGGCGTCATGCCGAAGGAGGCGGCCCTTCTCGCGGTTCCAGTCGCGCTCCTTCTCGACCTCGCGCTTGTCGTGCGCCTTCTTGCCGCGCGCGATGGCCAACTCGACCTTCGCCCGCCCCGCCGAGTTGAAATAGATCGAGAGCGGGACGAGCGTCAGTCCCTGGCGATTGACCGCGCCGTGAAGCTTCGCGATCTCGCGCCCCTTGAGCAGCAGCTTGCGTTTGCGTCGCGGCTCGTGGTTCAGGCGGTTGCCGTGGGAATATTCGGGGATCGACGAGTTGACGAGGAACACCTCCTCATCCTCGACCATCGCATAGCTCTCCGCGATCGATCCCTCGCCAACGCGCAGCGCCTTGACCTCGGTGCCCTTCAACTCGATCCCGACCTCGTAGCGGTCCTCGACATAATAGTCGTAGCGCGCGCGCCGGTTCTCGGCGACGACCTTGACCTTGTCGAAGGGAGTGGGAAGCGGTTTGCCCATGCTGCCCGTTAGTCGCTGGCTTCCGATTAAGAAAGCATGGCCCGTCGCAAGACCGTTGCAGAAACCCCTTGCGGCCGCGCTACAAATGTAGCACGCTACAAATGTAGCACCAGAAGGACGTCCGATGCTCAACCGCCTGCCGCCGCGTGAACGCGAGATCGTCAACCTGCTCTACGAGCGCGGCGAACTCGCGGTGACCGACATCGTCGAAGCGCTGCCGGTCACGCTCAGCGGCTCGGCGGTGCGGGCGATGCTCAAGCGGCTGGAGGACAAGGGGTTCGTCGAGCGGACCGATTCGGAGCGGGGCTTTCTCTATCGTCCGGTCGTCTCGGATCGGGCCGCCCGCAAGTCGGCGCTGAGCGAAGTCGTCCGCGTCTTTTTCAACGGCTCACCGGCCGGTGCGGCGAGCGCACTGCTTGGGATGTCGGAAGATCTCGGTTCCGACGAGCTCGACGAACTCGAAGCGATGATCGCCCGCGTCCGCGCCGCCAAGGAGGCCGAGTGATGGACCTGCTCCTTCCGTTGGTGATCAAGTCGATCGTCGTCGCGGGCCTCACCATGGGCGTGCTGACCCTCACCCGCCGCCGCTCGTCGGCGGAACGCAGCTGGATCGCTCACTTCGGTCTGATCGCACTGCTGTTCCTGCCGTTCGCCGGGCTGGTCCTTCCGCAGCTGCACGTCCAAGCGCCGAGCTTCGTCGCTGAGACCGCTTCGTCGGCGCCGATTGCCTGGACGCCGGCCAAGAAACTTCCGGCAAGCTTGCCCCAGGCGACCGCCGCGCCGTCTTCCGCCAGCCCGGCCAGTGCCGAAGCGTCGAGCAACATCGACTGGCTGCTGATCGCCTACGCATTGCCGGTGCTGGCGCTGCTCGGCATCACGGCCCTCGCGCTGTTGCGCCTGTTCGCGCTTCGAGCACGGGCGGAAGTGCTGGTCGAGCCGACCTGGCTGAGCGCCCTCGCCCATGCCCAGCGGCGGATGGGCTTCAAGCATGGCACCGCGCTGCTCACCAGCAGCGACCTGGGCTCACCGATCAGCTGGGGTCTGATGCGGCCCGTCATTCTGCTCAACGTGGACGCCCTGAACGCCGGTGCGCAGGCCGAAGCGATCATCGCCCATGAGCTCGCCCATGTCGCCCGGCTCGACTGGGCGAAGCTGATGCTGGCCCGCGTCGCGACCGCGCTGTTCTGGTTCAACCCGCTCGTCTGGATGCTCGCGCGGGAGGCGCATCAGCTGCGCGAGGAGACCGCGGACGACGCCGTCCTCGCCGCCGATATCCCTGAAACGGACTATGCCGAACTGCTGGTCGGCGTCGCGCGTCACGAGTGCAAGGGCCTGCTACTCGGCGCTCATGGCGTCGCGCCGGGCAAAGGCTCGCTCGCCCGCCGGGTGAGACGCGTGCTCGACGGCGGCTTGCCGCGCGGTCCGGTCGCCGGAAGTTTTGCAGCAGGCGTCGCCGTCGGCGCGGTCATGTTCGCCGCCCCTCTCGCCGCGCTGACCTTCGCGCCCCGCCCCGTTCCCGCGCCGGCGCCTAACGACCGACGGGTAACGCCCTCCGCGATTGAACCCGAGCGTAGCCTGCCCGGCGCCGTGGTCGAGGCCGTGGCCCGGCTGGCGGACCGACCGGTGGAACAGGCAGTCGTCGCCGCGCCAACCTACCCTAGCCTGGTCAAGCTTGCCAACGGCGATGCCCGGCGACGAGCGACGCCCGACGAGCTGAAATTGATCGGCGTCACGCCCGACTATGTCGCCGACCTCGCCAACGCCGGATACCGCAATCTCTCCCAGGCCGAGCTGGCGCAGGCGCGGGCGACCGGCGTGGATGGCGACTACGCGCGCGAGATCAGCAATGCCGGCTATCCCGGACTGACCCTGCGCGAACTAAGCGAGCTTCGCGCCCTACGGATCGATGGCGATGATATCGACGAGTTGCGCACGAGCATGCACGGCCCGCTCCCCCTCAACACCCTGATCCGGGTCAAGGCGCTGGGGGGGAACAGCATCCCCTTCAGGGATCGTGGCGAGCGGATCGAACTGCGGGCGGCGAGCGGCTCGCGCATCCTGATGGACCGCTCCGGCAAGGTAATCGAGATGTCGGCTGTCAGCGCGCCTCCGCGCCCGCGCATGTCCCAAGCGGTTCAAGCGGCGGAAGACGAGGCCGACACGCCCGAGCCGCCCAGCCCCCCGGAGCCGCCCGAGGATGTCGCGCCCGACGAGCCACAGACCGAAAACTAATCCGGCTTCAAACGACCCTTTAGAACCCGTTTAAACAAACGCCTGTCCCTGGCGAACGGTGGGGCCTTGCCTGCCGAAAAGGAGAACATCGCATGACGTCTCTCGTGCTTCGCGCCACCCTCTTCGCCAGTGTCTTCCTCGCCGGTGCGGCCGAGCTCTCGGCGCAGCCGGCGGCGGTGGCCCCGGCCAGCCGCATCCGCTGGCAAAGCAGGGAGCGGGTCTCCAGACCGCAAGCGGCGCCGCCGCGCGCTCCTGGTTACTACCGCTCCTTCGAGTTGAGGGGGCTCGGCCCCTCACTGGTGCGCTCGCCCAGTCTCGCCTGACGCAGGCACGACTGGAGAACCGCGCAGCCGGTTCGTCGAACCGAACTGGCCGGCGTCGACCAACTTATCAACGACAGAACATCGGCCCTCCAACGGCCGAAGGGGGTACAGCATGCTCACGCCATCTCATCGTCGCGCCCTGCTCGCCGGGATTGCGCTCGCCCTCCCCGGCCTCGGCGAAGCACAAGACGTGGCGAAAAGCGCTGACCCCGCCGTGGCCCCGCCTCCGCTTGCCAAGCCGGTTGCAGGCAAACGCGTGTTCGTTCCCGGCGACTTCGCGCGCTTCGCCCCGAAAACGGCCTATGACATGCTCGTCCAAGTCCCGGGCTTCACGGTCCGCCAGCCCGACCAGGAGCGCGGCCTTGGTCAGGCATCCGAGAACGTCTTGGTCAATGGGCAACGGGTCGCGAACAAGTCCGGCGGCGCGATCGATCAGCTGCAGCGGGTCAGCGCATCGAGCGTCGAGCGGATCGAACTGGTCGAAGCGGCGAGCCTCGGCATTGCGGGCCTGTCCGGCGAAGTCGCCAACGTCATCGTCCGAATCAGCAGGAAGGCCACCGGTCAGTTCGAGTGGCGGCCCGAGTTCCGGGCCCACTTCGCGCGGCCGAACTGGTTTCGCGGCTCCGCCAGCTACAGCGGCAAAGCCGGGCCGGTCGACTATACCCTGTCGGTCAAAGATGACGCCGGGCGCGGCGCCTATGGCGGAACCATCCGCATCTTCAACGCGCAACGCGTCGGCACCGAGCTGCGGCGGGAGATCTACCACGGCGAGAGCGACCTCGTCACGATCCAGGGCAAGTTCGCGCTGGACGGGCCCGGCTCGTCGCTCGGCAACCTGACCCTGGCCTACACGCCCTACTGGAACCCGTACACGCTGCGCGATCGTCGCATCCGGACCGACGGCGACAATCGTCGGCGCAACACCGATGCCAGGCTCGACGGCTATTACATCGATCTCTCGGGGGGCTACGAGTTCGCCTTAGGATCCGGCCGCCTGAAAATGATCGGCCTGCGTCACTTCGATCACGAGCCGGTCGTCACCACCCAGGTGACCCGGTTCGACAGCGGAGCCGCGGCGAATGGCGTTCGCTTCGGCCGCGACTCCCGGATCGGCGAGACTGTGGCTCGCGCCGAGTACGGGTGGAAGGCGGGATCGAACGGATGGCAGGTGTCGCTGGAGCGGGCCTACAACTCGCTCGACCAGCGGGGCGCCCTGGCGCTCCTGTCGCCTGCGGGCACGTTCGAGGACACCCCCTTTCCCGAGGGCACGGGCAAGGTCGTGGAAACGCGCTACGAGGGTATCGCCACCTGGAGCCGCCCGCTCGGCCCCAACGTGGACGTGCAAGTCGCCGGCGGTGGTGAGATTTCGAAGCTCGCCCGGGTCGACGGCAACGTCCCGCCGCGCAAATTCTTCCGGCCCAAGGGCAGCGCCACCCTCGGCTGGCGACCGGCCAAGGGGTGGGACGCCAGCCTCAAGCTGCGCCGACGCGTCGGGCAGATCAGCTTCTACGATTTTCTCGCTCAGCCGAACCTGCAGGAGGACCGCGAGAACAGCGGCAATCCGGATCTCGTCCCACCGCAAAGCTGGGAGCTGGAGGGAGAGGTGGGGCGCGATCTCGGCCGCTGGGGCAAGGCCCGCGTGACACTCTATGCGCACCGCATCGAGGACATCGTCGACATCATCCCGGTCGGCGAGGACGGCGAGGCGATCGGCAACCTTCCGCGCGCACGGCGCTGGGGAGTCACGAGCGCGACGACCTTGCTCGGCGACCCGATTGGCTGGACGGGCGCGAAGCTCGACCTCAAGCTGACCATCGACCGCACGAGGGTTCGCGACCCGCTGACCGGCGAGCAGCGCTCGATCAGCGGCAACAACGACCTGTCCGGCAGCGCCGAGCTGCGCTACGACATCCCGCACAGCAATATCGCGTGGGGTGCCAAGGCGAGCACCAGCTACAACGCGAAGAGCTATTATCTGACCGAGATCAACCGGAGCTGGGAAGGTCCGCTGTTCCTGAGCCTTTACGTCGAGCACAAGAACGTGCTCGGCATGACGGCGCGGGTGACGGTCAGCAACCTCCTCAACGCTCGCCACCGGTTCGACCGGACCGTGTTCAATGGCCGCCGCAGCCGCGACCCCGTCGCCTTTATCCAGGCCAACAATCAGCTGATCGGGCCGATCATCGGCTTCTCGCTACGGGGGACGTTCTGAGGCGCTAGACGAGCCCCGCGTGAGCAAGCGCGGCGTCGACCGCCGCCTTGCTCTCGTGCGAAGGCTCGGTCATCGGCAGGCGGAGTTCGGACGGAAAGTCCAGGCGCAACCGGTTCAACGCATATTTGGTCGGACCAGGCGAGGCATCGCTGAACAGGGCGGCATGCAGCGGGTAGAGCCGGTCCTGGAGCGTCAGCGCATCGCTCCAGCGCCCGTCCTGGCAGGCGCGCTGGAACTCGGCACAGAGGCGCGGCGCGACGTTGGCGCTGACCGAGATGCAGCCGACTCCGCCCATTGCGTTGAAGCCGAGCGCCATGTCGTCGTTGCCTGAAAGCTGGCAGAAGTCGGTGCCGCAGGCGAGGCGCTGGGCCGTCACTCGCGCGAGGTTGCCGGTCGCGTCCTTGACCCCGACGACGGTCGGCAGGCGGGCGACCTCGGCCAGCGTCTCGACGCTGATGTCCGCCACCGTGCGCGAGGGCACGTTGTAGACGATGATCGGCAGACGCGACGCGGCGGCGATCGCGCCGAAGTGCGCCAGCAGGCCTGCCTGGCTCGGCTTGTTGTAATAAGGCAGCACGATCAGCGCGGCGTCGGCGCCGGCCGCTTGGGCGGCCCGCATGTGGTCGAGCACGGTTGCCGTGTTGTTGCTGCCGCATCCGGCGATGACCGGCACTCGACCGCGCGCCTGGTCGACCGCGAGTTCGAACAGCCGATGCTGCTCCTCGTGCGACAGGGTGGCGACCTCGCCGGTGGTGCCGCACGGGACGATCGCGGAGGAGCCCTCGGCAACCTGCCACTCGACATGGACTCGGAACGCCTCTTCATCGACACGGCCTGCCGCAAAAGGGGTCACGAGCGCCGGAATCGAGCCGGAAAACATCAACTTTGTCCTTTGCGTGGAGTCCGCCGCCATTTAGGCGCGGCGACTAAGCTTTCGTTCACTGCCTGATAAGGACCCGGCCATCATGATGTCCAGCATGAGGCGCCTCGTTCTCCTGTCCTCGCTGCTCCTGGCCACGGCGGCAAGCGCGGCCATGCAGTCGCTGATCGTGCCCGTCACCGCGGACTCGACGGTCGCGCCGCGCAGCACCGAGATCGACTACGCGCTGGCGGACTGGCGTCGGCTGCGCGGCGGCGGCGGCGGCTACGGCTTCAACGACTATGCCGGCTTCATCCTGTCCAACCCGGGCTGGCCTGGCGAGAGCGCCATGAGGCGGGCGGCGGAGAAGGCGATGCGGCCGGGCGAAGCGGCGGCGACTGTGCTCGCCTTCTTCCAGTCGACGCCGCCGGTGACCGCCAACGGCTCGGCGCGCCTGGCGGAGGCGCTCGCGGCGAGCGGCCGGAGCGCGGAGGCGCTGGCGGCGGCGCGATCGGCCCTGGCCGGGGCTGACCTCGACCCGGTCGACGAAGCGAGTTTGATGGAGCGCTTCAGCGGCCAACTGACGTTCGCCGACTTCGACAAGCGGATCGATGCGCTGCTGATCGCGCGCAAGCCCGACGACGCGGCACGAATGTGGAATTGGGCAAGTCCGACCCGCAAGCCGGCGTTCACTGTGCGGATCGCCCTGCAGAACCGGGCGCCGGACGTGGAAGCGCAGTTCGCCGCCGTTGCGCCGCAGCTTGCCACCGACGCGGGGCTCCTGATGGACCGCGTGCGCTATCTGCGTGAGGCCGGGGTCGAGACCAGCGCCCAGGCGCTGATGGCGCAGCCGCACGCCTTCACCGCTCGCCCCGCCTCTGCCGAGCCGTTCCTGGAACTGGCGCTGTCGCTCGCCAAAGGGGCGAATGCCGCCGGTCAGTACCAGACCGCCTACAACATCGCTCGCCAGGTCGACGACATCTTCCCCGCCGGCGCCGATGTGGCGCTGCAGCCGCTCGGCGTGCGCGACGATTATACCAGCCTGACCTGGCTCGGCGGCGAGACCGCGCTCGTCTATCTCGGGCGCGCGCGCGACGCGATGCCGCTGTTCGACCGCTACGCGCGCGGCGGGCGGTCGCTTCAGGTGATGACCAAGGGTAATTACTGGGCCGGGCGGGCGGCGACTACCGCCGGTCAGCTGGCGACCGCGACCAGCTATTTCGAGCGGGCGGCCACAGTCCCGGAAACCTTCTACGGCCAGCTTGCCCTGGAACGCCTCGGCCGTCCGGTTCCGGCTCCCGCGGCATTGCCGGGGCTCGCAACGGCCGCTCAGCGTGCGTCGTTCCAGCAGAAGGGTCTCGTTCGCGCGATCACCCGGCTTGGCGAGGCGGGCCGCCGCGACGAGCAGACGCTGTTCATCCGGGCCTTGTCGGAATCGCTCGGCAAGGACGCCGACCGGGTGCTCGCCGCGGAGCTCGGTACCGCGATGGGGCGACCCGACATCGGCGTGTGGACCGCGCGCTCCGCCCGCATCCAGGGCGCGACCTTTTACTATCGCCCGGCATTCCCGTCCTACAGCGTCGGCGTGACGGGCCGGGACTGGTCGCTGACTCACGGCATCACCCGGCAGGAAAGCTCGTTCGATCGCAATGCCGTCAGCGGCGCTGGCGCGCGCGGCATGATGCAGCTGATGACCGCCACGGCACGCGAGCAGGCCGGCAAGATGGGCCTGCCCTACGACGCCGACCGGCTGACGTCCGACGTGGCTTACAACATGGACCTCGGCAGCGCCTATTTCGCGCGCCTCGTCGCGCATTGGGGCGGCAGCTATCCGCTGGCGGTGGCGAGCTACAACGCCGGCGCCGGCAACGTGCGCAAGTGGGTCGCGGCCAATGGCGACCCGCGGCAGCCCGGCGTCGACGTGATCCGCTGGATCGAGGATATCCCGTTCAGCGAGACCCGCGGCTACGTTCAGCGCGTGCTCGAGAACAGTGTCGTCTACGACCGGCTCAACCCGACGCTCACGCCAGCCGGCCCGGTCCACCTCTCGCAGTATCTCGGCAAATCGCGGCCGGGCTGATGGCCAGCGAATCGGGCAAGCCGCCGCGCTTCATCACGCCCGACGGCTTCGCGAAGGTGCGCGCCGAGTACGAGCAGCTGTTCGGCACCGAGCGGCCCAAACTGGTCGAGACGATCTCATGGGCGGCGGGCAATGGCGACCGCTCGGAGAACGGCGACTATATCTATGGCCGCAAGCGGCTGCGGGAGATCGATCGGCGACTGTCGCATCTGGCGCGCGTGATGAAGGCTGCCAAGGTGGTCGATCCTGCGGCGCAGGGCGGCTGCGACCAGGTGCGCTTCGGGGCGACGGTCGAACTGGCGGACGAGGATGACGAGCGCCGGACCTTGACACTGGTCGGCGAGGACGAGGCGGATGCCTCTGCGGGGCGGATCAACTGGAACGCGCCACTCGCACGGGCGCTGGTTGGGGCGAAGGTCGGCGACGAACGGACCGTGCGCCTTCCCGCTGGCGAGAAGAGCTACGAGGTCGTCGCGATCCGCTACCCTGCGGCGCGCTGAGCATCGGCGGGTTGGGCCTCGGGCGGCTCGCTTGGCATCGCTTTCTGGAACGCTTCGGCGACGGCCTCCAGGGCAGCGCGCTCGGCGGCAGCGCGGTCGTTAGCGTCGATCAGGATCCACGGCGCCCAGCGTGTGTCGGTGTCGGCGAACAACGCGCTCCACACCGCCTGCTGAACGTCGCGCGAAGGCGCGTCCTGCGGCTGCTGCCGGATCGGGCCGAGCCAGCGCCGCCATGGGTCAGTGTCGCGCGCCGCCAGCCGCTCCGCCTGGCGTTGCGCATTGATGTCGAAGAACAGCTTCAAAATCAGCGTGCCATGGTCGCGCTGCTGTGCCTCGAACTCGTTGATCTCGTCGCACCGCCGCGCGAACGCCTTGTCGTCGAGGCTGCCGCTCGCCCGCTCCTCGGCGACGTTGCGGTACCAGCTTCGGGTCAGCAGGCTGGTTTCGCCGGCCGCCGGCAGGCTCGACCAGTAGCGCGCCAACCAGTGCCGGCCATCCTCCGCCGCAGGGTCGCAGCGGCTCGCGAAGTGGCACGGGTCCCATGCGCCGGCGAGCTTGCGCAAGGCCGCGTGGCGGCCGGCTCCATCCCAACCCTCGAACAGGATGATCGCGCGGCGACGGTGGACGATCTGCGCGAGCTGCAACGCCCCCAGTCGACGCGCGAGTCCCCCGCCCCCGTTGCTCCGTTCAGAATCGGTTAAATCCGCTGCCACTCCAGTCGATTAACGGAGCTCGGCAA
>CAXSDY010000011.1:0-32041 GCA_964235835.1 uncultured Sphingomonadaceae bacterium | reverse complement strand
TTGTGCGGTGGCCATCGCTCCAGATGCGGAAGGGGTCTTCATGGTCGCAGCCGGCCTGGCTGCGGCTCGTGAAGCGTTCGACGAGGTGCAGCATCGCAAGCGAGCCGCTCATCGGAAGCTTCGTAACTCGAGGCACAGGCTTTAAGGAAGAGCGCTCGGTTGGGTTGCCGGGCGCAGGCAGCTGCTGGCAGTGCAATCGGCCTGGCCAGCTGACCGGGTCCCTTCCTCCGATCCTTGTCTGGCAGAGAACCAGGCTGCATGCGGCGCGTTCTTCGCGTGATCACCTTTCGGAAGATTATGTGACTGCGAAGTGACATGGCTCAACCAAGCTCGGCACACCGACCAGGGCCGCTAAGGAGCACAAGGCTACGGTGATAAGGACCGAAGACAGATCTTCAGTGAGGGTCCACAACTAAATTGGTCACCGCGCTGGGGAGGCATGCTTCAAGAGAGAGTGAGAGATGTGGAGGTCGTCGACTGCAGGAGGTCAAAGTGTCGGAGTATCAGTGGGCGACTGTTTCGGCGGTCATCTTCTTCACACTCCCTGGCAACGGTCAGTCTCTGGAAGGGCTTTCACTTCGATCTGAGACGCAGTCGAGTCCCATTGGGCTCAACACGGCAGGTGACCTTTCCGGAGTGGCGGCGGTCGCCTTGCTGTTTTTCGCTGACACGTACGTTGCGAAAGCATCGATATAGATTATTATCAAGAGGCCTGTGAGTGCCATTACAATGGGCCGGAGAACCGGAGTGGGAAGCACCGCGACGAGCAGCCGTTTCGACAAGCAGCGTCTTCCTTAGCGCTATGTCTCCGTCGGCCTCGGATTACGAGCACGCTTCCTTCGACGGCGCGCTTTGGAGATACGCTCAGAACCTCGGACCAGCATCTCTTAGAGCCGTGACGCATTCCGGGAGCCAAAGGCGAGACGCATGTGTTCGCCGACATCGAAGATCTGAATGGCTTAACGGCTATGGAGCCACCACAGACCTTGCCAAGCCAATGCCAGCCGGTACTTCCGACGAGTACTCCCTTTCACCTCACTGCAAAGCCGCGGCAAGGCCATTAGAATGCGGCGGCGGCAGTTGCCGCTTTTCACGGTTCGAAGGTCATACTCGATGATCCCTCGTCCAACCTGCTCCAACTTATCCAGCGAATCCGCGCGCGAGTATACTTTGACCATGCGACCGGGACGAACCTATGCCGGCCAAACGGATCGGAGACCTTGATGAGGCTCTCGCGCACGTGGGGATACATTTTACAACGGAGCTCTTCAAAGGAGCGTTCCACGGCTTCTCGGTACAGGACTCGCCGGCCTATTCCCCGGAGGCGGACGCGCCTCACCTGCGCCGAATTGCACCCTGCTGCAGGAAACGCTGATCCAAGCCTGATAGAATTAGGTTGGTGTCGATGCGGAGCACCCTGTCATGATTAAGCTAGCGGCGAACCTCAGTTTCCTCTTTACCGATCTGCCATTCACGGAGCGGATAGCGGCCGCTGCTGAATGCGGCTTCCGCGGCGTCGAGTGCTTATTTCCATATAGCCATCCCGCAGAGGAGATAGCACGCAAATGTAGGGAAGTAGGAGTAACCATGGCGCTGTTCAACGCTCTGCCGGGAAACTGGGAAAGAGGTGATCGCGGGATTGCGGCACTTCCCGGGCGGGATGCTGAATTTCGTGAGACGCTGGAAGTGGCGCTCGAATATGCCGCTACGCTTGAATGCCCGCTGCTCCACGTGATGGCCGGAGTGTGCGACGCATCCGAGAGAGATCAGGCACTCGTCTGTTACTGCGACAATCTCGGCTACGCAGCCGATCGGGCGGCCGCCGCCGGACTGGCTATCACGATTGAGCCGCTCAACCACTTCGACGTCCCTGGTTATGTCCTGAGGACCGTTCAGGAAGCATGCGACGTGCTCCGGATTGTTGGACACCCGTCGATCGGACTCCAGTTCGACTTCTACCATCAGCAGATCATCGGCGGCGACCTGACGCGCAGCTTCCAGGCTGCCGTTTCCCGGGTCCGTCACGTTCAGATCGCGGGCGTTCCGGATCGCGGCGAGCCCGACAGCGGAGAGGTCGATGTCCTCTATGTGATGAAGATGATCGACGACCTCGGTTATAAAGGCTGGGTAGGCTGCGAATATCGCCCGCGCGGGGACACCCGCGAAGGATTGGGTTGGGCAAAGCGCTACCTGTTGGGATAAACCCAGGGGAACTGAGTGTGGGTTAAAGATGCGCTGTGGCTACGGTTCGGATCGCCCCGAGCGCACTTGCGCTCAGCAGTTATCCGCGTCGGCTGGCTCCGCCCGATTCCTCCGCTCGTTGAACCACGTCCAGAACCTGCGGGAGCGTCCGATGGCGCCACTCGGCCCAATGCGCAGGCCCGAAGCACCTCGTACGAGACCGCGTCTGGCAGACGAGCTTCTCCTGAAGGGAGCAATCCATCTCGGGTCGATGCAGATCGTCCCACAGTCTTTCGAAGGCAGGACCGAAATATCGAGGAAATAAAGCAGCGCGCCGGACCCGCCACCCAAGGGGAACGTCAGAAAGGGCCCCATTAGTGCCTACCGCGGTCCGGTCGCCGTCGTGAAGGCGGTGTCAACGTCCTCGATCGTCGCCAGACCGCTGGCCACGGCGTCGATCGCCTTACTCCAAACCGCCGCCTGGAGGCGCTTGACGAGTTGTTCTGGCCTCTCGCCGTGAGGACGATCGGGCGGCGACCGAGCCGACGACGAATGTCCAGCGCGGTCTCGATCGCCTCTGGAGACGTGAGACGCCCGGAACGATTTCCACAAGCGGAATGATGTGAGGTGGATTGAGCGGATGGCCGATCAATAGCTGCCAGGCAAGCTCAAGTTCTCCTGCACCACTGTTGGCATAAGCGTGGAGGTCGAGGAAGCAACCACCGAAGCCGACTCGAGAGCCGAAGCGCTCTCAGCGTACAGCACCTTCTTCAGGGGAAGATCTTCGGGTCCACTTTCCTGTAGGAAGGCTGCGTCCGTGACGGCCTCGGAGACATGCGCGCAAATCGTCAGGCGTGCTTCCTTGCCGGTCTGCCCGCAGATCTCCCGAGCGGTCGCGACGGCCGTGTCACCCAGCTGTTCAGTGGTTGGTTGGGATCCCAGACCTACACGCGGAATCCATGCGCAAGGAACAGCGCGGCCCAGCTCGAACCCAGTAAGCCCGCGCCCAGGATGGCGGCGGTTAGATCGCCGTTTTTCATGCGGCGGCACCCGCGAGACCAATCTCCTCGGACTTCGCATCGCGAAAGCCGTTCAGGCTCCTTCCGAGGAGTATAACCGAAACGATCGCGATAAGTGAAGGCACGCACATCATCATGACAATGCCATTCGCAGGGATGCCGGCCCCTACGAGGGCGCCGATCGTCAGCGAGCTGACGACCTGACCGCTACGACCGATCCCCATGGCCAACCCCGTTCCGGTCGACCGGATTTCGGAGGGGTAGATCGCCGTGGCAAGGTACACCATGCCTGCGATACCCGGTCCCATGAGAAATCCGGCGAGAAGCATGCAAAGAGCTACCCAGGGCACATGCGGGCTCGCCAGTCCCAAACCGATGATTGAAAAGGCGAGCAGAGCGTAAGTGATGGGCAGCACCCGAAACGGACCAACCCGATCGACGAGGTAACCCGTCGTTGCCTGACTAGGCAAAGTCCCGAAGTTGTTAAGAGCCACCATGAAGGCCGCCGCCGACGCCGACATGCCGGACGCCTTGAAGAGTGTGGGGGCCCAGTTCACGAAGAACGTCGTCGTCCAGAATGTGAAAAAGAGAGGGAGCCATAAAAGTAGTGTGTGGGCCACTCGGCCGTTCGCAAAGACATCCCGTACCGACTGCTTGCTTCCAGCGCGGGCGCTCCCGACAAACTGCGCATCGCTGAAGTCCAGGTGAGGAGCGATCCTCCGAGCGATGTGCATGATGCGAGAACGGTTTTTTCCCTTGAGCGCCAGGAACTGTAGGGATTCTGGGATAAACAGACCCTGGAGGATGCAGACGGCGAAGCCCACCGCGCCGCCAATGTAAAACATGACCTGCCAGCCGAAATGGGGAAGGAGTTGCGATCCAAGCAGTCCTCCCACCATCCCCCCGGCTGGGTATCCGCACCAGAGGAGGCCTGCCGCGAAGGCTTTCCGATTGCTGGGCGCATATTCCGATACGAGCGTAAGAAAGCTCGGCATAGCTCCGCCGAGCCCAAGACCAGCGATGAAGCGGAAGAAGATCAACTCGTTTGTGGACCGACCGAGCGGTGTCAGGAGGGTGAGCCCTGAAAAGGCCAAGGTACAAAGGATCAACGTATATCTACGGCCTATGCGGTCGGCCAAGCGACCAGCGAGGACCGCGCCGACCAGCAATCCTACGATGCCGGCGGAGAATATGGGGCCGAACGCCGAAAGCTTGATGTGCATCGAAGACGATATTTCCTGGGCGGTGTAGCCCAGCATCGTGTTATCCAAACCGTCCACGACCGCGGTGAGGAAGCACACCACGATTATCTGGATGTGCAATGATTGGATGCTCGCCGCACCGGTAATCTGATCCATGTTGAGGGTCAGGCGTCCCGTTGCCCGATCGTCGCTGCTGTTGAAAGTCATGAAACGCCCTTCATTCTAGCGCGCCGATCGCGAGACGGTGGACACCTATGAGGCAACCGCATCCACTTGTTTCAAAGAAAGGACGTCAAGGTAGAGGCGCGGCATCCGCACCGTAGGCGTCCTAATGATCGCGACGTGACTCCTGAAGTCCGCGGAACGTCGATCCGGGCATTGCCGCAACGTATTGAATACCCTGAGCCGTAACACGTCTAACATCAGGTCCGAGCCCGCACGAGGGACCTGATGTGAATCATCTCTTGCAGTCAGAGGCTCAGACTCAGCCTTTCCGGGACCCTCCGAAGGCAATCCGGTTCCGCGAGGTCCGCCTTGACTATCCGGAACGCTTTCCTGCGATTTTGCCGCATCAGCAACGCCCGCACCAGCGAGTGCAACCGAGCCCTTCAGAAATGCGCGTCTGCTTGAGAAGGGCTTTCCCACCACCACGCACTCTCCAATTGCTCAAGCTTTTCCGAGAGGTGTTTTCATCTTTTAATCGTGGTACAAATATTCTCTAATGAGATCAAGACGCCATAAAACGGGTGGGATGATCGGCTTTTCGGGAGGATGACTGGTGATCGAGAGTGCTATTCCGACGACAGGTGGGCTGAGGCAGCGCGTGGCAGACGCATGCCGCATTCTAGGTGTGCTTGGGGTGACGCAGGGCACCGTCGGACATGCCAGCGCAAGGATGCCAGGATCGGAACGATTTCTTATCAGGGCGCGGGGACCGGCGGAGAACGCCGTCCGGTACACGACCGAAGCTAACGTCATCGAAGTCGACCTGGATGGCTCGATGACCGGCTCTGCCGGGACGGGTTATAGCGTCCCTCTCGAAGTCCACATCCACACCCAGATCTACAAGCGCCGGCCGGACGTCAACGCGGTCGTCCACATGCATCCGCGTAAGACCGTCCTGCTCACGATCTGCGACAAGCCATTGCGACCGATCTATGGAGCGTTCGACCCGCTCAGCCTCCGCTTCGTGCTGAACGGAATCGCCACATTCCCGAGCAGCCTGCTGATCACGGATCCGGTTGCCGGCGCCGAGTTCGCAAAAGCCATGGGGGACGCTCCGGTTTGCCTCATGCGGGGGCATGGATTGACGACGGCGGGCAACAGCGTCGAGGAGGCGGCGCTGGCCGCAATCCAGATCGAGGAGCTGGCGGCGATGCAGTACGAAGCCGAACTGCTCGGTGGGACCACGGACATTCCGGAGGAGGAGCAGTCGATTTTCCGCAGCCTCCAGGTGAATGCCGGCTACGGCGATTTTAAGCTGGGCGAGCCTTCCGGGAGGGCGGCGAACCTGTGGCGCTACTACCTGCGGCTGGCGACAGAGTCTGCCTGCTAGGTTTTTTGACGCCCTTCGCTGTGAGCGTGGCGGGTGAAATGCCGTCCCCTTCGAGATCCTTCCTTCGGGGCGAGGTCTCACTTTGTCCATGAGCGCCCTGCCAGAGCAGCTTCGCGGCCCACTTCTTCACGTCGAGGGCTTCGTCTGCCGAGAGATGGCAGATGTCCTGGAGGACGACCACCGCCTCTATGCCGCAGAGCAGGCTCAGAGCGGCGGTCAAGCGATTAAAGTTCTTACGGCCGAGCGTCTGATGATGTTCGGCGAGCGACGCCTCCATCCACTTCCTTCTAAATGCGGGACGACCAAAGTGCTCGTTGTACTGCTCCATGTCGCCAGCGACCGAGAAGCGGAGCATCGTGCGGTAGGAGTTCTCGTGGGCCAGCGTCATCGCGTCGCTCGCCTCGATCACGGAGATGAGCTTGTCCTCGGCGCCACCCGAGCCGTGAGCGATCTCATCGATGTGCCGGGTCTCGAGCAAGCCGGCCGCGTGCAGTGAAGCCTGAGCCTCCAGCATTTCCGAAGTCGGGAAGTAGCGGTACGCGGTCGTGCGACTCACGCGGGCAGCGTCCGCGACCTCGGGCACGGTCAGCGGAACCCCGCGCATCACCATGTCGGCGGCAACCGTGACTAGGCTGTCGCGCGTACGAAGCTTCTGATTGACTCGGCCGGCGCTCAGATACTCTGCCGAACGGCTGCCACTCTTCTCCCCGGGGTCACCCCCTCCTTTGGTGGTCGTTCTCCTATCTGCGGCCATTCGAGCTTCCTCTCCGGCGCCTGAGCACGGCATGGATCTGCGGGTCAGATAGCGCGATAGCCAATCCCACGACAACTCCATGGCCTCATCCTAATGCCGCCGGAACATCGTGCGGCTCAAGCGCATGATAGAAAAGGCAGCCCCTCATGACGGAGTTGCCACTTGACCAAGTGCGTCAACGTTGCTTTATGGGACGAAAGTCTCATTAACGTATGAGGTCAGCTTCGAGGAGTCGACGAATGGACAGCGCGAATGCCGTAGCTTCCGGAATGGAAGTGATCCGCGAACGGAACAAGCGCCTAACGCGCGTTGGACCGGGAACGCCGATGGGCAAGTATCTCAGGCGGTTCTGGCACCCGGTCGCGACAAGCGCAGAGATCCCCGTGGACGCCGAGATGCCTGTAATTCCCGTCAAGATCCTTGGCGAGAAGCTGGCGCTCTTCCGCTCGGAGGACGGGAGCCTTGGCCTTGTGTCCGAGAGGTGCCCGCACCGTGGCGCCGCGCTCTCCTACGGCATGGTCGATGGCGACGGCGTTCGCTGCCCTTACCATGCGTGGAAGTTCAATAAGGCGGGCCGCTGCACCGACACGCCGGCGGAATCCTCGGCCAGCACCCTTAAGGATCGCGTCAGCGTAGACGCATATCCAGTTCAGGAAATGCGCGGGCTCATCTGGGCGTACCTCGGCCCGCAGCCAGCTCCGCTGCTGCCGAACTGGGAATTTGTCGTCCGTGAGGATTATGATCAGGACATCGGCATCAGCAAAATTCCGTGCAACTGGCTCCAGGTCGCCGAAAATACGATGGATCCAGTGCACATCGAATATTTGCACATGATGTACACGAACTACGTCCGTCGTCGCAAAGGCCAATCGGAAGTCCCAATTCGCAAGCACACGAAGATGGAGTTTGAGCCGTTCGAATACGGGATCATCAAGAAGCGGCTCTGGGAGGGCGACAGCGAAGACTCGGAGGAATGGACGATCGGCCATCCCCAGATCTTCCCGGCCGCCGCGCAGGTCTCATACCACAATGGATGGGTGCAGTTCCAAATCCGCGTCCCGATCGATGATACGAACACGGTGATGTATTGGTACAACTGCCGCCCACTCGAGGAAGGCGCGGGCCGCAGTGAGGTGCCACACACGTGGGACAATCCGTGGGCTAACGAAGAAGGGAAGTACATTCCCGAGCAGCTGAACGCGCAGGACATGATGGTGATGCTCTCGCAGGGAGAGATCACGGATCACACCCTCGAAAACTTGGCAGAAAGCGATCGAGGCGTGGTCCTCTATCGGCGAACCCTTCTCCGCGAGATGGACAGGGTCGAGCGCGGGGAAGACCCTATCGGAGTAATTCGCGATCCCGCGAAGAATACGCCTTGGATTGATCTCCCCATCGAGCGAGAGCTCAGCTTCGGGTTTAAGGGCGTACAGGCGTCGGCGATCTACGACTTCCCCGACGTTGATCTCGAGAAGCGCGTTGAGGCCTGATCAGCTCACACACGCCCGAAACGAAAGACGAAATGCCGGAGCAGCTGCAAGTCCGTGTGACTTCGATCCAGTGGAAGTCGGAGAGCGTCAGAGGTGTCGAGCTGCGCTCGCCCGATGGGGACGAACTGCCGGCCTTCGACGCGGGCAGCCATATCAACGTTCATCTCCCGAACGGCTTGGTGCGGAGCTATTCGCTCGTGAATCCCCCCGGGGAGAGGTCGCGCTATGTACTGGGCGTCGCGAAGGATCGCTCCAGCAGGGGCGGGTCCGTTTATATGCACGAGCAGCTCCGCGTCGGAGAGGTGCTCGCAATCTCGCCGCCAAGTAATCTGTTTCCCTTACGGGAGGATGCGCCCGCCATCCTGATTGGCGGAGGGATAGGGGTCACCCCGCTCCTGTGCATGGCGGCAAGGCTCGACGAACTCGGACGCGATTGGACAATTTATCACGCCGTGCGCGCGCGGTCGGAGGCGGCTTTCATCGATGATTTGGCTCCGTTCGGGGATCGGGTGCACGTACATTGCGATGACGAGGAGGGCGGAGTTTTAAACTTAGCGGAAATCGTCGCAGTGTCGTCGCCGGAAACTCACCTTTATTGCTGCGGCCCTCTGCCGATGATGAAGGTGTTCGGCGAGCTGACCCGAGATCTCGATCCGTCGCGTGTGCACGTCGAGCACTTCTCGCCTATTGAAGATGCGGCCGTGCAGGGGGGCTATCTGGTCGAACTCGCCAGATCGGCCCGGACAATTGCGGTGCCTCAAGGGAGCACTATCTTGGAGGCTCTCGCAAACGCCGGAATTAACGTTCCGAGTTCCTGCCGCCAAGGAGTGTGCGGAACCTGCGAAACCGCCGTCCTTGCGGGTATTCCCGATCACCGGGACAGCATTCTGACGCCAGCCGAGCGTGCCTCGAATTCCATGATGATGGTCTGTTGCTCCGGGTCTCTCTCTGAAAAGCTCGTCCTAGATCTCTAAGTAACAAAACCCACCGGCTCCATGAGGAAAAGAATTATGATCATCGACGCCCATGCCCACCTAGTGGCGCCGGACCCGCTCTACTCGCATCGGAGCAGCTTGATCGTCACGGGAGGTCAGGAAGGCGACAGCTTTCGCGCCACGTTGACGGACGCGGATCTCGAGAAGTCTGCCGCGAATAACGTTGCCATCATGGACAAGGTCGGAACCGACGTTCAGCTCCTCTCGCCGCGGCCCTACCTACTTCTCCATGGCTCCGCGCGCTGGCCGGAGATCGTCAGCTGGTGCAAGGACAACAACGACGCGATCGCACGGACCGTCAAACTCCGTCCGACGCCGGTTTCGCGGGGGCCGGATCTCTGCCGCAGCACGTCGGGGGAGCCTGGAGACTAACAGCCAAGACCGCGCGCGGTCGGGTAACTGAGCTCGGAACGAACCTGCCCATCGTCTTCGATGGGGCTCGCCCCAATTCGGGCGACTTCGTGATCGCCGATGCGAGCGGAATCGCGTTCCTGCCTGCCGCCAATCCGTCCCTCGGGAGCCATTGAATTTCGGATCATCCGAGATTCTCAACTGGGTTGTGGTGGCAGGCGCAGCGGGAAAGCGTTCGCTCCAATGGGCGGATTACTACCCGATCTACCGGACGCCGGCGGGCACCGGCGTCGGACTCGGTTTCGTTGCGTGGGACTTCACGGGCGGTGTCGGTTCGACGGCGATGGCCTGAACGGGTCGTTGAAGGGGGGGGGTCGAGTCCCGAGTGGACTATGATCCTACTTCAGCCCCTTCCATACAGCGGCATCGTGGTTGCTATCTCGGTTGCGAACGGGCAGTTGGCTTCGGGCGGCAGCTCGACCATGTGCATGATAGTCGATACCGCATGTGCGACGCCGATCGGCGCCGCCGGAAGGATGCGGTCGTCTGCCTGGAGGGCACCACTCGCGATGGTTTCACTGATGTGGGTGACTGCCTTAACGTAAGCGTGGTCCAGCGGCCGTCTTGTTATTGGTGGATGCCGCTTTTTTTAGGCGGCTTTGCTGGCGTGTCGACGGATAGCTATGGCGGCGACGGCGCGCTTGCTTGCGAGTTTGTCGATGTCCTCGGGCTCGAAGGTGCCACCGTGCCACTCGCGTAGCCGTTCGTGTTCTTCGTGGCTCGGGTCGCTCATGGCATCGAGGAAGAGTTCAAAGCCGGGGAAGCCCCCGACTTCCTCGGGTGGGCAGCGTCGTTCACCGGCGACGAAGCGGGGGTACTTGGTATCGGGCTCGGCCGGCCGGGCCGCCCCGACGACCACGGTATGCCGCCAGTCGTCGCCCATGTCGTAGGTATAGGTGAGCTGGTGCACGCCGCGGTCGATGAGGGCGCCGAGCTTGATGTTTCTTGCAGCGGCGAGGTTGTGCTCCGGCCACTCCGAGTTCGGCAGGCCATAGCGGCGGTCGGCGGCGTCGAAGTGACAGAGGTGGTAATCCTGCCAGCCCATGGCTGCCTGGATCACGTCGTGGAGCATCTTGAGGCTGCCAGCGACCGGCATGTCGATGGTGCGCCAGATCACGGGCTCGATATCGTCCCAGGCTGACCCCGCAGGGCGCGCGATGGACTCTTGCGTCAGGCCACCAGCCTGGCAGGCTCGGCCGACCACTTCCAGGGCATGAGATCATCCCATCTTGCGGCGGGCCAGCCGCCGGCAAGCTTGGCGAGCACGTCGGCGATGTAGGCCTGAGGTTCGACCCCGTTCGCCTTCGCGGTCTCGACCACGGTGTAGAGCGCGGCGGCGCGTTCGCCGCCCGCGAGCCAGCCGGCGAACAGCCAGTTGCGCCTGCCCACGGCGACGCCGCGCAGAGCGCGTTCGGGCAGAGGCTTGGCCGACGTAAGGAGGCTTAAGGGCCTGCAACAAACTTGCGAGGCGCGCTTATTGCGGGGCCTTCATCAAGGCCCAAAGGGGACCGTCGATCGCCGACAGCACAATGGGATGGTCCAACGTTCCGCACCCCACATGAAGCACTTGGACTCCTTGCGCGTTTGCCCATACGAGGCCCGCCTCCTCAGCGTCCGACATCTTCTCGAATGTAGCAGTCCCGACTAACGACACCAACTCAGCATCTTCCTCGCCCTGCTGGCACAACACCGTGCCAGTGAGCGCGAAGCGTCTATCGCTTGTTTCCTCGACCTTGACGCAATCAGTATCCTCAGGACATTGACCCAATTCCAGCCTGATGACATCCAAGTCGCGTCCCCCCACTATAAACAGCGACGTTGAGCACATTGCGGTTCGCGTGGCTATGGTGGTCCCGGGAAACGTGAGTTTTCGTAGCGATCAACACCGCGTCAGAGCGGGAACGCTTTTCGTTGCGTAAGTGCTGCCCCCTCATGACTTACTCCTAACCACAAGAGGCCCGAACAGACATCACAAGTCGGGAAGAGGCTGTCCTTTCGGTGAGGCCGATTGTCGGTTCTCGAAGCTGCCCAGGTCACGCCGTAACGGTCAACGGTTGCAATCTGCGATCGCAAGGCACAGCGCCCGACCCGCGCTTCGGCATTTGCGGGTTGCGGGTGTCAGCACTGCATGAAAGAGACTCAGATGTTCGCCTCGCTCGGACTTCCCTTACTTCTATGCATCTTCGTGGCCGCGGCCGGGGCGATCTGGGTGGCCGGCGTGCAGCTATCCAACTCCACCGACATCCTCTCACGGCGGCTGGGCTTCGGCGCGGCTCTCGGCGGTGTCATCCTGCTCGCCATAGCGACCAACCTGCCGGAGGTCGCGATTGTGGTCAGCGCCGCGGCGGCGAACGACGTAGGCGTCGCCGTGGGTAATATCCTGGGCGGGATCGCCATACAGACAGTCGTCTTGGTGGCTCTCGACGCGTTCGGCATGAAGGAGAAGGTGCCGCTAACTTATCGGGCGGCGAGCCTCACGCTCGTGATCGAGGGGCTGCTCGTCATCGCCGTGCTGATCGTGGCGGTCATGGGCACTCAGCTGTCATCTTCACTCATCTACCTGCGGGTCGGCCCCGACGCGCTGCTGATCGCCATATTGTGGATCATCGGGGTTTGGCTGATTAGTAAGGCCAACGCCGGTCTGCCGTGGCACGACCCGTCCGGCGGCGCTCCCAACACCCAGGCGGTGCCAAAGGGCCATGCGGAGATCCAGAAGGCGCAAGCGTCGAGCAACAAGGGGCACGGTACCGTCCGTGTAGTGCTGACCTTCATAGCCGCTGCAGTGGTCACACTCGTGGGAGGCGTCGTGCTCGAGCGCTCCGGCAGCGGCATCGCCGAACACATCGGCATGACGGGCGTACTGTTCGGAGCGACCGTCCTCGCAGCCGCCACGTCGCTGCCCGAGCTCTCCACCGGCATCACTTCGACCAAGGCGGGCGACTTTCAGTTGGCGATCAGCGACATCTTCGGCGGCAACGCCTTCCTGCCGGTCCGCTTCCTGCTTGCGACGCTGGTGTCGGGACACGCGGTGCTGCCACAGGCGCAGCACACCGACATCTATCTCGCTGGGCTTGGCGTGTTGCTGACCAGCGTGTACCTCACCGGTCTCATCTTCCGACCGAAGAAAGTTATCCTTGGCATCGGCGTCGACTCATTGGTTGTGCTGATCCTTTACGTCATTGGCACCGCCGGCCTGTTCGCGGTTGCGGCGGGCGGCAGCCACCCCGGATGAAATCACGCTCCCGCTAGAACTACGCCGGACATCAAAGCTGAATGAACGGCCGTCATCGAGAACCGGTGAGAGCTATCCGAGCGTTCGACATTAAGTCTTCGAGCACAGCCCATAAAATTCGCATTAGGAACTTATCTCTTCTTGCCGCCCCTAGCTGTCCAGCAGCAAGCGGGCAGCATCGGTCTTTGCTGCTGCGCTGTAGAGCAGGGGCTGTGCGTCAGCATCTGGTGGAGACTTGATCTGAGCTGCTCGTGGAATTCGACTGACTTCAGAACTTGATGGCCCAGCTTGGGTAGATCCCGCGAGCACGGGCGAATAGTTGGCGCAGGCTTAGCTCGAAGTGATCGCCGGTAAGCGTGTTCACGAAAGCGAAGCGGAACTGCTCTCGCAGGCTCTGCGCCACCAAGAGCTCCACCGTGCTGAGATTGAAGAAGTAGCCTCGCCAATCATCGACCATGCCGACCCGGTTGGTGGTTTTGATCTCGAATAGCTCGATGGCGCTGAGGTTCGCGGCTACCTCACCCGGATCAGACAAGTCGAACCTTAAAGACAGACGAACGAGGTCGAAGGCTGCGCCGTAGATCACTTTCCGGCTCATGGCGAAGCCCACGAGAAGAGCATCCCGTTCGCGGGCGGTGGGTTCGTAGAACCCAACGTTTTTTCCAATGAGAATTGCCACGGCGCGCTTTGCCGTTTGCTTTCCGCCAGTTCCCTCGGGTGATGCGGCGGATTCCAGAAGGTTGGCCGCGAGCAGCGATGCCACTGAAGCGTCTCGCTCGGAGAGCATCCGGGATGCCGAACTTTCGTGCGTATTCTCGTCCATGCTGCCGTCCCCCGGAGAGCAGCGCCTGGTTCGGCCCAGATGCGTCGCCCTATGTCCACTCGGAGCGACGGCCGAAGCCGGATGTTGGAAACCTGCTCATCACAGGCGCATGCGCCTTTACCGTTGCCGGCTGGACATGCGCGCATGCCACCCGGCCCCAGCGATGAGCTACGACCGAGTATGATCAGAGGGGTTCTCACGCCCCGCTCCCGGCTTTCACGGGAGCAGCGCCATCTTGAGTCCATGTGCATCCGCTTGGCAAGAGCCGAGCAACTCGTCGGCTTATCGACTGGACATCCCGCCGCACGCGAGCATCAGTGTCCAAGCGAGTCGGCAGTGGAGGCCGGCCCGTTACCCCGCTCAGAGCGGGGCTCCAGCTCGTGGGAGAGCCTGCGCAAGCGTGCGCCGGCACTTGCGACCGGAGGCCAGCATGGCAGATAATGAACCCATCACCGAACAATCCGAACGGACCAACGCGCCCGTTCCAACGATCACCAAGACAGCAATGGTCGCTCGCATGCTGGCTCGCTCTCGAGGCGCGACTCTTACTGAACTAACGGATGCGACCGCCTGGCAGGCGCACACCGTGCGAGCGCACCTGACGCGGGTTCGCAAGGACAAGCTGCTCGAGCGGGTCGAGCGGAAGGCTGGGCCGGCAGCCTATCGCCTGGCGCGTGGAGACCGGCCGACCGAGCCCGCCAGCAACGAGCCCGAACCCTTCGCCGGCGCGATCAATGCCTGACCCGTGTACGCTCGAACAGCGCATCGACGCTCTTGCTAACACGGGGGTCGCGAAGCTTCGAACCGAGTGGCAGCGACTCCACGGCCATGCTCCGCCGAACGGCCTCGGCCGTTCGCTCCTCGCCCGCGGTATCGCGTATCGCTGGCAGGAGACGGTACATGGCGGACTGACGTCAGCAAGGGTGCGCGAGCTCGCGCGCTTGGCGCTACAGCTCGAGCGCTCGGGCGACCTCCATGTCGAGCGCCAGCTCAGTCTCAAGACCGGTACCCGGCTGGTCCGCGAGTGGCACGGCCGCACGGTTCACGTGATGGTGCTCGAGGAAGGCTATGAGTTCGAGGACCGCCGCTTCGCCTCGCTGACCCAGATCGCTCGTCACGTGACCGGCACCAACTGGTCGGGGCCCAGGTTCTTCGGCCTTCGCCATCGCACTCGCGCCGCAGCGGAGGAGCAGGCGCTTGCGTAAGCGAGCGCGAGCGGAGGGAACCGGCCAGCAGGCCCGCTGCGCCATCTACACCCGCAAGTCGACCGAGGAGGGGCTTGAGCAGGAGTTCAACAGCCTGGATGCTCAGAAGGAGGCCTGCGCCGCTTACGTCACCAGCCAGCGGCACGAGGGCTGGATGCTGGTCCCGGGTGACTACGACGACGGTGGGTTCTCGGGAGGAACATTGGAGCGCCCTGCCCTGAAGCGGCTGCTTGCCGAGATCGCTTCGGGCAAGGTCGACGTCATCGTCGTCTACAAGGTCGACCGGCTGACCCGCAGCCTTGCCGACTTCTCGCGCATCGTCGACGTGCTCGATGAGGCGGATGCGAGCTTCGTGTCGATCACCCAAGCGTTTAACACGACCACCAGCATGGGCCGGCTGACGCTCAACGTGCTGCTGTCGTTCGCCCAGTTCGAGCGCGAGGTCACCGGCGAGCGCATCCGCGACAAGATTGCACAGTCCAAGGCACGCGGCATGTGGATGGGCGGCGTGGTGCCGCTTGGCTACCGGGTCGAGGCCAGGAAGCTGCTGGTCGACGATAGGGAGGCCAAGACCGTTCGCTTGATCATGCGCCGGTATCTCCGACTCGGTTCGGTGCCTGCGCTTCACGAAGACCTGAAGCAGCAGGGTATTAAGGGACGGCCCCGCCAGATCTGCGGTGAGATCATCCCGCCAAAGCCGATGAGCAGGGGAGCCCTGTCGCTGCTGCTCTCCAATCGCATCTATCTTGGCGAGATGACCCACAAGGGAAAGAGCTATCCTGGCGAGCACGAGGGCATCGTGCCGCCTGAGCTGTTCGGCCAGGTCCAATCCCAGCTCGCTGC
Source organism: uncultured Sphingomonadaceae bacterium (assembly GCA_964235835.1). Lineage (GTDB taxonomy): Bacteria > Pseudomonadota > Alphaproteobacteria > Sphingomonadales > Sphingomonadaceae > Sphingomicrobium. Next base: position 16,331 of record CAXSDY010000011.1, on the reverse strand, counting down.
CAACCGCAACAATCATCACGCCATGGTTGGTGTGGGCGACGTCAGTCTGCTCGCGGGTATCCTGTGGGACGGGCATGGTCGCCGAATGTCGCCGAGCCACTCGGTCAAGAACCGGGTGAAGCGCTATCGCTACTATTGCTCGCGGACCGATGGTCCGGAGCGGGACAAGCCCGTGTGGCGGGTTCCTGCGGGTGACCTCGAGGCGCTTGTGATCGGGAGGCTGCGCGCTCTCCTACTCGATGAAGGCCAGCTGCTCGACGCTTTGGGGAGCCCATGCCTCGATGCTGTCTCGGTGCACACCGCCTTGTTCGATGCCAAGCGCCATGCGGAGAAGCTGACCTCGTGCTGTGCGGGTGAGCTGCGCCAGCACGCCTTGCATCTCATCCGGCGAGTCGAGGCGCACGAGGCAGAGCTTCGGATTACGCTCGCGCCGAATGCAATCTGCGCGCTATCCAGCGACCGCGACCTCCGGTCAGATATGCTGAATCGCGGCCTTGTGCTCACCGTGCCGGCCAAGCTCGCCAGAATCGGCAAGCAGATGCGCCTGGTGGTCCCTCCTGCGCAGTCGTCCGATCAGCGCCAACGAGACCCGGCTCTGATCAAACTGATCGTCAAGGCGCACGCCGCTCGAGCTGCGCTGGAGAGCGGGTCCGGGAGCAACGTCGACGAACTAGCTCGTGCGCAGGGACACGATCGGGATTATTTCGGAGTGCTGCTGCGCTTGAGCTATCTCTCCCCGGACCTTACGACAGCCATTCTCGATGGACGGCAGCCCGCAGCTGTGGCCCGGCAAGTGCTGGCCCGAGCGCGTGGCCTGCCGCTGGCCTGGTCCTCGCAGACTGAAATTCTCGTAAGCGGGTAGACGAGCACATACACACAAATACGCCCCCACCCGTCTTCACTTGTTCGAAGACCACAATAGCTCTTGCTATCAGAATTGAGCGGCTACGCTCAGGATGGTAGTCAGGGCGCGGTCACGCGATTCGGCTAAACACTCTATGGAACGTACGCCTCTCGCATCGGTCGTTTCGGTCACCAGCTTCGACTTCAGCGCTTCAGTCATTTCCGGCCGCCTTGCGTCGTCCCACAAGGCCTCCAGCGCAGGGCCAATATGGTCAATCAGATGCCTGAGTCCGCCCTCTCCGCCGCCTAAATCAAACGTAGCAAACGGCCCCATCAGAGCCCAGCGAGGACCCAGGGCTAGTGTGACCGCAGCATCCACATCGGCCACGCTCGCTTGACCGGTCGCGACGGCGTCCACGGCTTCGCGCCACAAGGCGGCTTGAAGCCGATTAGCTAGATGACCGGGTCGTTCATGATGAAGACGGATCGGATATTTTCCTGCGCGGCGGTAAAAGCTCATCGCCGTCTCGATGGTGGTGGCGGCCGTCATAGAACCACCGACCACCTCAACCAACGGCAGGATATGCGGCGGATTGAACGGATGTCCGATCAAAACTCGGTCAGCAAAGTCGCAATCTTGCTGAAGGAGCGAAGGCATGAGTGTGGACGTCGAGGACGCAACGACGGCATGCGATGGCAGGGCAGAAGCCATCTGTCCGAACAGATCCACCTTAAGTCCCAAATCTTCAGGGCCGCTTTCCTGCACAAAGTCGGCGCCCGCCACGGCATCCATCAGGGATGAACAGGGCGTGATCGCGCCTGCGTTCCCTGACGTTTCGCGTCCAAGACGACGCTCGAAGCCCGGCTGAGGATCCCAGCCGCGCACCTGAAACCCGGCCTCGGCAAAGCCTCTGGCCCAACTTGAACCGATCGTTCCACAACCGACGACCGCGACTATAGATGTTTCGCGTTTGCCGGCTTTCCCTGGCTGATTAAGCATTGCCCTGTATCCCATAACAGAAAAAGCAGTCTCGCCCTGTGCTTGCATGTGTGCGCGTAACCTCGTTTTGCGAGTCGCAGACCATTGGCGCAGCGCCGGATAGCCCTTAAATTCCAGGTGGCGCTCGCCGCACAGTCAGTGCTGGTACAAGTGGGTCTGTGGAAGGAAGTCGGCATCGCTCAGCCGAACCCGGCTCGCTTTGCCTCATAACGCTGTAGCCGGTCGAGTTCGGCGACCACGGTCCTCAGCTCCTCCACCATCCCCTTGCCAGCAAGGGCTCGCGGCGTGGGATCAGCGTCGGTGGCGGCGGACACGACAGCATCGACCACGCCGCTTACGTCTTCCAAGAAGTCGGCCGCGCGGCCTGCCCGGTCGCGCGTCAGCGCCTCCTGGATGGGCTGATAGGGCGCGCTGATTGTCGACGGCGGTGCATTCTTCGCAATGGACGTAACGAACTGTCCCGGCAGAACCGTTGCGACCCGCACGCCGAAGCCGCGCATCTCAATGTCGGCTACGGCTGATATCCCGTCCAGCGCATGTTTGGAGGCGCAGTAGCTGCCAAACAACGCCGTAGAGAAGATCCCACCCATCGCAGTGACGTTGACGATCCGGCCATTACCCTGTTCACGCATGATCGGCATTACTTTGCGCATCATCTCGACTACCGCAAAATAATTTACGTCAAACAGATGCCGCGCAAGTGTTTCGTCAGTATCTTCAATTGAACTGACGATCAGTTGTCCGGCATTGTTGATTAGGATGTCAATCCTGCCGTGCTGGTCGAGCACACCCTGCACCACGCGATCGCGCGCCGCAGCGTCGGTGACGTCGAGTTGGACACACTCGACGCTCTTCGACGCTTCCGTAAGCGCCGCGCTGGCCTTGGCGGGATCACGCATCGTGGCCACGACGGTATGTCCGCGCTGGGCGAAGGCGATGGCGGTCGCTTCGCCGAAGCCCGAGCTGCAGCCGGTGATGAGCACCACGCTCACAGGTCACTTCTTCTCATGACGTTTCTCCCTAGTGAATCGGATTCCTTGCATCGCCGGCGCGACGTAAGATGCAGGCCCTACGCGATCACCGGAAGAAGAGCGCCAAGCAGGTATCGACGTGCGCGTCGACGAATTTTTCTCAAGCGGGCTCCAGCGCGCGATCAGCTGGACCTCCGCTACCAGCGTGAAGATGCGGGTTACGGCTCTGACAAACAGATATTGCAGATGGTGGGCACCGCGTAGAATATAATGACCGCTGGCTTGGGTCGAGCGGATCAGATTGACCTCCAGCTCAAAGACGGGCCGCAATATCTCGTCGGCGAGCCAATGCAGGCAGGGCGTCGACCGGTTGGTTCACCTGCCATGAGTAAGTGAAACGAAGGATTGGCCGCAGAGAAGCGGATAAACTCTTCCTGGACCAACCGCAACTTGGTGTGGTCACTGACGCGCAGACCCTCGATCCGGGTCTCGAGACTCTGCCGATAGCCACCGAGGTTTTGCCGAAGCACAGCGCGCCACAGCTCGTCTTTGGTGCCGAAGTGATAGGTCACGAGCGACTGCTTGATGCCCACGTTAGCGGCGATCGAGCGAGTTGATGCAGCCTCGAAGCCCTTCTGCGCGAACTCGTTCAGCGCCTCCTTCAGGATCTTGGCCTCCGGAATCATCGCGCGGTCCTGCCGTCGTCGCACTGGCCGACCATCGGTGCCATCCGATGACGGGACACGCGCCCGTTGCAGCGGTTCAGAAAATTGGTCGATCGCCGACGGCACGTTCTTTATCAGATCAGTGTGCTCATTCATCGCCACGGCCCCTGGTGCCTGTTGATCTGGTGCAGCGATGAACGTCCGATCGAGAGCGCGATAACTCCTTTGCGTTCTCCCGTCCGCGCACGAACATTTATTGACGTAGAACATAGGCGTTTGTTGGGCGATTGGCTAGTGGCATGGCGCAGGTTTGGATGGGCGAGCCATGTTACGCCGCTACTGCAGCGAGCGACATAGGCATGAAGCCGAGCGAGGCGCTCCGCGTCGAGTGCACGCTCGGTATAGGGCGGCATTTCCTCGGCAGGATGGCGAAGCTGTTTGGCGAATGCCTCCGGCGTGAAGGCCTTGCCCGCCAGGCGGGGCCCTGCGCGGTCGCCCTGGCCAGCGAAGCCGTGGCACTCGGCGCATCAGACCTGCGCATAGATCATCGCGCCCTCGGCACGCGCCGGCTTAGCCGCCCCCACTGCCCGCACTGCCGTCAGCGTTGCGCAGCTTAGCAGCGCGCCGAGCGCTAGAACGATTGAGCGGATTCGGGTCATAGCCGTCTTGCCGCGCTTGAGTTAGGACTTCGACAAGCGCCGGATCGCTGCGTTTGATTACCGTCGGTGCACGTCGCAGGGCCGTCGCCAACTCGCCCGGCTTGTCGATCGGACCGGTCGACCACATGCCCATCGAGGCCGCGAGCTTGCTGAAGCTGACGGCCGGATTGTCGATGTCAGTGCCGATGTGCGCGCGATCAATCCCGCGCTCGCGGCGGTTGGCCATGCGCTGGATGTGCATCACCTCTTGGTGCGATTATGGTGCACCACATTAAGCATAGGGGTTCGGTGATGGACCGAGGTCCAAAGTACCCCGGGTGCGTAGAGTAGGTCGCCGTCGGTCTGGATATTGATTACCACCCGGCCGCTGCCGCGATGTGCCAGCGCGATCCCAGTCGCTACGCCGATCGCCAAGCCGATGCCGACCGCGCCGACGCTGCCCATATATTGGCCAGGCTTGTTCATGTCCCACAGCCGCTGTGGCCAGCCCGAAACTGCCCGGTCACCGAGTCGAGGACCCAGTCCTCGTTCATGATGACCTCACAAATCTCGGAGCAGAGCCGCGCTGTGCTGATCCGGCTGGCGTCCCAGCCATATTTCGCCTCGTCGCGGTTGCGCTCGCGCTGCGTCGAATGCCGCCGCTGCGGTCGACTTCGGCGTGGCGAGTCGCCGTACCGAGTCGGTCAGCATTGGGAGGGTCGCCTCGGCGTCACCGGTCCACCGACAACCTGACGCATAACGCTGGAAGTTCTGGTAATTAGCCTTCACCGACAGATCGCCAACGCCAATCGTGTAGACGCGGGCATTGGCCGCAACGACTTGGCCCGAGGGGCGCCCGTTTTGATGGCGCAGCGTGTTAAGCGTGCCCCACAGATCGACGGGCTCGAGGGCTAGAATGACATCGGCCTTTGCGACCAGCGCGCTGGCGCTGAGCTTGATTGAGCGGGTGATCGGTGGGAAAGTTGAAACGGTCAGAAGAATCGATGACCCGCGCCTGGAGAAGCTCGGCGAGCTCGATCAGCCGTGGCATCCCCTTGGGTATTGGCGTAGCCGTATGCGAGAATCAACGGCGCCTTTGCCCCGCATAGCGGCGCCGCGATCTGCTGGATCGATGCCCCGTCGCCGACCGGTGGTGCGGACGGCGACAGCAGTGGAATCGAGAAGGCGCCGGCTTGAACTCGGCCTCCTGCAGGTCGCTGTCGATCGTGATCAGCACCGGCGCCATGGGCTGAGTTAACGCCAGCTTAGTGGCACGCACCGTCGATTCCCCGAAATGCTGGATCGACACCGGCTGGTCGTCCCATTTGGTGAAGTCGCTCACCGTTGCAGCGTGGTCCTGCGCCGAGTGCAACCATTCGATATATGGCCCTCGCGTCGCCGCATCGAGCGATGCGCCCGCGGACATCAGCACCGGCCCGTGATCGGAGGAGGCATGATAGATCGACATCGAGCCATGCTGGAGTCCAACCGCGGCGTGCATCATCACCGCCATCGGCCGGCCGCTCACACGCGCATAGCCCGCCGCCATCGCGACCGATGTCTCTTCATGCAGGCGGGTGAGCAGTTCTGGCGAAGTGTTGCCGCCATAATTGATGATCGATTCGTGCAGCCCGCGAAAAGAAGGCCCGGATTGGCCGCGATATAACCAATCTTGAGCGTCTTGATGACGTCGACCACCACATCGGAGTTTGCGTGCGCGATGGTCAAGCCCGTCGAATCCTCGAGGGGCGGGGTGAATTCGCGCGCTGCGCCGGTCGAGTTTCGCGCCATCGGCTTTTCTTGCGCACCTTCGGCCCGCGCGGGGGCGATCGATCCGGCTGCCGCGGCGAGCATGCCGCCGTCTAGCGCGCCCATGCGAAGCTGTCGCCGACCGGTAACGAATCCCTGGGCGGCGTCGTCCGAGTCGCGTGGGTCCGGTTCGGATCGCTCGCCTGCCATCAGCGCTTCCCACCAATGATCGCGACCGCTGTTGCGTTGGCGCTGGTGAGCGGCGCCGCGATCAGCTTGCCACTCCGCGCCAATAGGAATGCGGTGATACCGTAGCTCTGCGCCCGTGACACCGATCCGGGGTCGGACAAAGGCATGTTGAGCCTGATCCATCTTGCCAAATCCGCCGCGGTCGATTTGCTAGGGAGCGCGGCGATCCGATGGCGCAATTGGATCGACGGCCCGACGCCGCCCTGCAGCGCGGCGCCATGACAGCTCGCGCAATGCTCGCCGTATAGCTGACTTCCGCTAGCGATCTGCGTCGCGGGCGAATCGAGCGGCATTGCGCGGACTGCGACTGGCGCGCCCACCAGGAAGGCCGCAGCCAGCAGGGCGGGTTTTTGCGGCACGAAAATGTCCTGCGCACCAGCAGTTCGATCGTGGTTCCGACAACAACCGGAAGTCCCGGGGTCAATCCGCCGAAAGCGGCTTTGATGGCATGCGCTCGCGTCGACAGGTCAACTAGGCCCCATTCCTCTACAATTGCAGTCGCACGCGGCCGGGTTTGTGACCCTTTCGGGCTTCACCGCATCTAACATACGCCTATCACTGCGGAAATAACTCGCATGGCGTAGAATTGAAATGCTGTCCGGTCGTCCTGGATATGCGCTTTTACCCTTGTATAGTGGCATAAATCCGAGTTAACCCCGGATCATACGAAAGTTAAAACACGGCAATGAAAAACACAGGAGGGGTGAGATGATCGTGAGGGAATCGCGTGCAACTTTGCTGGTGGCTTGCGCCTTTTGGTGCCCTGCGACGGCGTTCGCCCAGGCAGCGCCTGACCGGGCCGGCTCCGAAGCAAATGGCACCACGAAGCCCGACGGAACGGCGACGCAGAAAGAGTCGCCCGCGCAGAACAGTCAATCGAGCAGCGATCCGGGCACATCGTCGGGAATCGGCGTCGGCGACATCATCGTCACCGCGCGCAAGCAGGGTGAAACATTGTTACGCGCGCCAGCCACGATCAGCATTCTCCAGCCGGCCGAGCTGGAACGCAATAATATCACTAACGCGAATCAGCTCACCGGAATCGCACCTGGCGTGCTGCAATCGCCCGGGTCCTCTGCGGGGGGCGCGACAACGTTTAGGGGGCTCGGTTCGGGCGGCTCGACACAGAGCGTGGAATCGTCAGTGCCGACCTACATCGACGGCATCTATCTTGGCCACAACCGCGACTATGTGACGCCGCTCTACGATCTCGATCATATCGAGCTGATCAAAGGCACCCAGTCGACCTTGCTCGGCAAGAACACCAGCCTCGGCGCGGTTAGCATCGTAACTCACCGGCCGACCGACAACTTCGGCATCGACGCTAGCTATACCCATAGCTTTACAATCAACGGGGACCGTTTTCAGGGGGCAATCAACACCCCCATCGCTCCCGATCTGAACGCGCGCTTTGCGGTGCTGGTGTCGAACGAGGACGGCTGGCTCCGCAACACCTTCACCAACCGACGAGCGCAGCAGCTGCGCGATATCTCGGGACGGCTGTCGCTGTCTTACAGCCCGGGTGCGCGGAGTAACTTCTTTTTCTCCTACCAGCATGACGATCGCAACGCGCGCGGCCAGAACATGGTAGTGCTGACTGATCCTGGCGGCGTTCTCACGGCGCGCGCGATCCAGATCGGGCAAACCAACTTCCACGTCGGCGTGGCGCCGTATCAGAACGACAGCTCGGCGCCGCTGGTCGGTAGCCCACAAGGGGCCGGCGCGTTCGACCGCCAGAAGAGCGACCGGCTTAACTTCATCGCCTCTGTGCCGCTCGGCAGTCTGACGCTGACCTCCCAGACCGCATTCGTAAAATGGATATCGCCCCGCCTGGTCGATCTCGACTTTCTCGCCGCGGACCTTTTTAACTTTGCTGACTTGGAAAAGAATAAGGTAATTACAGAGGAAGTCAGGATTGCATCTCCTACCGGCGCGCGCTTTCAATATCTCGTCGGCGGATTCTATTATAACAACAACTGGGGCCTTGATCGTAACCAGTTCGCAAACGTGAACACAATCAGATTTTCTTTAACCGGATTCAGCGATGTCACCTTTAACGAGAAGACCGAGACCTTCTCGGGCTTCACTTCCGCGAACTACGAGCTGTTTGACGGCTTCAAGCTAACGGCAGGGCTGCGCTATACACACGAGATCAAGACCGCAACGATCGTCCGGCTCGGTTCGGGTACCTTGGGCGGCGCCACCGCCAGCGCACCGCCCATCCCCTATACCGTTCTACCCCAGTTGACGTCCAATCCGCTCGACGGAAACGTTGGCATCGAGTTCCAGGCTCGACCGAATATTCTACTGTACGCCAGCTATTCAAAGGGCAGCAAGAGCGGCGGCTATCAGGAGAACCCGGCATCAATCCTGGCCGCGCGCTTTACGCCTGAAACGTCGTACACTGCGGAAGTCGGCGGTAAGTTCAACTTCGGCAGGATGGGCTATCTGACAGCGGCAATCTTCGATACGCGGATCAAGAATTTTCAAACGACGGTATTCCAACTGCTCGGTAACCCGCCAGTCAATCAGGCGACCATCGGCAACTCAAACGTCGCCTCGCGCGGTGTCGAAGGGTCGAGCGTCATCCAACTGTTTCCCGGCTTGAGGGTCAACGCCGAGCTGCTGTACGAGGACGCCAAGTTCACCAAGGACTTCCTGCCCATCGCCGCCAAGGGCGACCGCGTTGTGCGCGCGCCGACTTGGTCGGGCAAGGTGGGCGCCGACTATACAAATCATCTGACAGATGACCTGAGCTTTAACCTTCACCCCAGCGTGGAGTTTACCAGCTCTTACCTAACGCAATATGCCCGCGACCGACCGGACGCACCAGTGGCGCATGCGCACCAGTTGCTGGACCTTCGCGCGAGCCTGGGCAGCAGATCGACGGGCTGGGAGTTCGCCGTGATCGGCACCAACCTGGCCAACAAGATCTATACGGTGTTCGCAACCGCGGTAAGCGCTGGCGGCACTGCCATCGGCCAGCGCGCCTACTACGGCGGCATCAACCGGCCCAGGACGATCGCCGTCCAGTTCTCGGTCAAGCTGTGAGCAAATCTGCGCTCGGGAATGTAGCGGCCGGTCGGGACGACGCTGTGTTCGCCGGCCTGTCGTCGGCCAGCCTACACGAGGCAGCGGACAGGATCGGGGCGCTTCCTTCAGCGCTGCACCGGATCTCGTCGGCGATGGTGATGCGGGGCGGGCGCTTCCGGTCCTGAGGCCGCCGGGCGACAATCTCTGGCTTCACCGGGCACTGGCGGCGGCACAGCCCGAAGACGTGCTGGTGATTGATACGCAAGGCTGAACCGAGTTCGGGTAATCGGGGTGAGGTGATGGCCACCGCCGCCGTCCGCGCCGGAGTCGCCTTACACTGTTCGACCACGCCATCACGCTTGTAGAGCTCGAGCTGGCCCGATCCCGATGAACGAGGCCGATGCTGGTTCGGCCACGGTCGCCTCAGTCCTGATCGTCCAGGGGACATAGTCTCACGCCATGCCATTGCCGACTATCTGCGGCACTTTGGTCATGAGGTGGTCGAAGCAGCGAACACCGACGAGTCCTTGATCGCGCTGAAAACACCCACCTTGTCGATCGACGTCATCGTTTGCGATATTGCGGCGATCGGAGCTCGGTCTGGGTTTGAACTGAGCCAGTTAGGTCAGGCAAAATCGGCCCGAACTCGAGGTCTGGTGGCCGGAACGCTGAGCGCGCGGTCAGCACCGCGGCGGAGCTGTGCGAGAGCGGGACCGCATCTCGCCAGGCGCTATGAACCCGAAGCGGTGGTCGACTACATCAAGCGGTCGCGCGCGGCGGCAGCCTGACCGTAGCTATGCGCTGCTCGGCTCAGCTGGCCAGCTTGTTGCGATGAAGTCGCAGCGTCACGATCAGCCCCTCCGGCAGCGAGTCGTATTCGATCTTCCCGCCGAGCTGCTTTGACACGCTTCGGTGAACCAGCTTCCTGCCGAAGCCACTTGCTTGTCGCGGTGCTTTCGACCGGAGGTCCGCCTCTCTCCATCCAGATGAGGTCGAGCTCGCCGCCCCTCGACACCGTTGTGATATCCAGGGTCTGGGCGCCTGAGGACAAGGCGCGATACTTCAGCGAGTTGGTCGCAAGCTCGTGCAGCACAAGCGCGAGGCTTGTGGTCGCGGCTTCGCCCACTCCCATGCGCTCCACGGCAACCCTGATGCGACCGCTGAAGGCGCCAAGGTCATCGTAAGGTGCCAATAGGACCGACAGGAGATCGCCCAGGAGGGCCGCACTACCCTGGCCGCCGGGAAGTGGGCGGACCAGATCGTGCGCCCGACCGAGTGCTGTCAGCCGCTGCGTTAGCTCGCGTGCCATCTCTGTTGTCGACGACGTTGAGCGGGAGGTGATGTGGGTCAGGCCGGCGGCGATCGCCAAGAGGTTCTTGACTCGGTGGCTCATCTCGCCGGCAAGCAGTTCATGCCCTTCCTCGGCCTGCTTGCGACCGGTTACGTCGACGAAGATGCCGGAATGCGTCTGTGGTGCATGCCGACATCCTCGCCCCTCCCCCGTGAGGAAATCCAGCGAACTTCGCTGCTGAGCACGACGCGGAAGTCGGTCACATAACTACCTTCAACGCCGCGGGTCGCAGTGAAGGCCGCGCGGACGCGGTCGCGGTCGGCTGGATGGATGTGCTCGGAAAGGTCTTCGAAGGTGAGATGCGCGTTCCAAGGCATACCCTGCAAGGCAAAGCCACGCTCGTCCATGGTGGATCTGTCGTCGTCGACGTTCCAGCTCCACAATGCGAGGCCAGCCGCTTCAAACCCACGCAGGAGCTCGTCGGAGGGCCAGTTGTGGGGCACAACCAGCGCCAACCCGGCGCGGGAGTCGTGTGATCCGTTCGCACTTAGCATCGTATGTTTCCCCTTCCAGCCCGGTTCCCTGGCAACTCATTAGGTGTTTGATCCCACGGTTTGATGGTGCGATCCTTTCGTTGGAATGGAAGGAAGCGATATGGGACAGGTACGTCACGGGAGCGCCACGACCACGCACGTCGTCGGAGCAGTAATACAGCGATCGCAAGCTTCGCTCGCGACGCTGAGTCGAGAGCTGGGGATCAACCCGAAGACGGTGGCCAAGTGGCGCCAGCGGGCGACGGTTGAGGATCTGAAGACCGGGCCGAAGGCCCCGCCATCTACAACCCTCAGCGAAGCCGAGGAGGCGGCGGTGGTTGCGTTCCGGCGTCACACGCTATTGCCGTTGGATGACTGTCTTTACGCGTTGCAACCGTCGATCCCGCACCTGACACGGCCGGCGCTGCATCGGTGCCTACAGCGGAACGGCATATCCCGCCTGCTGGAAATTGAGGGCGACAAGCCCAAGCGCCAGCGCTTCAAGCGCTATCCCATCGGCTTCTTTCACATCGATATTGCCGAGGTGCAGACCGCCGAAGGCAAGCTCTATCTGTTCGTTGGCATCGACCGCACCAGCAAGTTCGCCGTCACGCAGCTGGTCGACAAGGCCGACAGGCGAACGGCCTGGGAGTTCTTAGAACACTTGCTCAAAGTCGTACCTTACCGGATCCATACGATCCTCACCGACAATGGTATCCAGGCCGCCGAGCAACCGCGTAATCGCAACACCGCCTATTCGCGCCGGATGCGCTTCGATATGGTCTGCGAGGCCAGCGACATCGAGCATCGGCTTACTAAGCCAACCATCCCTGGACCAACGGTCAGGTCGAGCGGATGAACTGCACGATCAAGGAAGCGACCGTCAAGCGCTTCCATTACGAGAACCACGACCACCTACGGATCCACCTTGCCGACTTCATCGCTGCCTACAATTACGCCCGCCGTCTCAAGGTGTTTAGTCCCGGCATCTGGTGGATTGAACGACGATGAACCTATCCGGCTCTGACGTCCAGATCTTGGCGATGTAAAGAACAGCCACGGAACATCCATCCTTTCCGCTCTAGTCTAGAGCAGGACGTTCGCAACCATCTTCCGGTCCGGCCGCCGTGCCTCAGGTGTTCAACGAATTAAGATGAACAAACGTTTAGTTATGCAAAGCGGGGCGGTCAGGTTGATGGCCACGTTTGGGTCAAATGCGCTACGGCAACTGCGTCTATCCCCAAGATGAATCCCGTTCATGCTTAGGGTCAGGACCCATTGATGTGAGCGTCGCGATCTGATTCAGGCTCCGTGAGGAGACTGCGGATGAGCGACCTGTACTGGCCAACGGATGAGCAGATGCTGCGGCTTCAGCCGTACTTTCCCAAGAGCCATGGCAAGCCTCGGGTTGACGATCGACGGGTGCTGAGCGGCATCGTTTTCGTCAACCGCAACGGGCTGCGATGGCGGGGCGCGCCAAAGGCTTATGGCCCTCACAAGACGCTCTACAACCGTTGGAAGCGGTGGGGAGAGAAGGGCATCTTCGTCCAGATGATGGAGGGGCTGGCTGCCGCAAGCGCCGAGCCGAAGACCGTCATGATCGACGCAACCTACCTGAAGGCGCACCGCACGGCATCGAGCCTGCGGCTAAAAAGGGGGGCCTTGGGCGGCTGATCGGGCGCACCAAAGGCGGCATGAACACCAAGCTTCACGCCGTCAGCGACGGCCGCCACCGTCATCTTCTGGCTATGAACAATGCGGGCGGAGCATCTGCGGCGCAGATCAGCAGTGCGAACGCGTCGAGGACCGCCGGGTTGGTCGCTGTCTCTCGTGTCAAGTTCTGAGCATCATCCGAACCGCCGGCCAGTCCCTTGTTCGTGTGCAGCGTCATTGACCACTCGGTGGATCCGGCAATCAATGCGTCGACCAACGCGTTCTGCTTGCCATGAGCGAGAAGGTCCGCTGGCAGCCAGGCGGACTGATAAGCGTGAAGCAGCTGACCGGCCTCGCTGAGGTTGCTCGCCCAAAATACGTTTGAGGCGGGTGCACCGGGCCAGTCATCGGACAGGACGATGCCGGGGAGCTGGCGAAGAAAGGCAGGGTCCCAAAACCGTCGCGCAGGTGCCGCAACGAATACCGGCTTATCCTTCAATGCATACTCATCGGGCTCTGCTTCAATCCAGGCGAGAAAGGGTGCCCACGTGGCCCCTGCCTGCGCCTCGTCAAGGCCGTGGAACAGCATGGACAAGGACAAGGTTCTGCTCGGGCTAAAGCGGATCTGCTCGCCCCAAGTCGATTGAACAAGGCGTCAGCGTAGAAGGAGATCATTCGCGCAACTAGTCTAGCGCACGCCACGCTGCGTCTGATTTCGCCTGCACGGCAAAGATGACCGCTCCGATCGTTTGGGTCAATGGGTGAGTCCGAAGTGTCAGGCGAGTGACGATGCCGAAGGTCCCGCCCCCACCGCCCCTCAACGCGAAGAAGAGCTCCGGATCCTCCGCCTTGTTGACGACCCGAATCCGGCCGTCGGTCGTGACCACTTCGGCTTCAAGAAGGTTCGCAGCGCCCGTGCCGAACTGCTTGGACAAGCTGCCGAATCCGCCGCCCTGAACGAAGCCTGCCACCCCCCACGGTGAGGCAGCCGCCCGCTTGAACGTAGCGTCCCGCGCGGACCGCGACAGCGTCGTATACCTGCCCCCAAAGGGCACCTGCACCGATCGACACGGCCGGCACCGGCTGTTGATTGGGAGAGCAGCCGGCACCAACGAAGTCGTCGTGAAAGGTGATCGTTCGCATCCGCCGCGTCCAAACAAGGAGCGATCCGGCTCGGTTCGAGTTGCCGAGATAACTATGCCCGCCGCCTTTGACGATCAACGGTACGCGGTGCGTCCTTGCGAAGTTGACCGCCGCCAAGACGTAGGCCGCGCTCTCCGCTGCCACCGCGTAGTCGCTTGCCTGCGAAGTCCAAGCGCCGGTTCAGCCCAGCATCTGGGTCAGTGCAGGCTCGTCTCCAAGATAGTAGGGTTCTTGATCCGCGCGAACAAGGCGCCTGCTCCAGCACCTCGCGCCTCTCGGCAGGCCACCAGCGGTGAGCGAACCTCAATCAAGCGAGCGCCGACCCGCTGCCGAAGCGCTTGCCAGTTTACAGAAGAAGTCCCCCGAAGCACGGCCGCCCTGCCCAGGCGGCTTTCAGGGCGAATGTCGCAGCTCCAGCCGCCCGAAAAAACTCGCGTCGATGCATGTCTACCGGTGCCTATCATGACCTCTGACGGTGCCGTCATAGGCGAACGAGGGGTCGCACGGCTCCAATTATTCTTGTGGTCGTCAACGAGCCCTGATCGGAGCACCCTACGTTGAGAGCCTAATCCATTTGGGATCGACGAGGATCGTTCCGCTTGAAACCGTGCGGGCCCAGGGTCGCTGCTTTGTCAGCCACCCCCATTCCCATGATCACGAACTGCTGGACGCGCCTGCGGGCTTGCTCTCTGGGCTTAGTTAATCGGTCCGCATCGTGGATGCGGCTGAGGGCAGCGGCCGTAGGACAATCATCTTCCGTGAAGCTTACCGACCTCTTGCCGTTCGCACCCCGTGGGATCGCCATCGATCTCGGCACGGCCAACACGCTCGTTTACGTGCGGGGCCGAGGAGTGGTGATCGAAGAACCCTCGGTGGTCGCGACAGAGGTCGAGAACGGCGTCAGCCGGGTTCTGGCGGTAGGGGCCGATGCGAAGTTGATGATGGGCAAGACCCCGGTCAACGTCAGGACGATCCGTCCTCTTCGAAGCGGGGTAATCGCTGACTTTGAAGTCGCTGAGCAGATGATCAAGCATTTCATCTCCAAGGCACAGGGAAGCGGTTGGCGCCTGCCCTCCCAGCTGGAGGTCGTTGTCTGTGTGCCATCCAGTTCCACATCTGTCGAACGCAGGGCAATCCGAGATGCGGCCCTCAATGCCGGCGCAAGCGAGGTGTGGCTAATCGCAGAGCCGATGGCGGCTGCCATCGGCGCTAATATGCGGGTGCTTAAACCCGTTGGCTCGATGGTCGTGGATATCGGAGGCGGAACGACCGAGGTGGGCGTCATTGCTCTCCAGGGCCTCGCCTACTCCGCGTCAGACCGGATCGGCGGAGACCGGATGGATGAGGCCATCGTCGGTTACATCCGGCGAACGCACGGGCTCTTGATTGGTGAGGCAACCGCCGAGCGCGTGAAGCTTGAGGTTGGTTGTGCACGACTCCCACCTGGCGCCGAGCCACGGAAGGTCCTTGTGCGGGGCCGCGATGTCGCGCGAGGGATCCCAAGCGAAGTAGAGCTTACGCAGTCGGACATTGTGGAGGCTCTGGCTGACCCGGTCGGACGCATCGTGCACGTCGTGCGATCGGCGCTGGAGCACACCCAGCCCGAGATCGCCGCCGACATCATAGACGAGGGCATTACGATGACCGGCGGCGGTTCATTGCTCTCGGAGATCGGCACGGTCATTGCTGAGGCGACAGGACTCGCCGTCAGGATCGCAGATGATCCACTGAGGTGTGTCGTCCTTGGGGCAGGAAGGGCCCTTGAGGATCAAGATTATCGTGGTGTGCTTTCTAGGTCATAAGCGATGCTGACGCTTGAAGACCCCTCGGCGTTCACCCGCCTCCGCTCCGAGTGGCAGGCCGCGAAGTCGTGGAGGAGCTCGGCTTGGCGATGAGAGTAACTGCACTTTCCCTCCTCCACTGAAGGCAAAATCAAGAGAGCTTTTGGAAATCAAGAGAGCTTTTGCCATGCTGCATTCGTCCACATGGAGCGACTAGCTGCGCATGAACGAACGTCCGATCCTCGAAAAGTGTGCAGCCCCCTTAGCTTGACCGCTTGTGTGAAGGATATCGGATGCCGGCAGGCGTACGATATCCTCCAAAGCAGGAAGCCGCGGGCCACGGGCGGTGACCTATGGGTTTTTCGGGTTTCGCGCCGATGTGAGGCGCGCTTGACGGGCGTTATGACGAGCATTTTCGGGCAAGTGTGCGGCCGCTGACGATGGTGGCCGGCGCAGATGTTGCCCAGATCCGGGGCATGATCGGGCCGCCGGTGGGCGCGGCGGTATCATAATCGCGAGCGGCATCATCGCCGGAAGCGCAGGAACTGCGCGGCATGATGAAGCTGGGCCATGCGGGTCATCACGTGGCGGTCCCGGTCGGGGCGGTGCCGTGCGGTGGGGCTCGCGGCCGGCACGAGCGTTCGAACGTCTCGATGACGACCATGTGCCCACGGCAGCATGGGCACGGGGGCCGCACATCGTCCCGCTCGATCGGCGTATCAACGGACGCGGGTGGTGCGACGCCGAGCAGCTGACGGACCTGGTCGAGATGCGCCTTGCGG
>CAXSDY010000010.1:23024-33671 GCA_964235835.1 uncultured Sphingomonadaceae bacterium | reverse complement strand
CGCTCGACTGGTTCGACCGGCAGATGGAGGCGCTCGCCGACTTCGACGTGACCGTGACCTTCTGCTTCACGCCCGAGCACCTCGGCATTGCGCCACACCACACCAGCCCGCCACGCGATCCGCAGCAGTTCGCCGACTTCTGCGCCGAGATGATCGAGCGCTACGCGCCGGCCGAACTGGCCGTGCCGCGCGCCGCCGCCGGCTAGGAGAAGGGCCATGAACTCCGAAATCCGAATCGCCATCGCCGGGGTCGGCAATTGTGCGTCGAGCCTGGTTCAGGGCATCGCCCACTACCAGAACGGCGGGGCAAACGAGCAGATCGGGCTGATGCACTGGAATCTCGGCGGCTACCGGCCCAAGGATCTGCGGATCGTCGCGGCGTGGGACGTCGACGAGCGCAAGGTCGGGCGCGACGTCGCCGACGCGATCCTGGCGCCGCCCAACTGCACCCAGATCTTCTGCGATCATGTGCCGCCGACCGGCGCGGTCGTGCGCATGGGCCGCGTGCTTGACGGGGTGGCCGATCACATGGCCGACTATCCCGAGGCGAGGACGTTCAAGCCCGCCGCCCTGCCCGAGCCGATGCAGGACGACATCGTGCGCGAACTGCGCGACACCGGCGCGCACGTGCTGATCAACTATCTGCCGGTCGGCAGCCAGCAGGCGAGCGAATTCTATGCCGAATGCGCGCTCGAGGCCGGGGTGGCGTTCGTCAACTGCATCCCGGTGTTCATCGCCAGCGACGCCGCCTGGGCCGAGCGGTTCCGCGCGAAAGGCGTGCCGATCATCGGCGACGACATCAAGGCGCAGCTCGGCGCGACGATCGTCCACCGCGTGCTGACCGACCTGTTCGCCAAGCGCGGCGTGCGGCTCGACCGGACGTACCAGCTCAACACCGGCGGCAACACCGACTTCCTCAACATGCTCAACCGTTCGCGGCTGAAGTCGAAGAAGGAATCGAAGACCGAGGCGGTACAGTCGGTCGCGCAGCGCCGCCTCGACGACGACAATATCCACGTCGGCCCATCCGACTATGTCGCGTGGCAGAACGACAACAAGGTCTGCTTCCTGCGCATGGAAGGACGGATGTTCGGCGGCGTGCCGCTGAACCTGGAGCTGCGGCTGTCGGTCGAGGATTCGCCCAACAGCGCCGGGGTGGCGATCGACATGATCCGCTGCGCCAAGCTGGCGCTGGACCGCGGCTTAGGTGGGCCGGTTACCGGCCCCGCCGCGTTCTTCTGCAAGCATCCGCCGACGCAGTTCACCGACGATGAGGCGCTGCGCGCAACCGAGGAGTTCATCGGCGATGAGCACCCCGCGACGATCCGCTGACGCGCCAACCGTTCCCGACCCCGGTCCGACCGGACTTGCGTCTGCGCTGGAGCGCAACATCGACGCGCTCGCCGAGCGGCGGCGCAGCGATGAGGCGAGCGCCAGCTTCGAAGACCGGCTGGCAGAGCGGATCACCCGCTTCGTCGGATCGATGCGCTTCGTGTACCTTCACCTGCTGCTGTTCGGCGGATGGGTGCTCGTCAATCTCGGGCTGCTGCCGGGGATTGCTCGGTTCGATCCCAGCTTCGTCATCCTGGCGACAGTGGCATCCGTCGAGGCGATTTTTCTTTCGACGTTCGTCCTGATCAGCCAGAACCGCGCGGCAGTTCAGGCGGACCGCCGGGCCGACCTGGACCTTCAGATCAGCCTCTTATCGGAGCACGAGGTGACGCGGCTGATCCATCTCACGAGCGAGATTGCGCGGAAGCTGGGCGTCGCCGAGGGCAGCGACCCCGAGCTTGCCGAGCTGAAGCGCAACGTCGCACCCGAGGCCGTGCTGGCGCGGATCGAGCAGAGCGCGAGCCAGTAGCATGTGAACTTGCGAGCGGCTTGAAGCGCGGGGCGAATTCGGACAGGGCGCTGGGACTGAAGGAACGCTCATGGACAAGGTGAATGGCCGCAAGCCGGTGATCGTCGGCATCGGCGGAACGGCGTCGGCCGGCTCTTCGACCGAGCAGGCTCTCTCGCTCGCCTTGGCCGCGGCGGAACGGGCGGGCGCCGAGGTGCGGATGTTTGGCGGCGAGTTCCTGTCTCGGCTGCCCCACTATCTGGCGGAAGGCACCGAGGAATCGCGCGACGGAGCGGAGCTGGTTGAAGCGGTGCGCAAGGCCGATGGGTTGATCGTCGCGAGTCCGGGCTATCACGGATCGATCTCCGGCCTGGTCAAGAACGCGATCGATTATCTCGAAAGAACGGCCAAGGACCAGCGAGTATATCTCGACGGCGTCCCGGTCGGCCTGATCGCGACGGCCTACGGGTGGCAGGCGACGGGCAGTACGCTCGCTACCTTGCGCGCGATCGTCCATGCGCTGCGCGGCTGGCCGACGCCGCTCGGCGCGGGGATCAACAGCTCGGGCGGAATCTTCCGCGACGGCGCCTGCACCGACGCCTCCGCCGCGGGGCAGCTCGATCTTGTCGGGCGACAGGTCGTGCAGTTCGCCAGCCTCCACATGCAGGACCCCAGCGTCACCGACACCGGGCACGATTAAGCCAGCCGCAGCGGACGGTTGCCCTCTCCTCCCCGACCTGCTTTGATGCAAAGAAAAGGGGCAAGAGGATGACCTGGGGCGCCGAGCGTGCACCAAACACGCCAGCAGGGACGTTGCCGGACTTCGAGGTGGCGGAGCTGCCGGCGCCGCCCACTTCCACGTTGCGCATCGTCGGGCC
This sequence comes from uncultured Sphingomonadaceae bacterium, assembly GCA_964235835.1. Lineage (GTDB taxonomy): Bacteria > Pseudomonadota > Alphaproteobacteria > Sphingomonadales > Sphingomonadaceae > Sphingomicrobium. The sequence continues at coordinate 30,953 of CAXSDY010000010.1, read as the reverse complement.
GGGCGTGGTCGCGGCAGGGGTGGGCCTCGCGTCGGGCGAGTTCATCCTCTACCCCTACATCGCAAGCCAGATCGGACTGGCGTTCGTGTGGGCCGCAGCAGTGGGCCTTGCGACGCAGTTCTTCATCAACATGGAGATCGAGCGCTACACACTCGCAACCGGCGAGACCGTGCTCAGATCGCGCGTCACTGGGGCCTGGTGTTCGCGATCCTGGCGATCCTGTCGAACCTCTGGCCCGGGTGGGCGACGAGCGCGGCGACTCTGGTGACCTACCTGGTGGGCGGCAGCGCGCCGTGGATCGCGGTCGGCATGTTGGTCGCGATCGGGCTGATCCTGACCTTGTCGCCGGTCGTCTATCGCGCAGTCGAGGGAACCCAGTTCCTCAAGGTGTTCGCGGTCGGGCTGCTGGTCGTCGTCGCGGGCGTGTTCGCGGTTCCCGAAAGCGTATGGGTCCGCACCCCCGCCCTACTCAGCGCCGTCGACATTCCCGCGGCATCGATGGGCTGGCCGCTGCTGCTCGGCGCGCTCGCCTACGCCGGGGCTGGCGGCGGCCAGAACCTGTGCCAATCCAACTACATCCGCGACAAGGGCTATGGCATGGGCATCCACGCCCCGCGGGTGGTCAGCCCACTGACCGGCGAACCAGTCGCCGACGTCGGCACCGGCTGGCGGTTCGAGACCGACGAGACGGCGCTCACCCGCTGGCGCGGATGGTGGCGCATCGCCAACATCGAGCAGCTGTCGACCTTCGTCGCGATCAGCCTGATCACCATCACGTTCACCTCGATTCTGGCCTATGCGACGCTGTCCGGGCGAACCGATCTGCCGCGCGACATCAGCTTCCTGGCGATCGAGGGTGCCGCATTGAGCGACCGGGTCGGCATATGGTTCGGCCGGCTGTTCTGGGCGGTGGGCGCCTTCTCCCTGTTCGCCGCGGCTTTGGGCATCGTCGACTACACCAGCCGCCTTGCGGCCGACGTGCTGCGCACCAGCTACCTGCCGGGCAAGAGCGAGAGCATCATCTACGCCGGCATCGTCTGGGCGATGGTGCTGACCGGGACGGCGATCATCGTCAGCGGATTGAGCCAGCCCCTGGTGCTGCTGGTGCTCGCCGGCTGCATCGCCGCCTTCATGATGTTCCTCTATTCCGGCCTGCTGATCGTGCTGAACCGGAAGCTGCTCGCGCCGCCGCTGCGACCGAGCCTCCTGCGCACGGCGACGCTGGTGTGGGCGGTCGGTCTGTTCGGCATCCTGTCGGCCATCACCGTGGTCGACCAGACGCGCAAGCTGTTCCCCTGACTAGGGCTTGGGCGACGGCGCGGTGCCGGTGGCGGGGAAGCTCCGCGTCAGATAGCCAGTGATCTCGGCCAGCTCTGCGTCGGTTGCGACCGCGCCATTGTTGGCCATGGTCTGGACCAACTCATGCCAGCCCTCGGGCGTGAGGCGCTGCTGGGCGACGACGTTCGGCGAATGGCAGGCCGAGCATACCCGCATGACCGTGTCCCGACCGGCACCGGCCGGGAGCTCGGCCGCCGCAGCGGCGCTCGTGGCGGTGGGCGGCGCAGGCGGCGGAGCGACGGGCGGAGCGGCCGATGCAGCCGCCGCGAGCAGGCCCATGGCCAACATGGAGCCGAACATCGGCAAAGGCTTAAGCACGATCATCCTCCATCTGCACCGGCGCGATGCGGTGCCGGCGCTGTCGCCATGCTGAACGCATCACGGCAATGAAAAGGCCACCACCGAGTCGCCCGCAAGCGCCGCGCCGATCAAACCGCCGCCGGTCGCCGTTACCGCAACGAACTGCTTGCCGGCCCGGCCCGCATAGGTGATCGGCGTGGCTTCGGCCGATGCTGGGAGCTTGACCGTCCAGATCTCCTTGCCGGTGCGCGTATCGAAGGCGCGGAAGCGGGCGTCGTCCGTCGCGCCGACGAAGGTCAGCCCGGATGCCGTGACGATGGCGCCGCCCAGGCCCGGGCGGCCGGTGTTCTGCTTGCCGGCGGGGAAGCGATCGGTGACACCCAGCCTGGAACGCCAAGCGATCTTCCCGGTGTTGACGTTCACCGCCACCAGCTCGCCCCACGGCGTCGGGCCGCACGGCAAGTGCGTCTCGGCGTCCCAGAAGCGGCGCGTGCCCGCGAACGGGCCAGAGTTGGCATAGCTCCCGTCGGCATTGCGGACCATGCGCATCGGCTGGGCCAGATTGTTGACGTTGGCGACGAACAATCCAAGGGTCGGGTCGAACGCCCCGCCATAGTAGTTCAAGCCGCCCTGCGTGCCGGGGAGGCTGACCACATAACGATCGAGCACCAGCGGCGTGTATGTCCGCTCGCCCATGATCATCTGGTTGTCGTCGACCAGCTTCTCGCAATAGGCCTTATGCTCGGGCGTGTCCTGGTACAGATTGCCCCGGCGCAGCGTGTTCTGGGCCAGCGGCTCCGGCAAGACGGGAAACGGCTGCGTCGGCGACAGTTGCTCGCCCGGGATCTGGCTCGCCGGCACCGGCTGCTCTTGGACGCCGAAAATCGGCTTGCCGTTGGTGCGGTCGAGAATGAACATCAGCGAGTTCTTGTTGACGGTGGCCACCGCGGGAATGACCCGACCATCGCGCCGCACGTCGAACAGGGTGGGCGGGGCCTGCGTATCATAGTCCCACACGTCGTGATGCGTGACCTGAAAGTGCCACAGATATTTGCCGGTGTCGGCGTTGACCGCGACCAGCGAGCTGGAGAAGAGATTGTTGCCGGGCCGGTCGATCCCGACCCGGTCATTGTTAGGCGCGCCGAACGGCATGTAGAGAATGCCGCGCGCGGCATCGACCGTCATGTAGCCCCAGACGTTGACGCCGGAGCGGTTCTTCGCGCTGTTGCCGCCCCACGTGTCGTAGCCGAACTCGCCGGGCCGCGGGACCGAGTGGAAGGTCCACACGAGCTTGCCCGTCCGCGCGTCCCAGGCGCGGGTATCGCCCGCCGGCCCGAGGCCACCGTCCGCTCCGCCGGGACCCTCACCCGGACCGGCGCCAGTGATGATCAGATTTTTGTAAACGAGTGCGGGCGAGGGAAGGATGTAAGAGGCCGCCATGCCGGTCTGCATGACCTCAGGCGTTTTGAGATCGACGAAGCCGCCACTGCCAAACCCCGAGTTCAGCGTTCCGCGCTGGGCGCTTAGCGAATAGAGCTTTCCGTTACGCGTGCCGACGATGATCGAGGCTGCCGCGCCTGCCCCGCCCGGCCAGTAAGATACGCCGCGCAACGAGGCCCGGTCGTCGTTCGGGATCGTGAAGCTCCACTTCTCCGCGCCCGTCGACGAATCCAGCGCGACGACCCGCCCGTAAGGAGTCGGCAGGTACATGGTGTCGCCAATCACCAGCGGGATCGCTTCGGACAGCTGCAGCCGCTGCGGCGGCTTGCCCGCCTCCGCCGCCGGCCGCATGTGATAGACCCACGCCTCGCGGAGCTGACCGACGTTGGCAGGCGTGATCTGCCGCAAGGTCGAAAAGCGCTGCGCGTCGAGGCCCTTGTTGGCGGAGGGCCAGTCACCACTTCCAGCCGCCGACGCGGCTGTGCGACGCTGCGCCGCGTAGGTGGGGGTGGAGAGAGCCACGGCCGTGGACGCCCACAGCAAACACCGAACAACCGCTTTCGAGCTCATGTTTGCTTCCGATCGCTTAAGAATACGGGATGGCGCCAGACCACGCGGCAGGCGCGATCCGATGCAGGTTGCCGTGCGTCGACCCGCATCCGCTAGCCGGGGCGACGCGCCGACCGCGGCGGCACGTACGACACGAGCTCGTCGACCGGGTGCTTCGCCGCCCAGGAAATGCCCCGCAGCAGCATCGCCTGGACCTGCGGGTTGGACAGGTTGGTATAGGTGTGCCCCTGCATCCACACGAACGCACGTGCCGGCTGGCCTCCCGCCACCGTGTGCTCGTAGGTCCAGATCTGCGGCACCACCTGGCCGACACCGCCGCCCTTGCGCGAAGACTGCGTGTCGGGGATTTTCGTGGTGGCAAGAACGTGGATCGCGGGTGCGGTCGCCCAGGTCATCCGGTAGAACGCCTCGTCGAACAAAGTGAGGTTCGTCATGCCCTTCATGATCGGCGAGTTCGCATCGGTGATCTGATAGGTCATGTCGGTGCCGAGCGTATAATTGACCTCGCCATGCTTCTTGCCGCCGCCGACGTAGCTGGCGAACTCGGCAGGATCGGGACCGCACAGCGGATCGTGGATGATCACCAGCCCGCCGCCACGCTTGACATAGGCCTGCAGGGCGGCGCGCTCGGACGCGGTCATGAACCCGGCATCACCCTTGTACATCACGACGACGTCGACGTTCTTCAGCTCATCGGCGCTCGGCGCGTGGAGGGAACCGTCGACGACCGCGCCGTGCGCCGTCAGGATCTTGCTCCAGTCGGCGAGGAACTGCGGATAGTCGTGCTGGCCGACGTCGTGGGTCTTGAGCCCCGCGCGCAGGTAGATGTGCATGCCGGCGAGGTTCTGCCCCGGAATCCGCGGCCACTCGCTGCCGGTCGGGACGCCGCTCATCGACTGCGCATTGGGGCCGTTCTGGGCTCGCGCGATTGGCGTCGTCGTCAGCATCGCGGCCGCCAATGCCGCTCCACGAACCCACTTCATCCGACATCCCCTCTGTACTGCTGCGCCCGCTTCGCCGGGCCGCGATATTCATCGTTGTACGAGAGCTTGCCGCCGTCGCGCCTGTTGGCGTCGTCGCCGGGAGCCGCCGCTGACTCCTGACCTGAGTCAGGGATTAACGGCTTGGCAAACTGTATACGAAATGCAAAAGTGGTGTCAACCAAGGTGGCGGCAGCAGTAGCGAGACCGGTTTTTGGCCGGCGCGGCACACCGGACTGGGGTGGGGGAGAGCGATGCGCGAGACGGTGATCGAGGCGGCACGAGCGTCCGAGGGTGGCGGCGGGCTGACGGGATCGCTGGCCATGGTCACGGGGTCGGGTCGCGGCATTGGCCGGACGATCGCCGAAAAGCTGGTGTCCCTGGGTGCCGACGTCGTCATCCATGACATCACGGAGACCGCGCCGGCCCAATATGACGAAGGCAGCAGCCTGACCGCGGTCGCCGAGGCGATCGCCGTGCCCGGCGTGCGGACGATGGGGGTCACTGGCGACATCACGGTCGAGGAGAATGTCGCGCGCATGGTCCGCGAGGTTTCGGACCGCCTCGGCCAGATCACGATCCTGGTGAATTGCGCTGGCGGCGACATTGGCGCGGCGGGAACCAAGCCGCAGCCGAACGGTGCGCTCGACATCAGCATGGCCGACGCGATGGCGGTGCTGCAGCGCAATTTCTTCGGGACGATGCTGATGTGCCGCGCCATCGCGCCGGGGATGGCGGCGATGAACAAGGGATCGATCATCAACTTCGGATCGCTCAACGGCCACCAGGGCGTGTCGCCGGAAGTGATCTACGGCTGCTCCAAGGCCGCGATCGTTCACTACACGCGCTGCCTGGCGCTCGAGATGCGCGAAGCGGGCGTGCGGGTGAATGCGATCAGCCCGGGCCCCACCAAGAGCGCGCGCTTCCTCGCGACTCGGGAAACCGACCCGCGCATGATGCTCGAAGGACCTTCGCTCGATCGCTACGCCACGCCGGCGGAGATCGCGGACGTCGTGGCGTTCCTGGCCTCGCCGCAGAGCGGTTTCGTCAGCGGACAGGTGCTTCGCGTGGATGGAGGCATCGGCCTTTACGCGGCGTAGCGGGAGCGGGACGTCGACCAAACAGGCTTGATTGACAGCATTTTTTGAACTGCATACAGTAATCATCTGATCGCAAAAGCGACATTCTGAGAGGGGATTGCCATGACGAGATTGAACCTTGTTCGCGCCACGCTGCTGGTCGGCACGAGTGCGCTGTGGAGCGGCGCCGGCCTTGGCCAGACGGTCGCGATCCCCGCGGGGCCGCCCGCGACGACCGAGACGACGACACCGACCGATTCGTCGAGCGCGGCGGTGTCGCCGGTCGGTGGCCAGGCGGGCGCGCCTGGCGCCTCGGCGGCGAGTCCAGCCGCCACCAGCGGTGATCCCGACGTGATCACCGTGACCGGGTCCCGCATCGTCGCCAACGGCTACAAGGCGCCAACGCCGGTCACGGTCGTCAGCACGACCGAGCTGCTGAAGAAGGCGCCGGAGAGCATCGCCGCCGGCCTCGCGACCCTGCCGCAGTTCTTCCAGTCGTCGGGCGCCAACGTGACCTCGAGCCAGGCGCGCACGCCCAGTGCCGGCAACTATCTCAACCTGCGCGCGCTGGGACAGATCGAGACGCTCTTGCTGCTCGATGGTCAGCGCTTGCCGCCGACCAGCTATGAAGGCACGGTCGACGCCAACATCATCCCCCAGGCGCTGATTCAGCGCGTCGACGTGGTCACCGGCGGCGCCTCGGCGGCCTATGGCTCGGACGCGGTGGCGGGCGTGGTCAATTTCATCCTCGACACCAAGTTCAACGGCATCAAGGGGTCCGCCCAGTACGGCAAGTCGAGCCGCTGGGACGATCACCAAGTCAAGCTGGGCCTAGCAGTCGGCAAGAGCTTCGCCGACGACCGGCTGCACCTCGAAGGCAGCTTTGATTATTTCGAACAGCCGGGCATTTCGAACAACGGCGAGCGTCCGTTCGGCGGCAATTATACCGGCGGCTGGGTCGACGTTGGATCGAACCCTGCGCGGCCTTGCGCTACCGGCACCTGCGCGCTGAATCCGTACACACCGACATTCAACGTCCGCCTCGCAAATGGCACCTATGGGACGCTGATCAATTCGGGCCGCAACGCCGCCGGGCAGGCGGTCCCATTTTCGCTCAACCTCTTTACGTTCGAGCCCACCCTCGCGGGCGGCCCCGTGTCCGCCTTTGGTGCCCACCGCGCCGACCTGGGCACGACTACTGGCACGCCTAACTTCAACGTGGGCGGCTCCGATACCTCGGTCACCTTCGGCACGACGCTGACCAGCGTGGTCAAGACCAAGCAGGGCTTCGGCCGCCTCGATTACGACTTCGGTGGCGGTCTCAACCTCTTCGCGCAGGGCAGCTACACGAACGCGCACACCGAATTCGTGACAGTTGCCGCCGGCACGCAGTTCCAGTCGTTCCAGATCTTCTCCGACAACGCTTTCCTGCCGCAGGGCGTGCGTGACACCATGCTCCGCGAGGGCGTGAACAGCTTCGTCGGCAGCCGCGTCGAGGCCGACCAGACTCCGAAGCGCGCCTACCAGGACAATATCGCGAAGACGTTCCTGGCCGGCATCAAGGGCAAGGTGGCCAACTTCAACTGGTCGGTGACCGGGTCGTACGGCAATTCCGACCTTAAGGCGCGCCATTCGGGCAATTTCCAGCAGGCGCGCTGGTTCGCCGCGCTCGACGCGGTGCGCGCGCCAAGCGGCCAGATCGTGTGCCGCGTGACGCTGACCAACCCGGGCCTCTATCCGGGATGCGTGCCGTGGAATCTGTTCGGCAACGGCTCGCCATCGCGCGAAAGCTACGCTTACTTCGAGGAGGATTCGACCTTCCGGATCAAGTCGAAACAGACCGACTTCGCGGCCAACATTTCGGGCGGATTGTTCAGCCTTCCCGCCGGCCCCGTGAACATCGCGCTGGGCGCGGAAATTCGTAAACAGAACCTCAACGTCACCAGCAACAACGATCCGGCGGTCCCGATCGATTTAACGGGGCTGCGCACCTATGCCGGCACCTATAACCTCACCTACAATTCGACCAACCAGGGCAAGTCGAAGGGCAAGCAGACGGTCAAGGAAGCCTACGGCGAAATCGCCATTCCGCTGATCCACGACACGCCCTTCTTCCAGCGGCTCGATCTGAACGGCGCCGCGCGTTACACCGATTACAGCGTGTCGGGCGGCATCTGGGCCTGGAAGGGCGGCTTCTCCTGGACGCCGGTCGACGAGCTTCG
>CAXSDY010000010.1:2856-22924 GCA_964235835.1 uncultured Sphingomonadaceae bacterium | reverse complement strand
GCGGCATCTGGGCCTGGAAGGGCGGCTTCTCCTGGACGCCGGTCGACGAGCTTCGGTTCCGCGGGACGATTTCACGCGATATCCGGGCGCCAACCCTCAACGAGCTGTTCGCAGGCGTGTCCTCGACTCGCGGAACGTTCACTGACGTTCACACGGGTTTGAACACCAATCTGATCTCGCTGACTCAGGGGAACACCACGCTGAAGCCGGAAAAGGGGGACACGATCACCATCGGCGGCGTGTATCAGCCGCGCTGGTTCCCCGGCTTCAGCATCAGCCTTGATTACTACAAGATCAAGATCGCGGACAAGATCACGACCCTGGGCACGGGGGACATCAACACCCGCTGCGAAGCGTCGGGCGGTACCGATCCGCTCTGCGTGTTCATCGTGCGGCCGTTCCCGTTTGCAAACCGGACGAGCACCGGCGGCCCGAACGGATCGGGCAACTTCCCGACGTCGATTTCGGCGGTGCCGTTCAACCAGGCGTCGCTGAAGACCCAGGGCTTCGATTACGAGCTCAATTACCGCACCGGGATCGGGTCGATCTTCAACCCGACAGCCGCGCGGCTCGATCTGCGGTTCATCGGCAACTACACGCCCAAGCTGATCAGCCTCTCGTCCCCAACGGCCACCCCGATCCGTCTTGATGGCACGGCGGCCGGCGGCGGCCAGGGTGTGCCGCGGCACAAGTTCAGCGCTTCGGCGCAGCTGACCGAGGGGCCGCTGAGCTTCGGCGCGGACGTGCGCTTCATCGGCGTGATGCACTACACCAAGCAGCCGACGGTGTTCGTCGCCAACAATCGGCTGGCGCCGGCAGCGTACCTCAACGCGAACATCAGCTACGACGTGAAGATCCGCAACAGCACCGTGACGCTGTTCGGCTCGGGCACGAACCTGACCGACCATTTCGTGTTCGCGCCGCAGTTGAACGCCCAGCCGACCGAGTTCTACCCGACGTTCCAATCGTTCTACGATGTGGTCGGGCGCTACTTCGTGGTGGGCGCACGCTTCAAGATCTGATCTCCCCGAGGAGCCAACTGGGCAGCTGCGGCTCGTGCTGCGGCTGCCTTTTTTTATGGCTTGATCGCCCCGGTCTCCCGCCCGAGCAGCTTGAGCGCATAGAGCATCACCCGGCCGCGCACCGCTTTGGTCGGCCCGCTCGCCGGCGGCAACCCGAGGTCGGGCAGCGCCCCGATCGCCCGGTCGTCGCCCTCGTTCGGGTGCATCGCGACCCAGTAGAGGAGCTTGGGCAGGTCGGCCGACGGGATCCCGCGGCGCAACTGCGCCTCGACGAGCAGCGGCAGGTGCCGCTCGAGCTGGGACATCTGCAGCACGTCGGGCACCGCGGCGATGAGCAGCAGGTTGCGAACCCGCTGAACAGGGTCGGCGACGTGCCCGGGCGGCCAGTCCGGGAGGCGCTGGCGGACGGTATCGAGTTGGGCGGCGATGAGCGGATCTGGTTCCTCGCCGGCGCTGGCCACAGGCGAGACGATCCCCTGGTCGGACGGCAATCGCTCGAACGCAACTTGGGCGAAGTCTTCGGCCGTGACGGAATCCCAATTGGGCGCGGGCGCGGGGACGGCCTGCTCCGGCGCGGGGGGCTGATCGACTTGCCTGGATGACTCGACGGGTTGGTCGATCGCGAGTTTCGGGGCGGGCGTGGCAGGCGCTCGCGGCGGCTGCGCCCGGGCGACAAGTCGGGGACGGAGCAGGCTGGTCAGCGCCGGCGTCTGCGTGTCGCGCTGCGGATCGGGTGCCACCCTGCCCTTCACCTCCGCACTCGCGCCCACCGCCACCCACAGGCCCAAGCCGAGCCCGACCGCGGCCATGGCTCGCCGGCTGAGCCGCCGCGCGCCCGAGTCCCATCGGTACAGGCCAGCCGCGGCGATTCCCGCGGCGAGGCCGAGGCCGAGGAGTGCGAGGCAATCGAATATGGCCGCCTGCGCGCCTGCGCCGGTGGTACTCTCCTGCAGCGCCTTTACCGCGTATCGTCCGGGGAAGAAGGCCGAGAGATGGAGCGCCCAGTCCGGCAGGCTGGAGAGCCGCACGGCCACACCGCCGATGACCAGCATCGGCAGGAAGATGCACTGGCCGAGCGCCTGTACCGCAGGGACCGAGTTGGCCAGCATCGCGATGACCATGCCGAGCCCGAGGAAAGCAATCGACGCGGCGGTGAAGGCGGCGAACAGCCCGACCGGGTGGGCCGGCGCCGGCATCCCGATCGCCAGGGCGACTGCCACCTGCAGCAGCGCGGCGGTGATCAGCAGGACGAAGCGCGCTACGACCGTGCTGCCGATGAGGACCGCGGTCGAGGCCGGTGTCACTCGGTAGCGGCGCCAGACCCCGCGCTCTCGTTCGCTGACCAGCGCCGTCGGTAGCCCGAAGCAGGCGCCGCCGAGAATGGTGACAGTCAGCAGCTCGCCGAGGTGCAGCGCGATCGGCACGGGTTCGTGGCGATACAGCACCCAGAAGGTCAGCAGGAAGACGAGCGGGAAGACGTAGCCGTAGATCACGGCCATGCGGTTGCGGAAATTGAGCGCGATCGTCAGCCGGGCGAGGACGAGGAAGGCATGCACGGTTCAGCGGTTCGCGCGGCCGGCGGCGAGCGCGAGGACTACCTCGCCAAGCGTGGCCTTGCGCGCTTCGATCGTCTCCAGTCCGATGCCTCGCGCCCCTATCTTGGCGAGGAGATCGGTCATCGTCGCGGTCAAATCCGTGGTGTCAACGCGGAGGGTCATCCCGTCGACGGAGACATCGGTCGCCGCCACAAGCTCCAGCCGAGGTGGACTCAAGGGGCCTTCGAGCACCACCTTGACCCGCACGGTCGAACGCGATCGCGCGATGAGCTCGTGCGGGGTGCCGGTCGCCACGACGGTGCCCTGGTCGATGATCGCGATACGGTTGCATAGCTGCTCGGCCTCTTCCATGTCGTGCGTGGCGATCACGACCGCACGGCCGTCAGCCTTGATGGCGAGGATGTGTTGATGGAGCTCGCGCCGCATGCCCGTGTCGAGCCCCGCCGTGGGCTCGTCGAGCAGCACGACGTCCGGGTCGTTGACGAAGGCGAGCGCGAGCCCGAGCCGCTGCCGCTGCCCGCCGGACAGGGTCTCGAACCGCACGTCGGCCTTTTGCGCGAGACCGAAGCGGTCGAGCAGGACGTCGGCCCGCGTGGGTCGATCGTAGAAGGCGGCAAACGTGCCGAGCGCCTCGCGCGGAGTGATCTTGTCGTGCAGGCCGGTCGACTGGAGCGCGACGCCGATGCGCTGCTTGGTCGCCGCCGGGTCACGCGATACGTCGGTCCCGCCGACCGTCACGCTGCCGCGATCAGGGGTAGTCAGCCCCGTGATGCATTCGATGGTCGTGGTCTTGCCTGCTCCGTTTGCGCCGAGCAGTCCGAACACCTCGCCCGGCGCCACGTCGAACCCGAGGGAACGAACGGCTTCGACCGTGCCATAGCGTTTGGACAGGTCACGAACGGCAAGGCTGGCAGTCACGGATCAGCAACGCGCGCGCTGCCGGTCCGTGCCGGGCCTCATCGCGCGGTCGCCAACAACTCCGCGTCGGTCCACGGCGACTTGCGATAGGCGTAGGCCTGGCGCCATTCCTTGACCAACGGCTCTGCCACTGGGCTGCTGTGATTGCCGAACGAACCGCGGATGTAGGTCACCACCGACGCGATCTCCCGGTCCGACATCGTCGCGCCCGCGGGCGGCATCAGACCGATCTTGCCCTCCTTCCCGTGGCTAAGGATGCGCACGGGCACGCTGCCCGAGGCATTGACCAGCCTGGATCCCGCGAGGTCGGCGGCGACGTTGCCGGCGCCGCGTCCTTCCGGCGTGTGACAGCCGGCGCAATTGTCGGTGAAGAGGGTCCGTCCGGCGACGTATAGCGCCTCCTCCTCCGGGGTGCGCGGCGCAATGGCCGGGGGTGGCGGCTTAGCGGGCCATGACAGCAACGCCACCAGCTTGGCGGCCGCCGCCGCATCGTTGCCCTTGCCCGCGGCCATACCGACCAGCGTCCGGGGCTCGGCGGCGAGCTGCAACTCCTGGACATTGTTGCGGCGCTGGCCGGCACCGGCGATGCCCGCGCCGGCGCGGCCACCGGCGACGAAATTATCGTCCCCGCCGCCAGCGCCGGACAGGCCGTCGGTCAGCCCCTGCAGCACCGCGGTGCGCACCGCCTGGTTCTGCTTGGGGTCCGTTCCCATCGCGAGCAGGGCCTGGGCCGCTGCCGCATCGCGACGCTTGCCCGTCGCGGCGGCGAGCGTGGCGATCGCGTCGGTGCCGGCGGGAGATTCGGCGACGAGTTGCTTCAGCGCGTCGAGCTCCTGACCCGCGAGGCCGCTTGCCGCCGCGTCCACCACGACCTTGTCATCGCCATAGCGCCGCATCATCGCCATGATCGGCTGCAGGCGAGCCTCGCGCGGCAGTTCGCCAAGCGACGCGGCAAGCTGACGACGAACCAGCCAGTTGGCATCGTCCATCCGCCGCATGACAGCGGTGCGGATCGGACCGTCGTTGCCGAGCCAATGCTCCGACAGGCGGACCGCCGAAGCGCGCACGTCGGGGGACGGATCCTCCAGCGCGCGCAAAACCAGACTCTGGTCGAGTGCGCCGAGGCCGTTCAGCGTCCACAGCGCGTGAAGCTTCGTGCGGTAGTCGGGAGACGAGGCCGCGAGCTGGGCCAACGCCGGCACGACAGACCGGTCACCGCGCTGCACCAGCAGCTGCTGCGCCGTATCGCGCCACCAGCCGTTGGGGTGGCTGAGGTGGGCGACGAGCTGCGCCGGCGTCTCGCTGCTCATGTGCGGTTTCTGGTCGAACGTCATGCCCTGATAGACGACGCGGTAGATGCGACCGTAGTGAGTCCCGTTCCACAGCTTGCGCTGATTGATGTAGCTGCGCAGGTAATCGGTCTGCAGCGGGCCGTCCTGCGAGACGCCGCGGTACATGTCGGCGATATAGAAGGCCCCGTCCCAACCGGGCGTGAGCGACACCGGACGAAAGCGCTCGTCGGTCGAAGCGAGGAATTCGCCGCGCTTGTAAAAATCGCTGGTCGACAGGCGCCCCGCGCCGTCGTTGTTGAGACGGAGCAGGTGGACGAGGTTGGTCGGGCTGTCGACGACGAAGGGCTGCCCCTGAATGTCCTTGGGCAACCGCGTTCCGCGGTAGAACATGGGGGAGGACACGCCGCCGTAGTACGTGGCCGATCCGTCCTTGCGGAGCGCTTCGGTGCGATACCCACGGTTAAGCCCGAAGGTCGGCCGCGCCGGCCAGATCATGCTTTCTTCCTGCTTCGCCAGGTTCTCGTACAGCCCGCTGGTTCGCACAAGATTGGGATTGCGCACATAATATTGCGGCGCAACATAATCGACGAACAGCGGATCGGTGTTGACGTTGCGATAGATGCGCCCGGCATCGTCCTGAGTCACGCCCCACTGGCCGCGGTTGAGGCTCGGAACGGTCTCGAACGAATTGCCTTTCGGCCGCAGGTCCCATGTGTGTTCAGACACACGGATCAAATTGTCCATGCCCCAGTAGAGGCCGTTGGCGCCATGTTCGACCACGCCCTGGGTCGAAAAGGTCTTGTCGATCACCTCGCGCGTGTCGGCCTTGAGGTCGCCGTTCGTGTCGCACGCCTTGAACAGGTTCGGCGGGGCGCCGACCAGGGCGCAGTTCTTGTCGAGGATCTTGAACGCGCGCGGCATGACCAGCTTGTCCATGAACACCGTGCGCTTGTCGTACACACCGTCATGGTTCGTATCTTCGAGGACGACGAGATTGTTGATCGGCTCGAACGAGTTGTCCATGTGCTCGTTGATCGCGAAGCCTTCCATTTCGAGCACCCACAGGCGCCCGTCCCCATCGAACTCCATCAGCACCGGATCGTGGACCAGCGGCTCCGACGCGACCAGTTCGACACGGTAGCCCGGCGGCATGTGGAAAGTGCGCAACTCTTCCGCCGCAGTCAGTGGTCGCGAGAGGCCGTCTGCGACTTTCTCCGCGCCGACTGGCCACGGACGGTTGAGTTGCGACGAGAGCGGCCCCGAGCGTTTGGCAGGAGCCCCGACGACCGCGGTCGCGACGCAGGCGGCAAGCGCCAGGGCAAGGCCGCCGATGCGGGTGCGCATATTCCGATTTCCTCTCGCGGCCCTTGTTCTTTGGATCCCCTTATAGCAGATCAGAGCTGTATAAAAAGTGCGATCTGCCGATCAAAAACGCTGCTCCAGCTGCAACCGGGCGCGCCGGCCCGGCGAGCGGAAGCCGACCGCGTCGGCGAATTCCCCGTCGAGCGCGTTGTCGACGATCAGGCGAAGCCGCGACCCGCTTCGTGTCGCCAGCGCGGCCTCCGCGGACACCGTGTGATACGAACCAAGCCGAGCCACCCCGGTCGGGACCGAATAGGACGTCCGGGCGCCGACGTAGCGGTGACGGACGGTGAATGTGATGGCATCGGCCGGGCGCCACTCGAGCAGCGCACTGCTGCGCCAGCGGGGTCGATTGAGCAACTGATCGCCCGTGTCCCGGTCCACAGTCGTGACATATTGTAGCTGGAACGAGGCACCCACCCGTGGTCCAAGCGAAGTGGATGCACTCGCGGAGACCCCCTTCGATATGACGCTGCTGCGGTTCTGCAACTGAGGGAACGGGTCGGGCACGAAATCGATCAGGTCGATGAAGCGCGTGCGGAACACCGTCAGCGACAGCACTGGGCCGCCCGCGACCTGGTAATCGAGGCCGGCCTCGATCGACCGGCTGCGCTCGGGCCGCAGGGCGGGGTTGCCGACGAACGGGTTGCCGAGGGCATAGAAGCTCGGCGCCTTGAACCCGGTGCCGGCCGCGGCGCGCAGCGCGAGCGGAGTGCCGGGCACCGCCAGGCGCAGGCCAGCGCGGCCAGTCAATTGGGTCCGCAGCCGGTCGATGCGGTCGATCCGCCCGCCAACGTTGACCAGCAACGCCCCGCTGGTGCGGCTCGCCTCGGCGAAGGCCGATCGGGTCCAGCGGTTCTGGCCGAACCCGCTCGGCACCCGCCGGCCGAAGAAGCTCAGGAAGCCCGTGCTGCGCGCCGCTTCACGCTGCGCCTCGACACCGGCCACTCCCTGCCACGGACCGGCGGAGTAGCGAACCGCGACCTGCCCCAGTCCACGCCGATAGCGGGTGTCATCCTCACCCGACGGAACGCCGACCGGATTGGATCGGGTGCCCGCCACGCCTGGGCTGATCGTCCGGTCGCGGCGCTGCAAGTAGGAGCCGGACACGTCGACGCGCACGGGACCGCTCTCGACCACGGGCTGGCTCGCCCCGACCACCTCCTCGCGCCCGTGCCGCCGTTCAAGCGTGCGGATAGCAGCGAACTCGGGACCGCCGCTGCTGTCGGGAAAGGCGCGGACGTCGGTGGTGGCAATGCGGAACACGATCCGGCCGGCGTCGGTCCGACCCTGCGGCGCGATCTTACCGACCAGAGCCTTGGTCTTGAACCGGGCGCCGCCGGGATCCTTGCCGCCATCGTCGTATACCGCGGACAGCGAGCCGCCGTAGCGACCGGCAAGCGGCCCTCGCCAGCGCAGCAGCGCCAGCCCCTCGCCCGCGCTGCCGAGGCAGGCGATGGCGCTCAGTTCCGGCCGCTCGCTGCCACCGCGGACGACGAGATTGACGACACCGGCGAGCGATCCGGAGCCATAGAGGCTGGAGAGCGGCCCGGTGACCAGCTCCGCCCGTCCAATCAGCGGGGCGCTGATCTCCGACACGTTGACCGCTCCGCCGAGCGCGTTCGCCGGGTTGTTGAGCGCAACGCCGTCCAACAGCACGGCGGTGAAGTTGGGATCGGCCCCACGCAGGAACAGCGCGGCACTGCCGCTGCGGCCGCCGGGGGATTGAACGTACACATCGGCGAGGTCTGACAAGGCATCAGCGATGCTCGCCCGCCCGGCGATGCGGTTCGCAGGCAGCAGCTGGACCGAATAGGGCGTCGTGCGGGCATTCAGCGGCAGGCGCGAGGCGGTGATGACGATATCGGCGGCCGACGGAGCGGGCGTCGAGGGAGCGGCGGCGTGCGCGGGAAGGGGCGCCACCAGGGTGGCGGCGCAGACGAGACGGCAGAGCATTCAAACAACCTCTGGACGAAGACGGCCGTGCGAGAAACGCCACGCGGCCCATCCGATTGCCGGGACGGAGACCAGGCCGGTGAAGCCGATCAGGAATGAGTTGGCGGACATGGCCGTTGCGCCGATGCCGGCATAGGCGAATGCGATACCGAGATTGGCGATGCTCGTCGCGACAATGAACGGGCTGAACGGCATTCGCGCGGCGCCGGCGACGAGTGTCGCCGCTTCACCGATGACCGGGACGGCGCGGGTGATGATCAGCGCTGCGGGTCCGATCTCCGCGAACAATTTGCGCGCGCTGTCGAGCTGACCCTTGCCGACCAGGCGCTCGGCAGGACCGTGCGCAGCGACGCAGCCGAGCGCGTAGCTGACCAGGCAGCCGAGCGTCATGCCGACCCAGATAACGAGCGTGCCCATGCGCCAGCCGAAAATGGTGCCCGCGAGCGTGCTGACGATGCTGGACGGCACGGGCAGCACCGCGTCGCCGCCGAGCAGGGCGATGAGGATCGTAGCGCCGAGCAGGGGATTGCCACGCGCCTGCTGCAAAGCCGTGGCCGTCCACCGGCCCAGCGGCTCTTCGAACAGGAAGAAAGGGATCAGGATCGCGGCGAAGATCAGCAGCCATAAGCCGGCCCAGCGTGCTGCAGTGATCAGGCGGCTTGCTGGTCGATCTAGTGGATCCTGCTTCTGACTAGCTGCCGTTACTCTAACCATCACCGTCTCACCGGCCGCATATTATATGCAGCAGAGGCTCCGCTAGAGTGATACGGTGGAGCCGTCCAGACGGATCGGGAGAGCTGACCGTCGTTGGTGGGGAGAGTGGAATGGGCAGGGCATCAAGCTGGCGGAAGGTGGCGTTCGGCTCCGTAATGGCGGCGGCGCTCGGCTGGGCCAGTGCCTCCCCTTCGCGCGCTGCTTCGAACAAGGCGCCGCATCCAACCGACCTGCGCGTCGTCCTGCTCGATGCGGACGGCGGCGCCGCCGTGCTGTTCGTCACTCCCGAAGGCAAGTCGCTGCTGGTCGACACCGGCTGGCCGAGCGGCATGACCCCCGGCCGGCCGGCTGCCGACGGCAGCGCGCCGCCACCGCCGCCGGTGCCGACCATCGGGCGCATCGTCGCCGGCATGCAGCAGCTCGGCCTCAAGCAGATCGATTATGTGCTGATCACCCACTACCATCTGGATCACGTCGGCGGTGTTCCCGACCTGCTCGCCCAGGTGAAGGTCGGAACGTTCATCGATCACGGCCCCAACCTCGAGACGATGAGCGCCGAGCAGGCGGCGAGCACGTCGCCGACGCACCCCGTGCGGCTTTATGCCGCGTACGAAGCCGCGCTCACGGGCCGCAAGCGCCTGTCGATCAAGGCCGGCCACGTGCTCGCCATCGGCTCGTTGAAGCTGACCTTCGTCGCCGCGAGAGGCGAGGTCCTGCCACGGCCGCTCGCCGGCGCATCGGGGCAGACCGCGCGCTGCGAAGTGCCGGACAGCCCCAAGCCGCGAGACGAGAACGATTATTCGGCCGGGTTCGTCGCGACGTTCGGCAAGGCGCGGATCATGGACCTGGGCGATCTCACGTGGAACCAGGAGAAGCGGCTGGTCTGTCCGGGCAACAAGGTCGGCCCAATCGACCTGCTGCTGGTGTCGCACCACGGGTCGGAATTGAGCAGCAGCCCGCCACTGCTGGAGGCGACCCGCCCGCGGCTCGCCATCGTCGGCAACGGGGCCCGCAAGGGCGGCGACGAGCGCGTGTTCAACACGCTCGTCGAAGCCTCGTCGAAGCCGACCATCTGGTACGAGCATTTCGCGACCCGCAGCCCGCCGGCCAACCCCACGCCGGAGCGGATCGCGAACCTGACGCTCCAACCCGACGGCGCCTTCCCCCTCGACATCCGGGTGCGGCGCGACGGCGCGATGGAGGTGACGAACACGAGAGACGGCCGGACGGAACGCTACCCGCCGCGGTGAAGCCCGCACGCTGCGACAGGCGCCCGTTCAGCGAGGTCCGATCACCCGCTGCCGCTGCTCGCCCAGCTTTTCGATATAGACGCGCATCGTGTCGCCTTCCTTGAGGAAGACCGGCTCGGGCTTCATCCCCATGCCGACGCCCGGCGGCGTGCCGGTGGTGATGATGTCGCCCGGCAGCAACGTCATGAAGCGGCTGCAATAGGCGATGAGGGCGGCCACCCCGAAGATCATCGTGCGGGTATTGCCGGTCTGGACCCGCTTGCCGTTGACGTCGAGCCACATGTTGAGGTTCTGCGGGTCGCCGACCTCGTCCGACGTGACCAGCCAGGGGCCGGTGGGGCCGAACGTGTCGCAGCCCTTGCCCTTGTCCCAGGTGCCGCCGCGCTCGAGCTGATACTCGCGCTCCGAAACATCGTTGACGAGCAGATAGCCGGCGACGTGATCGAGCGCGCTCGCCTCCTCGACATAGCGTGCAGGCGTGCCGATGACGACGCCGAGTTCGACCTCCCAGTCGGTCTTCGACGATCCGCGCGGGATCATCACGTCGTCGTCGGGGCCTTGAATGCAGCTCGTCCACTTGTTGAACACGATCGGCTCGGCCGGGATCGCCATGTTCGATTCGGCGGCGTGGTCGGCATAGTTGAGGCCGATCGCGACGAATTTGGCGGTGCCGACGAACGGCGCTCCGATCCGCGGACTACCCTCGATAGCAGGCAGCGACGAGGGATCGATGGCCGCAATCGTGGCCAGCCGATCCGGGGTGAGGTCGGCGGCGGTTAGATCGCGCAGATGCGCCGACAGGTCGCGGATCGTTCCCGCGGCGTCGAGCAGGGCGGGTTTCTCCTGCCCGGCAGGACCGTAGCGCAGCAGCTTCATCGGGGATCTCCGTTAATGATTGTGGCGCGGGGTCACGGCGGACACGCCGCGATACTTGACCGCCAGTTCGAGCACGCCTCCTTCGGACAACTGGCCGACGTTGGCGCGGTAGATTTCCTGCCACGGGGTCTGGCTGGCCGGCGGGGGCGGCACGGGATCGCTGCGGCGGCGCGCGAGTTCCGCTTCGTCGACCAGCATGTCGCAGCGCCGCTGGCCGAGGTCGATGCGGATGCGGTCGCCCGAACGCAGCAGCGACAATCCGCCGCCCAGCGCGCTTTCGGGCGAGGCGTGGAGGATCGCGGGGCTGTCCGACGTGCCCGACTGGCGGCCGTCACCAATCACCGGCAGGCTCTGGATGCCGCGCCTGAGCAGATGGTCCGGCGGCTGCATGTTGACCACTTCGGCTGCCCCCGGCCAGGCGATCGGCCCGGCGTTGCGGACCACCAGGATGCACTGTTCGTCGAGCTCGAGCGCCGGGTCGTTGATCCGGTGATGGTAATCCTCGGCGCTCTCGAACACGACTGCGCGGCCCTCGAACATGTCCTCCTGCCCGGGCGTCGACAGATAGCGGGCGCGAAATTCGGGCGAGATGACGCTGGTCTTCATCACCGCGAAGTCGAACAGGTTGCCGCTCAGCACGACGAAGCCGGCATTCTCCATCAGCGGCTCGTCGAAGCGGCGGATGACCTCGCGATCGGTTGCTTCGCAATGGCCGATGTTCTCACGCAAGGTCTTGCCGCTGACCGTCGGCCGGTCGGCGTGGAGCTTGCCCGCCTGCAGCAGCTCCCACAGAACGGCCGGCACGCCGCCGGCGCGGTGGAAGCGCTCGGACAGGAATCGGCCTGCCGGCTGCATGTCGAGGATGAGCGGCAGCGGATAGCCGTGCTCGACCCAGTCCTGCGACGTCAGTTCGACCCCGGCGTGGCGCGCCATGGCGGTGAGGTGGGGCTGAGCGTTGGTCGAGCCGCCGATGACCGTGACCAGCGCGAGCGCGTCTAGGAAGGCTTCGCGGGTGAGGATGTGGGACGGGCGGAGGTCCTCATAGGCCATGTCCACGATCCGCCGGCCCGTCTCGTACGCCATCTGCCCGCGCTCGCGGTACACCGCCGGAATCGCCGCGCAGCCCGGCAGCGACAGGCCGAGCGCCTCGGCCACCGCGTTCATCGTCGAGGCCGTGCCCATCGTGTTGCAGTGGCCCAGCGACGGGGCGGACGCGGCCGCGGCGTCGATGAACTGTTCCTCGGTGATCTCGCCCGCGCCAAGCCGGCGGCGGCTGCGCCAGATGACCGTGCCCGACCCCACGAGCTCGCCTTCGAACCAGCCATCGAGCATCGGCCCGCCGGACAACACGATCGCCGGGATGTCGACCGTCGACGCCGCCATGATCCCCGACGGCGTCGTCTTGTCGCACCCCGTCGTGAGCACGACCGCGTCGATCGGATAGCCGTGGAGGATCTCGACCAGGCCGAGATAAGCGAGGTTGCGATCGAGCGACGCGGTCGGGCGGCGGCAATTCTCGAAGATCGGATGGACCGGGAACTCCATCGGGATGCCGCCGGCGTCGCGGATGCCATCGCGCACGCGCTGCGCCAATTGCATGTGGATGCGGTTGCACGGGGTGAGGTCGCCGCCGGTCTGGGCGATGCCGATGATCGGCCGGCCGCTGCGCAACTCGGCCGGGGTCGTGCCGTAGTTCATGAACCGCTCAAGGTAGACCGCGGTCATGTCCGCGCGCTCGGGATCGGCGAACCAGTCGCGCGAGCGGAACGGGCGAACGGGAGTCCTGGCGGTCACGGCTGCACCTCGCGAAGCGGATCCTTCATCTCGCGCTCGCGGTGCACGCGTCCTGCCACCCTAGGCAAGATGGGTTCGGCACCATTCGAGCACCGCGCGATTATTGTCCTCCTCCGCCTGCATGTGCTGGGCCGGAGTCAGCTGGTCGACGCGCGGCAGCGGCGTCGCCTTGGCCCGTACCATCGCCATCCAGGCGTCCCGGCGTGCCGTCCGGTCGGGCATGCTGCGGTAATAGTCGCCGGTCAGGACCGGGATTTGCAGCGGATCGCGGGTGATCAGTTCGGTGATCGGGTTGATCCGCGGATTGTGCTGGCGAAGGATGCGGAAAATCCGCGCCTGGTCGCTCATGCCGGTGCCGAACGGGACCTCGGACAGCAGGAAGCCCTGCGGGTAGGTCCCCACCCCCATGTCCTTGAGCGAGCAGGCCTTGGCGTATGGCGCGAGGCGCGTGACCGTCTCGAGCGGTTCCTCCATCAGCGCCATGTTATTGCCAGGGTCGACCAGCACGCCGAGATATTCGCTATCGAAGCGCTTCAGGAAGGCGACATGCTCTTCGGACGTGCGATCCTTGTGGTTCTCGAGCGCGATCGCGACCTTGTAGCGTTCCGCGATCGGCAGGCACTTCTCGACGATCGCGTTCGCTTCGGCCTCCCATGCCTTGACCTCGTCGACAGAGAAGAACGTCGTGTAGCGGCGACCCCCGCCGCCCGGCACCTCGGGTGGCCGGCTGACCGCGCGCATCACGGTGGCGCCGAGCGCCGCCGAGTCCTTCACCGACTGCTCGTAATCGTCGAGGCTGTCGGTCAGGCGAGCCGGAAGTCGCGCCTCGCCCTCGTAGTACATGCCGAGTTCGTCGAGCCGCCGGCGGAAACGCGGAATGTCCTTGCTGACCGCGTGCTGCAGGCCGGCCGCGCCGATCGAGTGAAGATATTCGAGGTAGCGGACCGGATCGTCTCGCATCGGCACGGCGATCTTCCCGCCGCTGAGGTGCATCCCCATCGCCGTCGTCGCGATTCCGGCCGGCGACCTGGCGGGCACGCCGCCGCCCGCAGAGGCCAGCGGCGGCGTTCGGGTGCACGCCACCACGCCGGTAGCCATCGTGCCGGCGAGCAACGTCCTGCGATCGATCATGAGACTCTCCCGTCCGAGGGGTTCAGCGCGCGGTCCAGCCGCCGTCGATGACGATGTCGGTGCCGGTAATGAAGCCGGCGAGGTCGGAGCAGAGATAGCACGCGAGCCCGCCGATCTCCTCGATCCGGCCCCAGCGGCCGACCGGCAGGTTGGCGAGGAACTGCGCATTCGCCTCGGGATCGTTCATCACCGGGTGGTTCATCTCGGTCCCGAACGGCCCCGGGCTGATGCCGTTGACGGTGATCCCGTCCAGCGCGAGCTCGAGCGCGAGGCTGCGAATGAAGCCGAGCAGCGCCGTCTTCGCCGATGAATAGGGCACTCGGCCGGGGATCGAGATGTGGCTGAGCATCGACGTCATGTTGATGATGCGGCCGTAGCCCCGTCCCTTCATGCCCGGGACGAAGGCGCGCGAGACGAGGAAGGTCGAGGTCAGGCTCGAGTCGATGACGCTGCGGAACTCGTCCAGCGTGAGATCGACCAACTGCTTGCGGACGTTCGTCCCCGCGTTGTTGATGACGATGTGCGGAGCACCGACCTGCGCGTTCACTTCGGACGCGAGCCGCTGCACGTCGGACTCCGAGGTGACGTCGGCGGTGAAGATGTTCGCCTTGCCCCCGGCGTGCACGATCTCGTCGCGGACCTGTTCGAGGCGGGCCTCGTCGCGCGCGACCAGCGCCACCGCGGCCCCGGCGCGGGCGAGCGTCTTGGCCATCTCCTCGCCGAGGCCGCGGCTGCCGCCGGTGATGAGCGCTGTTCTGCCGGAAAGATCAATGTTCATTCTGGGTCCAGTCGGTTGAAAGCGGTAATCACGGTTCGCCCAGCGATGCGGCCGCGCCGTCCGGGATGGTGGCGCGGGCGTTCATCGCGACGTTCTTCTGTGCAAGCGCATCGGGGTTGAGGAACAGCCAGCAGAACGCCGAGATACATGCGGCCGCCGCCATCACCGTCATCACAGAGCCCCAATCCCCCGCCCAGCGTTTGAGCATGACGCCGAAGATCACCGGCGCGGCAAAGCCGGCCAGGCCGCTGAACATGTTCATCGTGGCCGCTACGGTCGCGGTATAGCGCCGGCCCACCTCGACGCAGGTGTTCCATGAGATCGGCATGGTGAGGTCGCTGGCGAAGCTGGCGAGCGCGAGCATGGCGATCGCCACGTTCACGCTACCCGCCCGCGGGACCAGGAAGAACATGAGCGCCGTGACAACGAAGCCGAACAGGGCGATCACCCGGCGAGGAACGCGCGCAGGGATCATGCCGCTGATCAGCGCCCCGAAGCCCCCGAACAGCAGCGGGAAGACCGAATAGCCTGCCGCCTGCGCCTGGGTGAGGCCGAACCGTTCGGCCAGGAACGTCGGCAACCACGTGACATAGAAATACCAGACGAACGAGAAGAAGGCGTACTGGATGACCAGCAGCAGGACGTCCCTGTTCGCCATTACCTTCACCCAGCCGCCCTCGACCTGCTCGGCAGCGAGCGCGCGCGACCCTTCGAGCAGGCGCAGTTCGTCGGGATTGACCTTGGGATGGGTCGCCGGGTCGTCCTTGTAGAACAGCCAGAACGCAAGAACCCACAGCGCGCCAAGCGCCCCGAAGACGACGAAGCCGCCGCGCCAGCCAACGAGCGTGATGACCAGCAGTGCGATCGGCGGCGTGACCGCTCCCGCCCAGCGCGTGCAGGCCCACATCAACGACTGCGCGCGGACGCGCTCGCGCTGGGGCAGCCAGACGCTCAGCATCTTGGTAAGATTGGGGAAGCAGCCCGCCTCGCCTGCCCCGAAGATGAAGCGGATGACCCACAGGGACGTGAAGCTCCAGGCCGCGCCGGTGATCGCAGTGAAGGCGGACCAGAGGAGGACGAGCGGGGCGAGCACGCGGCGCGCCCCGAGCTTGTCGCCAAGCGCGCCCATGGGGATCTCGAGTAGCGCATAAGAAAGGGCGAACGCACCGAAGATCAGTCCCATCTGCGCCTTGTCCAAGTGCAGGTCGGCCGACAGCGGAATCGCCGCCTGCGAAATCGCCACCCGCTGCATGTAGGCGAGCATGGCCAGTGCCAGGGCGAAGGCGACGACCTGGTAGCGGACGCGCGATGGGGTCATCGCGGCGCCTCGCCGCAACAAGAGGCGGCGCGGCGCGATGCCCGATGGTTCGCTGACCTGGTCATTACCGCCCCTCCTGTCGCCAGGTCGATGCTGGCGTGGCAGATTGTTTTCTGCTTCGGTACTCGATGAAGCTCTCGGAGCGGTGGAACGCGGTGCGGTCCCCGCCTCGAAGAAGCTTCCATCGATCGCTCGGGTTGTATACTAAGTGCAGATAGGGGGGTGTCAATGGCACCCGTGAGAGTCTCTGCGGGGAGTTGTTGGATGAAGGCTGACCCGTTGAATGCGTCCTCGAACATCAGCGTTCTGCAGCGACCCCCGACTGCGCCGTCGACCCTGAAGGCACACGTCTACAACAGCTTGCGCAACGCCATCATCAGCGGGCGCTTCAAGCCGGGGTCGCGGCTCAACGAAAGCCAGCTCGCCCGCGAGTTCAACATCAGCCGCATCCCGATCCGAGAGGCGCTGATGCAGCTGCAGGAACATGGGCTCGTGATGAACCACGAGCGTCGCGGCATGTTCGTCACCGAGCTCGACGAGGAGGATGTCCAGCGGATCAACAGCGTGCGTATCGTGCTCGAGGCGGAAGCGATCAGGCTTGCGCGGGCGAAGATGACGCGGGCCACCGCCTCGCACCTCAAGAGCCTGGTCAACCAGATGGACTCGCTCGACGACGGCGGCGAGATGGAATCGGCCGCGCTCGACCTGGAGTTCCACCGCACGATCTGGGAAGCGGCGGGCAATCCTTATCTGTCGCGTTCGCTGGATTCGCTATCGACCGTGCTGTTCGCGCACACGGCGCTCAATAACTCGAGCACGCACACCAAGCATTGGCGGTTGAGCCATCACCGCGACCTGCTCAACGTCATCCTCGGGAAATCCGACACTCCGGTCGAGGAAGCGCTGATCCAGCATCTTCAAGTTCACTACAACGAACCGGCGCGCTTCTCGAGCTTCGGGCAGGAAATGCGCGCCGACAACGAAGATTAAGCAGCCCAGCTGCCGGGGCGAACGCGCCCTTCAGGGAGACGACATGAGCGATCGACTGGCAGGCAAGACGTGCGTCGTGACCGCCGCCGCGCAGGGGATCGGCCGCGCGGTTGCCGAGGCGTTCCTAGCGGAAGGCGCCAAGGTGCTCGCCGTCGACCTGCAGCGCGACGTGCTCGAAGGTTGGGCCGTCCCCGCCGGCGCGGCGACGGCGGTGCTCGACGCCACCGATGCAGACGCGGTGGCACGGCTCGCTACGGAGAACTCCGACGTCGACGTGCTCGTGAACTGCGTCGGCATGGTCAAAACCGACACGGTCCTGACCAGCAGCGTCGCCGACCTGGAGCTTAGTTTTCGCGTCAACGTCATCACCATGGCGCTGATGATCAAGCACTTCCTTCCGGCGATGCAGGCGCGGCGGCGCGGCGCGATCGTCAATATCGCATCCGTGGTCTCCTCGGTTAAGGGCGCGCCCGACCGGTTCAGCTATGGCACGACGAAGGCGGCGATCCTGGGGCTGACCAAGTCGGTCGCGCGGGATTTCGTCGCCGACGGCATCCGCTGCAATTCGATCAGCCCGGGGACGGTCGAGAGTCCATCACTGCAGCAGCGCATGGCGAGTCAGGGTGACTATCAGGCGGCCCACGCCGCGTTCGTCGCGCGTCAGCCGATGGGGCGCATCGGCACTCCCCAGGAAATCGCCGCCGTGGCGCTGCTGCTGGCGTCCGACGAAGCCCAGTTCATGACCGGCGAGAACGTCGTGATCGACGGCGGCTGGAGCCTCTAGACGGCACGAGGAAGGGCGATCCGATGACCATTCTGCGCACCCTCGCCGGCACATCGGCAGCACTCGGCGCCTGCGCTGCCCTTGCCCAGCAAGCGCCCGTTCCGAACGCGCCATTCGCCGCGGGCCTGCCGCTCGGCGTGACGAGTGGCGATCGATTCACGCCGATGTCCGCCAACGTCAAGGTGTTCGGCAGCGTCGTCAGCGCGGAGAGCTGCTCCTATGACGCCGCGCGCAAGCTGATCGTCGTCCCGAACCGCGGCGCCGGCCAGAAGGAAGTACCCAACGACGGCTTCGTGTCGCTGTTCAACCATGACGGGTCGGTCCACACTGCCCGCTGGATCGGAGCGACCCGCAACGGGCTGATCCTCAACCAGCCGTTCGGCAGCGACATCCACGGCGGCAAGCTCTACCTGGCGGACAGCGATGGGGACACCGCCGACGGCGCGCCGCGGGTCGCGGTGCTGCGCATGTTCGACATGGCGAGCGGCGCGCCGGCGGGCGAAATCCGCGTACCCGACTCCCCCTGGTTCAACGACATCGCCGTGGCTCGCGACGGCAGCGTCTACGCTACCCAGACCGGCAGCGCGGATGGCAAGACCCCGATGCGGCTGTACAAGGTCGCGCCGGACGGCCGCGCCATCGTGCTGATCGAGGGAGCGCCGCTGTCGCGTCCCAATGGCGTGGCGATCGATCCGGACGGCAATGTCGTGGCGGTCAACATCGGCGACGATGCCGTGTTGACGCTGACGCCCGCGGGACAGCTGATCAGGACCGAGCATGCGGCGCAGGCCGGCAGCGACGGTCTCGTGATCATGGCGGACGGGACGAAGTACGTCAGCAGCGTCGTCAACGGCGGCGTGTCGCGCATCCGCCCGGGCCGTCCGGCAGAGCTGATCGCCACCGGCATTCCCAATGCTGCGTCCATGTGCTTCGACCCCGACGCACGACAGTTGATCATCCCGCTGAACCAGAACAACGCGCTGGCCTTCATCAAGCTGCCCCGCTGAAGCGCGCCAAGATGCGAGGATCGTTGGACAATCGCGCGGAACGGTGCAGCGGCGGTTCAGGTCGACTAATCCATCAGCGCGCGGACATTTTCACGAGAACGAACAGGAGAGAGACGATGACGAACAACCTTTGGGTCGCAGCGCTGGCGCTGGCTGGAACGGCGATGGCCTCGACCGCCGCGCAGGCCAAGGATGTGCAGGTCAAGATGCTCAACAAGGGCAGCACCGGGATGATGGTGTTCGAGCCGGCTTATGTCGCGGTGAAGCCCGGCGACACGGTGACCTTCGTGCCCGTCGACAAGGGCCATAATGCACAGAGCCTGCCCGGCATGATCCCGGCCGGCGCCGCGCCGTTCGCGGGCAAGATCAACGAGGCCGTCACCGTCAAGTTCAGCAAGTCGGGCCTTTACGGCTACAAGTGCCTGCCGCACGCGGGGATGGGGATGATCGGCCTCGTCCAGGTCGGAGCCGCGAGCAACAAGCCGCAGATCGCAGCGGCGTCGGCGAGCCTGCCGGGCCTCGCCAAAAACAAGATGGCCGGCCTGCTGAGCGGGGCTCGGTAGGGGCGAACAGCCGTACGTGCTCGGTTCAAGCCTCGTTTGCCTGACTCGCGCCGCTCCTCGATCACGTCATCCCGGGCTTGACCCGGGACCCGCCTCCTTCAAGTGCCAGAAGACAGGCAGGCCCCGGATCAAGTCCGGGGTGACGGCTGCGCGGTTCAGCATACCCTGAATGCCGCCCAGCCCCGCAATCGTCCGAACTCGGCGCGATAGTCTCAAAGGACGGGCTGGCGCTCCTCGCCCGCAGCTTCGCCCCAATGCGAGCATTTCGTCGTCTGGCCGATGCCCGGGTTGAACTGGTTGCACGGGTCGAGCGCGCGGTAGAAGGACTTGAGCGGGGGCTTGGCCGGGTAGAGGTGGCCGACATTGTGCTCGGCCGGATACTCGGCGCCGCGGCGGTCGAGCAATTCCCACATGCGGTGTTCCAGCGCGACCACGTCGTGTCCCTTCGCGACGACATAGTCTTGGTGAAACACGTGGCAGAAGAAATGCCCGTAGTAGATCTTGTGCAGGATCGACGCCTCGATGTCGGGCGGTAGCTGTTCGAACCACTCTTCGTCGTTGCGCCGGAGCGCGATGTCGAGGGCGATGATGTCCTCCACCTCGCGCGCGTGGACGGCGCGATAGCGAACCGCGGCGCCGGCAACGGCGAAGCGATGGAGGAAGGCCTTGGTGCCTTCGTCGGGCGTGCATTCGAAACACTCGCCCGAGGCCGACGGAAAGATGCTCGCCAGGTAATCGCGTGCCTCGTCGATGCCGC
>CAXSDY010000010.1:0-2756 GCA_964235835.1 uncultured Sphingomonadaceae bacterium | reverse complement strand
AGGATGTGACGGCGGATCGATTCGAGCTCGGCGGTGTCGTTGCTGCCGATGTAGAACACCTGCGTCGCCGGCTCGCGCACGAAGGTGTCGAGCCGGACCGCGAAGACCACGAGCTTGCCGGCGCTGCCCGACGCCTCGAACAGCCGCCGCTCGTCTGCGTTGAACCTCGCGGGCGTTGCGGCATCGACGTCTCGCACATGGCGCTGGTAATCGCCGTCGGACGCGAGTCCGTCATCCGCCGTGATGTCGCGTTCGTCGAACTCGCCCCGCTCGACGCGGGCGAGGATCTCCTCGGGCGAGCCCGGCAGCGCCAGTCCCAGGTGATTGACCATCCGCAGTTCGCCGTCGGCGTCGAGCTGCCCGTAGAGCGCCATCTGCGTGTAGGCCGGGCCGCGCCGAACGAGCGCCCCGCCGCTGTTGTTGCAGACGCCGCCGATGACCGACGCGCCGATGCACGACGAGCCGATCACAGAGTGCGGCTCACGGCCGAGCGGCTTGAGCAGTTTCTCGAGCTCGTAGAGCGTCGCTCCGGCAAGGCACACGACTTGCCGACCGTCGCGAATGAGGTGGATGCCGCCGAGCCGCATGGTGTTGATGATGACGATGCCGCGGTCATAATCGTCGCCGTCCGGGGTCGATCCGCCGGTCAGCCCGGTGTTCGCGGCCTGCATGATGACGCACTTGCCCGCCGCGAGGCACGCCTTCACCGCGCACCACTGCTCGACGAGCGTTCCCGGCCGGACGACTGCGACCACCGGGCCCGAGCCGAAGCGATATCCGTTGCGGAAGCGGCGCGTCGCCGGCTCGCCGGTAAGCAGGTGGGCCCGGCCGACGATCCCGCGCAGCGCCGCAAGCAGGTGGCCGTTCGCCTCCGGCATCAGCGCGCCTCCACGAGCGCCTTCATCGTCTCGATTGCACCTTGGAAACGCCCTTCCAGGCGGGTCCGCTCGGACGCCTTTTTCTCGGGAGTCATCGTCTCCTGGTCATAGACCAGCGTGTAGGTCAGGCGCGACTTCGCTCGCCCGGTCGGTTCCACCGCGAGCGTGCCGTGGTAACCGAAGGCGGCCATGTTCCCGACCGTCTGGTGATAGGTGTAGGACAACGGCGTCCGGGTCACCATCACCTCCTGCGTCATGTTGTTGAGCAGCCGCACCGAGCCGACGTCGCCCTGCCCGCCCGTCATCGAACAGGTCACCTTGAGCCATTCGGCGATCGCGCAATAGCCGCCGACCCGGCTCCACACCTTTGCCGCAGGCGCCGCGACCTGGACCTCGCGGCGAATGACCACGATGTCGGCCGCCTGCACGGCACCGGGTACTGCGGTCGCCAGTCCTGCCAGCGCGATCATCCATCCCTTGTGCATGTTCGTCTCCGTCCTGATGGTCTCGCGCATCGAAAAGCCTTCGCTCACCGCGCCGAACGCGCGCCGCGCGGCACCGGGACCAGGCGGATGAGCTTGCCCGGCGCCGGATCGGACAAGCCAATGCCGGTGCCGACCCCGGTCGGGTTCTGCAGCAGGATGTACATCAGGCCGTCGGGGCCGATCGCCAGCGCGCGTGTCCGGCCGAGCTGCTCGAAGATCGGCTCCTGCGACACGATGCGCCGTCCGCTCACCTCGATCCGCCGCAACTGCTGGCCGGTCAGCGCGGCGACGAACAGGCTGTGGGTCCAGCCGGGATAGCGCCGGCCGGTATAGAAATGCAGCCCGCTCGGCGCGATCGACGGCGTGTAGTAGGTGATCGGCGCGACGGTTCCCGGCGCCGTTCGCTGGGTAATGCCGGCCTGGACCCCCATCGTCGCGAGCCCCCACCCGTAGTTGCGCCCCTTCTCGATGACGTTGATCTCATCGCCGCCCGAAGGACCATGCTCGCTTTCCCACAGCAGGCCGCTCCGCGGATCATACGCCAGACCCTGCGGATTGCGGTGGCCATAGGTCCAGATCGTCGGGATCGCGCCGGCGCGGCCGACGAAGGGGTTGTCGCGCGGCACGGTCCCGTCATCGTTGACGCGGTGGATCTTGCCCAGGGGATTGCCGAGATCCTGCGCGTTGGCGAACACGCCGCGGTCGCCGATCGTATAGAAGAGGTGACCCCGGCCGTCGAACAGCAGGCGCGAACCGTAATGCGATCCCGACGGCGTGTAGAGGCTCGCCGGCGCGCGGAAAATCTCCTGCGTTGCGGTCCAGCGATTGTCGCGGTCGAGCTTGCCGCGGATAATTACCGTCATCGACGGCGGACTTGGCGCGCGCTGGGCGACGGGCGTGACCGAGTCGCCGCCGGGCAGCGGGGTGCCGGGGGGCACGTCGGTGTAGGTGAGATAAATCCAGCCGTTCCGCCGATAGTCGGGGTGAACCGCGACATCCATCAGCCCGGCGTCCTGACGCTCCCACACCGCGGGCGTTCCGCTGACCGGCTGCGGAAGGAGTTTCCCATGATCGACGATCCGCAGCCGGCCGGGCCGCTCGGTGACGAGCAGGCGCCCGTCGGGCAGGAAGGCAAGTCCCCACGGAGTCGACAGATCGCGCGTGACCACCTCGACCCGGACGGACTGCTTGGGGCTGTCGACGACCAGGCCGTCGGGATCGGGAACGAACGTCGGCTTGCCCGTGCGCATGCCGGCTTGCGTTCGGACGAAGCTGACCACGCGCCAGCTATCGTAATCCGACAGTTTGTCCCTGAAGCCGCGCGCGCCGTGGTGACCGTCGACGATCGCGCGGAGCAGCTGCTCGTCAGTTCGGGCGCGGACTTGCGCGGACT
>CAXSDY010000009.1:19398-34286 GCA_964235835.1 uncultured Sphingomonadaceae bacterium | reverse complement strand
TGGGGATCGCGCGAGACGCCCGCTTGCGGGAGCAGGATGCCGTTCGGGACGCTCTCCTGGATCAGCGAAGCTCGCACGTACATCCCGGGCAGCAAGACGCCCTCGGGGTTGGGAAAGCGCGCGCGCAGGGTGACCGATCCGGTGTTCGGGTCGACCATCGCCTCGGCGAACTGCAGCGTTCCGCGATACGGGTACGCCGTGCCGTCCTCCAGCTGCAGCTGGACGTTCGCGGCGCCGGTGCCGGGACGAGCGCCGCCCGTGCTCTGGCGGAGGGCGAGCAGCTGCGTGCTCGACTGCTGAATGTCAACGAACATCGGGTCGAGCCGCTGGATGGTGGTCAGCGGGTCGGCCTGGTTGGCGGTGACCAGCCCGCCCGTGGTGACCAGCGACCGTCCGATCCGCCCGGAAATGGGCGCCGGCACGCGCGTGAAGCCAAGGTTGATCCGCGTCGCCTGAACCTGGGCGCGGTTCTGCTCGACGCTTGCCGCGGCCTGGCGCGCCTGGGCGGCGGCGTCGGTGTAATCCTGCTGGCTGATCGCCTCCATCCGGGCGAGCGGGCGGAAGCGGTTGGCGCGGGCCGTCGCGGCGCTGCGCGCAGCCTCCGCGCTCGCCAGATTGGCCTGCGCCTGAGCGGCACTGGCCTGGTACACGCTCGCGTCGATCTGATAGAGCGTCTGGCCGGCGCGGACGAGCGATCCTTCGGTGAACGCGCGCGACCGGATGACCCCGGAAACCTGGGGGCGAACCTCGGATGTTTCGTAAGCCGACGTGCGGCCCGCGAGCACGGTCGGGATTTGCACCGGCTCGGATCGCACGACGACGAATCCGGCCTCGGGCGTCGGCTTGGCGCGCTCCTGGCCGCCGGATTTCGAGCAAGCGGCGACGGCGAGGGCGAGGAGCACGGCAACGCCGAGCCGGGAGTGCCCAACGACTCGTTCAGGTCCCATCGGTGGGTCGCTCTATCTACGGGTTTCGGGGATGTAACGTCCGAACTCCAGGTGCGTGGGGTGAGTTCCGTCATAACCTTCCTCACGCACTCGTCCACTCGAAAGGCCGCCATTATCTTGGGACTTAGAAAATGTCAGCTTCAAGCCGAGGCCATGTCTTCCCAGTCGCTGCGCTCGGCAACGAGGTTACCTTCTCGCACGCGGTTCGGCTTGGTTGCAGGTCCGCAGACCGGCCGGCGTCAACTGTCGTGCACCGGATTATATCCGCAACGATCTCCTTTCTGCCATGATTGATACCAGCACGGTGCGCTTCAACATAGCCGGGCTCGATATCCTGCCTATAAGTTCTGCAGAACCCACTGATCCTTCCACATCCGCCTACGCCGTCGGTCGGCGGATTGATCACTCGACTGAGCTTGGCTACGCGACTGGCGCTCTCCTGCAGTAAAGCGATTAGTGTTGACGTGAGTGGAGCCTGGCGCGAAGCGCCGCGCGGCAAGACGCTCTTGGCAAGCGCTTCTTCGCGGTTAAGCGCGTCCTACTACACTCACTTTCTGCTCGATGCGCGTTCTAGGCAGGGCGCCTTCACTAAAACGGACTTGTCGGGGACGTTTACGACGGCAAACGGGCGCTTCTCGCTGACGGGATACGTCCGCAACCTTGAGAAGCGGGCGGTTACTAGCCGATCCAGCCCGGGCGCACTCGGTCATGAATATTGTGGATCGATCGAAGACCCGCGCACCTTTGGCGCGATTATCGGCTTGAAAGTCTGATTATCCTGGGCCGAGGATGAACGAGGAAGTTTGATGCACGCAGCAGTGATCCGCGAGTTCGGCGGACCGGAGGTTCTTCGATACGAGGAGGTGGAAACACCTCGCTCGGGCCCGGGCGAGGTACTTGTCAAGCTGGTCGCGGTTTCCATCAGCCGAGGGCTGGATCTTGGTGTCCGGGCTGGCAAATCTCCTTGGCCGATCCAATTTCCTCATGTTCTTGGCTCCGATCCGTCAGGGGTTGTGGAAGCCATTGGCCCGGACGTCGAACGTATTCAGGTAGGAGCTCGCGTGGCAGTGCGGTCGGATGTGGTTTGTGGAGAATGCGACAACTGTCACGCCGGGCGCTCAAGCCGAGTGACGCAGCACATTGGCGTAGAGGTGTGGGGCGACTATGCTGATTATGTCCTAGTGAAAGAACGTCAAGCCTTTCTGATCCCGGATGGTCTTGATCACGCCGCAGCGAGCTACGCCTCCCGCCATTACGGCATGGCCTTGGGACAAATCCGCGCCGGTGCGCTCGGCGCAGGCGATACGGCACTCGTGATGGGCGCCGCCGGCGCGTTGGGCCTCATGCTCATTCAACTTCTCGCGAGCGAAGGAATCGAGGTGATAGCGGCCGCCGGAGAGCAGAGCCGTCGCATATGCCATGGATTTTGGAGCCCGAAGCGGTGTGAGTTACCGCGACCAAAATCTTGAAGAAGAGGTGATGCGGATCACGGGCGGTGAGGGCGTCAACGGCGTTTTCGAGAACATCGGAGATGCAGAGCTGTGGACTGGAGCCTTCAATAGGCTGGCCTTTGAGGGCCGACTGGTCACCGGCGGCTATCATGGTGGCGGAATCGTCCCGCTCGACGTGCGCCGACTGCATTTCCGTCGATTGCGCGTGCTGTCCACTGACGGGAAACGGGACGATCCTCAGCAAGAGTTTGGCGAGGCGATGTCACTGGCGTTAGCAGGGAAGATACGTGCACCGATCGGCGCACGACTTCCCCTCGCCCGCGCAGCCGAGGGGCATCAGCTAGTCGCTGATCGTGCGGTCCCCGGCAAGGTGGTGCTGGAGCCATGACACTCGATCAGCGCCGCGGCGGGAGATGATCATGCGAGCTTTTGAGGCAGGGCCCGAGGCTGAAGTTGTGGAAGACCTGCCAGTTCGAGGTTGGCACATTGGCCTGATTGCGAGCTGCGTGTTGATGTCCTTTGCCGATGGCTTCGACACTCTCGGCATCAGTTTTGCCGGCCCGCTTATCGCACAAGATTGGCACATGAGCCCAGCTGCGCTGGGTTCAGTGTTCAGCGCCGCGCTGCTGGGCGGAATGGTCGGGGCGCTCACTGCGGAGACGCTGGGACGAAGAGTTCCGCGTCACATCCTTCTTGCGGCTTGCCTCGTCTGGATAGGCGTTTTCTCCGCCGCTACCGCGCTGGCGGCTAACTACGTGACCCTCCTTGTCCTTCGCCTCGTCACCGGGCTTGCGCTCGGTGCTGCGACGCCGCTTCTGCTCGCCACCGTCGCGCAGTCAATCCCGCTGCCAATCCGGGCGCGCGCCATGGCCTTTGTTATCGGCGGCCTTCCGCTTGGTGGGATGGCATCCGGCATTGTTTCGGCGCAACTCGGGCAGTCCTATGGTTGGCGCGCCATTTTTTGCGCGGGCGCTGCCCTGCCCCTTGCCCTCATCCCGCTGGCCTATCTCGCCGTACGACGGGCGGCATTGTCTGCGCGGCCACAATCCGCTCATGGCCGGGTCGGGCCTCACACGGTCTCCGGACGGGGGACGCTGCCGCCGGCAGCGCATACCGCCCGTTATTTGCGCTCGACCTGCGGCGCCAGACGCTTTTGGTGCTGGTTGCAATCCTGCTCGGAGCCCTACTCTCGTATTTCTTGAGCCACTGGGTGCCGACGCTACGTCAGGCGTCTGGCATTTCGCAGCGCGGAGCGTCATTGAGTGGCGTCCTCCTCAATGGAGGGGCCATTGGCGCTGTGTTGTTCGCCGGTTACCTCATGGACCGTTTCGGTCCCTCCATGGTTGCCGTAGCTGGGTTTACGATAGCAATCCCTCTAGTCGTCTTGCTGGGCCACCCGTTGGCGCTACACGCAGCGGTCTATCCGGTGCTGTTCCTTGCCGGCATATTCGGGATCGGATCGCAGGTCGGAGCCACTGTGATAGTCGCAGTTCGCTACCCGGCTCGCCTGCAGGTGGCGGCGAGCAGCCTCGGGTATCTCTGCTCCCGAGCGGGAGCTATTGCGGGGCCGCTCACGGCTGGATTCTTGCTGTTCCTAGACATGAGTAGGGCAGCACTGTTCTTAGTAATGACCTTGCCTGCAATTGGATCCGCCGCCGCATTCTCGCGATGCCGGGAAGGGGTCCCGAGCGAAGACCTGCCTCCGGCTCCGAGGGTCCACGTGATAGCAAAGCTTACGGGGTTGGCGCCGCGGAACGGATCAAGGCCACTCTTCGGGACTAAGCGGTCCTGATATTAGAGCCTCCACTCTTACAAAGCGTATGGCTCGAGTGGGCTCAGGTAACGCAGGAAAATCGTGGAGCTGGTCAGTACGGCTTCGTCGGGATCATGGCTAATCAGCCTACATGGGAGCACGACATTGTCATGACGCATTCAACCTCGAGCGTGGTACCACATACCATGTGCAATCAACTGCGGAAGTTTTCAGTTCGGCTTTCCGTACTTTTCCTATCATGCCTCAGTATCCGCATTGTGGAAGAACAAGTGGCGAATGCCATGCCAGCATGGGATTTATCCGTTTACTGATGCCAGCTTAGAAGACTTTGAGCCGGTTTTCGAGGAACTTATCCGCATCTCGGAAGACAGAACGGAAATCTTCTATCGACCGGATGATTACGCAAAACCCTTCCTGCCTGTTGCCGATAGTCTAGTGGCCCGTGCTGAGGACGCTGAAGATCAAGGGGATACTGCGAGGGCTCT
Organism: uncultured Sphingomonadaceae bacterium; assembly: GCA_964235835.1. Classification (GTDB taxonomy): domain Bacteria; phylum Pseudomonadota; class Alphaproteobacteria; order Sphingomonadales; family Sphingomonadaceae; genus Sphingomicrobium. The sequence continues at coordinate 29,629 of CAXSDY010000009.1, read as the reverse complement.
AAATCTGTATCTACGTGCTGCAGCCGTCTACCGCATCGCTCGCTTTCCCATAAATCGCTCTGAGGTTAGTCAAGAGGCATGGGAGAACGGTAAGGACGCCTATGTCAAGGCCGGGAGGTATCTCAACCATCCAAGTGTCGCGGTCGAGATACCGTTCACCTGCGCAGATGTACATGCTGGAGACATGAATGTACCGGTCCAAGCTTACTTGCGAATGCCCCTAGGTGGAAAACCTGAGGGGGGATGGCCACTTCTTCTGTTCATCCGCGGCCTCGATGCTTATCGAACCGACCATACCCCCCGAACTCAGGCTCACGTCGATCAGGGGTACGCGACCCTAAGCTTCGAGATCCCTGGAACGGGCGATTGTCCCGCGGCTCCCAACGACCCGTGCTCTCCAGACCGCGTGATGAGCAGCGTGCTGGACTGGGTTGTGGAGAAGAGCACGGCGTTCAATTTCGATGCGACAAGGATCCTTGCTCGCGGGATAAGTACAGGAGGGTACTACGCCATGCGAATCGCGCATACCCATGCCGATCGTCTGTTCGCCGTCGTAGCTCAAGGTGGCGGCTGCCATTACATGTTTGATCCCGCCTGGATAAGCGCGCGAAATCAAATGGACTATCCTTTCGCTCTAGCGGATGCATTGGCATACAAGTTTGGCTACCGGGGGGCTGACGCCGTAGCAGCGTATTCGGCCGACGCGACGAAGTTCAGCCTTTTATCATCCGGCGTGCTAGACAAGCCGAGCTGTAAACTTCTTGTTATCAACGGCACGGAGGATAGCATATTCCCCATCGAGGATAGTTATGTCGTTGCCGTAAGGGGTAGCAAGAAGGACTTGATCGCCAGGGGGAGTCGGGGTCACATGGGAAATCCGGGAGCCGAGGGCCTGTTGTATCAGTGGATTGACGACGCCCTCGCGGGTAAGCTCTAGGCGCAGTAAATGGCCCCTACGCGAGTCTGCAATTACCAAAACGCCCAGCGGATCGTCCCTATTGCGAATTTCAATAGAAGAGAGCTGATCCTGAGGAACGGCCGCCTGGTCACCGCATTATGTCAACCAGGATCGCTCCAGTCGAACTCCTTCAGCGCTAGGCACAAGGGGGGCGGATTGAATCTGGGCGATAGTTCTAGGCTCCAGACCCAATTGGCGGGTTGGGCTCAACGCCCTTTCTTGGTTCACCGTTGCACCGGCAGCGACGGAGGTGAGCATGGGCGGGTTCCGGTCGGACGAGGCATGGGCCGCGATTGAGCCGTGCCTGCCAGGAGCCAGGCTGGAGCGCGCAGGGTCGACGACCGCGGCGTGATATCCGGCATTGTCCATGGGCTCACGAGCGCTAGCCGCTGGTGCGACTGCCCGGCGGACCACGGACCGTCGCTGCTGCTCGCGCTCGGCAACGTCGCCGACGTGACCGCTGCGCCAGAGCTGCTCGCCCGCATGGGTCAAGCGCGGTACGTGCTCGGCGACAAGGGCTACGATGCCGACCCGCTGCTCCGCGCGCTCGAAATGATCGTATTCCAACACTGTTAGGCTGATCAGGCTGGAGCGCGTAGGAAAGCACCGGCGTTTAAGTGCCGGAACCACGGCTTATGGTGTGTCGCTTACACCGTTGTACGATCAATGCAGGGAGCTCATTTAGGCATGGCAAACCGGACCACGACAGCTGGGGGGCGGGGCACGCAGAGCGGACCGGGCGAACTCTACGAACAGCCACTTGGATTGCGCGGGCGGAATAAGCGGGTCAAGGAGCGGCTCATTCGGGAGGCCGCCCGCGAGCTGTTCTTGGAGAAGGGATTCGAGGGCACGACGCTGCGCGAAGTCGCCGATCGTGCGGATGTTGGCTTCGGCACCGTGTTTGCCTACGCGCATGATAAAGCGGGGCTGCTCGCGATGGTGTTCGTTCAGGAGCTGGGGGCGCTTAAGCCATTGTTCGCGGAGGGTCACCTTCATGCAAGCGTCCTCGACGAGCTGGTCGAGGGCTTTGGGCAACTTTATCAATTCTGGGCGAGCATCCCCGCACTTAGCGGACATGTCCTTCAGCAGATGGAGTTCTACTCAAGCAACCCACACATGGACGTGATCGTGGCACGTCGGGTCCAGGCTCGGCGGGAGGTGGTCGAATGGCTGGAGCGATTGCGCGATGATGGGAGGATAAGGGTGGACGTGGGGGTTGAACAAGCGGCCGACACACTGTTCGCAGTCTACACGTCCGCCGTTCGGGAGTGGAGCGCGTCGACGCCCGGCAAGGTGGCGGTCGGCAAGGATCGCCTTCGTGAACTTATGATACTCCCCGTACGTAGTTTGATGTCGCGCGATTGAAGTCACTCGAGAGGCCACCGATGCCGCCCCGGGAAGTCGTTAGGCGCGACCCTCAGAGGTACGTTTCAATCTGCAGAACGGACTTGCATGAGGACGCGCATCCAGCTAGCCAAACCCGATCGTGATCGTTTCAGATTAAAATCGAACAAGGGTGAGTTGGATGGCGGATCGGCGTAGACCTGTAGCGCTCGTTACCGGCGCAGCCACTGGGATTGGCCGGGCGATTGTCGAGAGCTTGGCTTCAGGCGGATATGACGTGGCGATCAACTTCAGCCGAAGCCACATCGAGGCTGCCGAGACGGAGAGCCGTGCCCGAATGGCGGGTTCTGAGCGCACCGCTCTCATCCGGGCCGACGTCAGCGACGAAGGCGATGTCGCGGCGATGATCGCCGAAGTCGAGCGGACCTTCGGCGGGCAACTCGACCTGCTCGTGAACAACGCCGGCGTGACCAGCGACGTGCCGCCATACAGCTTCGACACAATGGCGGTGGAGGACTTTGATCGAGTGTTCGCCGTCAACGTGCGTGGCACTTTCCTGGTCTGCAAGCACGCCGTTCGCCTGCTGAAGGCGATGCCCAAGGCATGCGTCGTCAACACGGCGAGCATCGTTGGCCTGCGGCCGGGTCCCCAGCCGCTCCCCTACTCGGCGAGCAAGGCTGCGATCATCTCGATGACGCGCACGTTGGCTGGCGCGCTCGGTCCGACGATCCGCGTCAACGCGGTCGCGCCGGGCTGGCTGGAGGGCGAGTGGATGGAGCGGACGCTCGGCGACAACTACGAGCGACTCATGGATCGACGTGCGAAGGCGACTCCGCTTAAGCGCAACGCGCGTGTCGAGGACGTGGGTGCTGCGGTGTTGACGCTCGCGACCCAGCTGATGTTCACCAGTGGCCAGACCGTCGTGATCGACGGCGGCTACAGCTTCGTCAGTTAGCCGCATGGACGGCGTGGTTCCATTTCCACCCGAGTTCGCGGCGCGCTACCGGGAGAAGGGCTATTGGCGGGATCGGCCACTACGCGCGGTGTTCAAGGAATGCTGCGATCGGCATGCCTGTCGCACCGCGCTGATCGACGCGACCAGGCGCGTCACGTTCGGCGAGCTTGACGAGCGTTCGACCAATCTGGCGCTCAACCTGCTCGACCTCGGCATCAAACCGCGGGACCGGGTCGTCGTGCAGATGCCCAACGTGATCGAGTTCGCCTACCTGCATTTCGCGCTCCAGAAGGTCGGCGCGATCCCCGTGCTGGCCTTGCCGCCGCACCGTTTTCGCGAGATCAGCTTCTTCGTCGAGACCGCCCAGGCGGTCGCCACGGTAACGCCCGACGCTCACCGGGACTTCAGCTTCACCGACATGGTGGATCGCATCCGCGGCGGGGCGCCGGACCTCAGGCTCGGCATCGTGCTCGGTACTGCGCCCGAAGGGTTCGTGTCCCTCGTCGAATTGATCGAGCGGCCGGCAAAGCGGGCCGCCGGCGATCTCGACGCCATCGCGATCAATCCAACCGACCCCGCGGTATTCCTGCTGTCGGGAGGGACCACGGGTATCCCCAAGCTTATCCCGCGAACCCATAACGACTACGCCTACAACAGCGAGATGGCGGCGTCCGTCTGTGCTATCGACGAGGACAGCGTGCTGCTCGACGTGCTGCCGATTGGGCATAATCTGCCGCTGGCTTGCCCGGGGTTGCAGGGTTTTCTGCTGTCGGGAGCCGCGACAGTCCTGCACACCGCAGCGGGACCCGAGGACGTGTTCCCGCTGATCGAGCGTTACGGCGTTACCCACATCCACGCGGTGCCCGCGCTGCTCATTCGGTGGACGGAAAGCGGGGCGGCGGAACGGTTCGACCTGTTGTCCGTCCGCGTGATTCAGAGCGGCGGGCAGCGCTTGCAGCCGGAGGTGCGCCGCCGCACCGCCAACGTCTTCCACAACGTCATCGTGCAGGAGAATTTTGGCATGGCCGAGGGCCTGCTGATGTTCGTCCGCCTCGATGACCCGGCCGAGGTGCGGATGGAGACGGTCGGGCGCCGCATCTGTCCCGACGACGAGATCCTGCTGCTCGGCGAGGACGACCAGCCGGTCGCCTTCGGCGAGGTCGGGGAGCTCTGCTGCCGAGGTCCCTACACCCTGCGGGGCTACTACCGGGCGGACGAGCACAACGCACGCGCCTTCACGCCCGATGGCTTCTACCGTTCGGGCGATCTCATGCGGCAGCATCCTTCGGGCAATTACATGGTCGAGGGGCGCAAGAAGGACTTGATCAACCGGGGCGCCGAGAAGATCAGCGCCGAAGAAATCGAGGAACTCATCCTGCGCCATCCGGCCGTCGAGAACGTCGCCTGCGTGCCGATGCCGGACCCCGTGCTGGGCGAGAAGAATTGCGCATGCTTGGTTCTGCGGCGCGGACAGTCGCTCGACCTGCCCGAATTGGTCGCCTTTCTGGAGCCGTTCGAGCTCGCCCGGTTCAAGCATCCCGAGCGTGTCGAGATGTTCGACGCGTTCCCCCTGAGCAACTTCGGCAAGGTATCCAAGAAGGATCTGGTCGCGACCGTCACCCAGCGGATGAGTGTGGCCGCGTGAGCCTGGTGCAGGCGACGCGCCGCGGTTCGGTCATGCTGCTGAAGCTGGACGACCCCAAGCGCCGCAACGTCCTGACGCCGGCGCTGTGCCGCGCTCTAAGCACGGCCGTCGCGCAAGCCAATGCCGACGATCGGGTCAGGGCGATCGTGATCACGGGCGCGGCGCCGGCCTTCTGCGCCGGCGCGGATCTGGACGACCTGCAGGCGGCGGCGCGCGGCGACACCGACGCGCTGCACGCGGTCTACCAGTCGTTCATGGACGTGGCGGACAGTCCGCTGCCGACGATCGCGGCGGTCAACGGTGCCGCGGTCGGCGCGGGGATGAACCTGGCGCTGGCCTGCGACATGCGCCTCGCGAGCGAGGACGCGCTGTTCGAAACCCGTTTTCTGAAGATCGGGCTCCATCCCGGCGGCGGCCACGGCTGGATGCTGCTGCGCGCCGTCGGCTGGGCCGAGGCGACCCGCCTGCTGCTGTTGGCGCCCACCGTGCGGTCGGCGGAGGCGCGGGAGATCGGCCTTGTGCAGCGCGTCGAACCCGCCGACCGGCTGGTCGAGGCCGCGGTCGAACTGGCAGCCCGGACCGACGCCCTGCCGCGCGCGCTGATCGTCGCCTCCAAGGCCTCGCTGCGCGTGGCCGCGAGATCGGACCACGCCGCGACCTTCGCGCACGAGGCCGGGGCCCAGATGGCGTCGCTCCACCAGCCGCCATTCATGGAGTTGGTGCGGCGGCTGCAAACGTCGATCGCGGCGCGCTGACGTGGCCGAGCCGGTCCTCATGGAGATCGCCGGCGCGGTGGCGACGCTGACGATCAACCGACCCGAGCGAATGAACGCGATGGACAGCCACGGGCACCTGGCGCTCAGCGAAGCGCTCGATCGCGTCGCCGCCGACGAGCAGGTGCGCGTCGCCGTGCTCACCGGCGCGGGTGACCGCGCGTTCTCCGCCGGTCGGGACCTGAAGGAGCTCGCCGAGGCCGCCGAAGACCCGGCCGAGACCGCGGCGCGGTGGGCGCGGGTGACGCGGCTCACCGATCGGTTCGATTACCCCAAGCCGATCATCGCCCGCGTCAACGGCGTGGCGATGGGCGGCGGGTTCGAGCTCGCGCTGGCCTGCGACGTCATCGTCGCCTCGGACAGTGCGAGCTTTGCGCTGCCCGAGCCGAAACGTGGGCTGATCCCGTTCGCGGGGGCGTCCACCGGCTGCCGCGGCAGCTGCCGCTGAAGACCGCGATGGGGTATCTGCTGACGGGTCGCAGCATGACCGCGGCGCGCGCGTATGAGCTGGGCCTGGTCAGCGAAGTCGTCCCCGCCGACCGGCTCGACGCGGCCGTCGCGGAATGGATCGCCGACATCGTTGCCTGCGCGCCCCTCGCGATCGCCGCTATTCGGCAGAGCGTCGCCGAAGGACTGGGCCTACCGCTTCGCGAGGCGATGGCGGCGATCTATCCGGCGGAGGAGCGCCGCGAGGCCAGTCGGGATACGATCGAAGGCCCACGCGCCTTCGCCGAAAAACGCATGCCGGTATGGACCGGCGAATAGGGATCCACAGGATGCGCATCATCGACCTGCACTGCTACCCCAATACGAAGACCTGGATCGACTGCCAAGGTCCGTATGTGGACGCGCTCGCGAAATATTGGAAGCGCGACTGGGCCTGGAAAGAGGAGGACGAGGTCGCCGCCGAGTTCCGCGACAACGGGATCGAGGCGTGTCTCGTCGCGCTCGACCTTTCGACGACGATCGCGACCCCGCCTTGCTCGAACGACTACGTCGCGGGCATGCGCGACCGCCACGACTGCATAATCGGCGCATGGGGCGCGGTCGAGCCCACCATGGGGCAGCTCGCGATCGATCAGGCGAGGCATGCGGTGCGCGATCTGGGCATGATCGGATTTCACTTCCACCCGATCATGCAGCATTTCAGCGTCGACGATCGCCGCTATTACCCGCTGTTCGAGGAGATCGCGGCGCTGAAAGTACCGGTAATGGTGGACGTCGGCATGACCGGCATGGGGGCGGGGATGCCCGGCGGGATGGGGGCGAAGACCCGCCACGCGCATCCGGCCGCGATCGATGAGCTCGCCGCCGACATGCCCGATCTGACGATCGTCATGGCGCATCCCGGTTATCCGTGGATCGACGAGACCACGGCCGTCGCGTTACATAAGTCCAACGTCTATTGGGAAATGTCCGGCTGGGGACCCAAATACCTCCCGCCGCAGATCGTCCGCGACATGCGCGGGCGGTTGCAGGACAAGATGATGTTCGGCAGCGACTATCCGAGCATCCCGTACCCCCGCCTGCTCAAGGAGTGGAACGAGCTGGGTTTCAAGGACGAGTTCCTGGACAAGTTCTTCCACGGTAACGCGGAGCGGGTGTTGGGCCTGTGAGCGGGCGCGACGCGGTGATCGTGTCGACCGCGCGCACGCCGATCGGCCGCGCGTACAAGGGGGCGTTCAACGATACGCATGGCGCGATCTTGGGCGGGCACGTCGTTAAGCACGCGGTGATGCGCGCCGGGCTCGACCCGGCGAACGTCGATGACGTCGTGCTGGGTTGCGGTCGGCCGGAGGGTGCGACGGGGGCGAACATCGCGCGGCAGGCCGCGCTCGCGGCGGGGCTTCCGGTGACGGCTTCCGGGCTGACGGTGAGCCGCATGTGCTCCTCCGGCTTGCAGGCGATCGCGATCGCGGCACAGCGGGTGATGACGGGCGAAGCGGACGTGTTTGTCGCGGGCGGCTTAGAAAGCATCTCGCTCGTCCAGAATGCGCACAGCAACACGTTCCGCAACCGGGCTGCGCCGCTCGTAGCGAACAAGCCCGACATCTACATGACGATGCTCGCCACCGCCGAGAACGTCGCGCAGCGTTATGGCATCGGCCGCAAGGCGCAGGACGCGTACGCGCTGGAGAGCCAGCGCCGCACCGCCCTTGGGCAGGAAGCCGGCCGATTCGACGCCGAGATCGTGCCGCTGCCCTCGTTGAGAGAGCTGCCGCAGACGGACGCGCCGGACGGACGGCACGAGAGCGTCGCGCTGCGCAAGGACGAGGGCAACCGCGTCGGCACCACCGCCGGGGGCCTCGCCGCGCTCAAAGCGGTGACAGGCCCGGACGGCACCATCACGGCCGGCAACGCCAGCCAGCTCTCCGATGGCGCCAGCGCCTGCGTCGTGATGAGCGACGACGAGGCGCGACGACGCGGCCTAGAGCCGCTCGGCACCTTCCGCGGCTTCGCGATCGCCGGTTGCGAGCCGGATGAAATGGGCATCGGTCCGGTGTTCGCCGTGACCAAGCTGCTCACCCGGCACGGCCTGTCGGTGCAGGACATCGACCTGTGGGAACTCAATGAGGCGTTCGCCGTGCAGACGCTCTATTGCCGCGATCGGCTCGGGATAGACCCCGAGCGGTTCAACGTCGATGGCGGCGCGATCTCTATCGGCCATCCCTACGGCATGTCGGGTGCCCGGATGACGGGCCACTTGTTGATCGAGGGGAGGAGGCGCCGAGCCAGCTTAGGCGTCGTTACCATGTGCATCGGTGGCGGCATGGGAGCCGCGGGACTGTTTGAAATTGCCTGATCGTCAGACTATACTGAGCGGCATACGCTCAGTCAGCAGCGAGTGTCGTAATGCAGCCGCCTATCGCCTTAACCGGGCTCGTCCTCGACACTCCGCTGCTCAACGAGACCGCCTCTTTTTACGTAACAGACTTCGGCCTAGCGGAGGCGGCGCGCGGGGTTGACGAGGTCGCGCTGGCCAGTCTCGCCGCAGCGCGCCCTCCGGTCGTGCTGCGCCGTGCGGCAAACGCGGGATTCGGCGGGCTTAGTTTCGCGATGCCCAACCTGTCCAGCCTGTCCGATCTGCATCGGTCGCTGGAGGCGGCCGGCCTCGCTCCGGACGGGATCGGCGAGGACACCTTCGAAGTGCGCGATCCGGACGGGACTCCCGTCACGCTTCATGTCGGGGCGGACGTGAGCGCCGGCCCTTTGCCCACCCCCACGGACCGGCCGCTCTTTATCAGCCACGTCGTGCTCAACTCTCGCGATCCCGACCGGCTCGTCGCATTCTACCGGGACGCGCTCGGACTGCGCGTTTCCGATCGTTACGAGAAGGGGCTGCTTACCTTCATGCGGTGCGACCAGCCCCAGCACCACTGCCTGGGTGTCTCACCGGGAATGAGGAACGGGCTCAACCATTTCGCGATGGACTGCGGTGACCTGGACGCCGTGATGCGGGGGATCAGCCGGATGCATCGTCTAGGGCGTCGGGAGGTGTGGGGTCCAGGCCGCCACGGTCCGGGCGGAAACATCTTCTGCTATTTCGAGGATCCGACCGGCTTCGTCCCCGAGTTCACCTGCGACGTTTTGCAAATTGAGGATGATGCGGCCTGGGAGCCGCACGAGTGGAAACGTACGCCAGAAAACGGAAACGTTTGGTTGTCGGGCGGTCCGACTGAGCGTGCGGCTGCCCTGATGAGCGGCAGGGACTTCTCAAGTCCATCTGCCCCGCCCTGCTTTCCATCTCACTGAATAAGGTGGCGGCTGCGTACGTCAACTTTGCGAAGTCGGCGCGCCGGACGCGATGCCATGCCCGGGCTTCCGATACTGTCTTGGAGGGGCCAACAAGCCCGGGTTGATGCTCTCTCGCGACTTCGCCGTGGGTCGCGGACCGTTCCGGCACATGTTTGGCTACCTGGACCGCGCCCTCGCGTTGGCACGCGCAAGTGGTGTTGCGGGCGCGACCCCCCTGCTTCAGCGAGTGCGCGAAGTCTATGACATTGCCCGCCGCGAGGAACGCCACGATCAGGATATCGCCGCCATCATCGAGGTCGTTGAGGCCATGAACGCCTCGGAGGAGATTGCGTGAACAACTCCACCCGGGAGGCCATCGCAGAGGTCGAGCGCCTCAAGCACCCAATGCTCAAGCAGTCCTTCTTCGTCATGTTCCGCCGAATTGTCGCGCCCGATCGGCTGCCGGGGGCGCTGCTCGACCACTACCGCTGGATCATCGATCTCGAGAAGCAGGGCGCGGTATTCGCCTCCGGACCCCTCTTCGCCAAGGACGGCAGGCAAGGCGTGGGTATGACTGTGTTCCGCGTCGCGGACATGGACGCCGCCGAGAAGCTAGCGGCCAGCGATCCGTTCTGCCTAAGCGGGGCGGCCCAGTTCGAGGTTGAGCGATGGCAGATCAACGAGGGGCGCGTCACCGTCACGATCGACTTCTCGGACCAGACCTACCGACTGGGCTAAATGCAGCTCAACCGTTCGAGTCCCGATGACCGCGCCGCGGCGTTCGATTGCTCGCCGAGTCGCTCTTTGGACGCGCCGGGCTC
>CAXSDY010000009.1:0-19388 GCA_964235835.1 uncultured Sphingomonadaceae bacterium | reverse complement strand
CTCGGCAGAGGCCAAGAGCTGTTTAAGCCGGCAGAGCGCGGTGCCGGCGTGGATCGTGCCGATCCTGGCCCGTGCGCAAGGCTTGATAAGATCCGGCGCCTCGGCACCGCGCACCTCCCCCGGAATGCGGTTGGCGCGGGAGCCGAAAGCTGACGCGGACCAGATTGTCCAGCGTGTGCGCTGCGGATCGTTCGCGGGCGCTGCGCTACGCGATCGGCAGCCCCGCTGCCGGATTTATGAGTGGATAGGCTCGTTGGTAAGGCTGGTCGGCTAGCACGAACTGGCGTCGCGATTCCGCATGGTGGTATACGGAAGTAGGCATGGCTTCCACTTTCGAAGCCGCCTACCTGCGACAGCGCGGCCGGCGAGGACTCGAACAGCGCTGCGGGCTAGACGCCGTAGATTAGTGCGTCAGTCCCGCGATGAAAGTCGGGCTGTCCCGAACAGCCGCGGGTACTCGGAGGGCAATTGTGACGTTCAAGATTACCATTAAGTCTTCAAGGCATACCTTCGAATGTCCCCGGGACAGCAACATCCTCGCGGCCGGTCTAGCGTCAGATTACATGCTTTCCTACAATTGCAGGTCGGGCCTTTGCCGGATGTGCAAAGCGCGAGTCGTTGAAGGACACATCGACTATATCGAGAAGCCGCTTTCAACGTACTTGTCAGAACGCGAAAGCGCCGAAGGTTATGCGCTGCTGTGCCAAGCTCGTCCATGCAGCGATCTGCTGATTGAGGCTGACGAGATCACGAACGCGGGCGACGTTCGGCCGCACCGCTCTCCCTGTCGTATTTCCGAGATTACGCGCGTTGCCGACGATATCATCGTCATGCGACTTCGACTGCCAATGAACGAGAACGTTCGATACATGCCCGGGCAGCATGTCGGCATCCTGCTCGACGGCGGGGTCGAGCGCTATTACTCGATCGCGAACGCGTGTGGCCCGGCCGGCATGACGGATCTGGAACTCCATATCCGTCATGTGCCCGGTGGACTTTTCACCGACGCGCTGTTCAGCGAGATCAAAAAGCGCGCTCTCCTGAAGCTGGAACTGCCGCTCGGCACATTTTTCCTGCGGAGCACGGCCGATCGTCCCATCGTCATGCTCGCAACCGGAACGGGATTCGCGCCCGTGAAAGCCATCATGGAGCACGTTCTCGCTCGAGATATTCAGCTCCAGCGGCCGATTCATCTTTACTGGGGCGGCCGCCGACGCAGCGATCTTTATATGTACGACCTAGCCAGAAAGTGGTCTCAGGAGAACGATAACATTCGCTTCACGCCGGTGCTTTCGCAGCCTTCAGACGCATGCGACTGGTCGGGATTGACGGGCTACATCACCGATCATGCGGCAGCAGATTATCCCGATCTGGCGGGCAGCGAAATTTATGCGTGCGGTTCTCCCGCCATGGTGCGTGGCGCCCGCGAGGCTCTGGCGCAGCGGTGCGGTGCCGATCCCGCGCTTTTCTTCGGGGACGAGTTTCTGACCCTGGCGGACATGGCCGGCGTTGTATCTGACTGAAAGGAGCAGCACGTGACAGCAATTCGTGAACTTATCGACGATGCGATCGTCGACGGCAACCAGCCGAACTCGATCGTCAAGCCGTACGTTATTTCGCACGGCACGCTCGAGTGCCGAAGCTTGCGCGAGTCGCGGAAGTTTTATCAGGAGGTGCTCGGCCTCGAGTGCGTTGTCCATTCTCCGACCTCGATGGCAATCCGTTGCGGGCTTAAGTTCCACATCATCGCGGTTGAGGTAGGGGACGCGCTCGTCCCAGCAAACATCCTCAACCATTGGGGCGTCGACGTTCAGTCACGCGAAGAGGTCGATGTGGCCTATGCCGCTCTGACAGAAGCCAAGGAACGGGTCGGCATCCTTCAAATAAAGGATGCTATAGACCGCCATGGTATTTATGGTTTCTACTTTCAGGACCTCGATACGAATTGGTGGGAAGTACAATATTATCCTGGGTTCCAGAATGAGGACCTATTCGACTTCGGTGATCGATACGAACTTCCCGAAAAGCATTAGGCCGAGGCGCTCGCGACCGGCTTTCGCCCGACGATATCACTACTCCTAGCAAAAACGGTCATCTGTGGCCGCGAGACGTATGTGGCCGCCATATTGCTCGCCTGCGCGGTTCTCGGCCTCGCTTGCCACCATCCGAATGGAACGCACTATGAAGGAGACGGTAGATGCCTGAGTTTCGACTGGTGACCTTTCTCGAGCATGGGCAACAGCGTGCAGGCATCGCCGTGGGCGATCTGCTCTACGACGCGGTGATGCTTGTGGGTAATCAAGCCTACCTGACGGTGAAGGGCATAATCAACGATTGGGCGAAGGCCTTTCCCGTCCTGGTCTCAGCCCTGGTCGAACCTGCCGCACCCTCGTCGTTGCTGAGCGACGTGATGCTGCTAGCTCCCCTGCCGGTACCTGGCGCGATCTATTGCGCCACCGCAAACTACGCCGATCATATGCTGAACATGGCGCGCAAGCTGGGCACCCCGCCAGAACCCAACCCGCACGAGGTGGGTTTGAAACCGTTGCACTTTATCAAGGCCTCGCACACTGTCGTGGGACCCGACGCTACAGTGTCGTCGCCATCGAATGCACTGGATTGGGAGGCGGAACTCGCCCTTGTCATTGGCGCCACGGCGCGAAACATCGGCGCGGAGTCGGCGCTGGCGTGCGTGGCCGGTTACGTGATTGCCAATGATCTTTCGGCTCGTGATCATTTTCGGCGTGAGCCAGTGGATGTGCATTCGCCATTCGCTTACGACTGGATTGGGCACAAGAGTTTCGAGGGATCGTGTCCAATGGGGCCGGAGCTGATTCCGGCGCAATTCGTAGGCGACCCGCAAAACCTTTCGATAAAATCGTGGGTAAACGATCATCTCCGGCAAGACTCTAACACGGGGAAGATGATTTTCTCGATTGCTGAACAGATTGCACAGCTGTCGAGCCGCATTACGCTACATCCCGGAGACGTCATCCTCACAGGGACGCCGGCAGGCGTTGGCGCGGAAACCGGCTCATTCCTTCGCTCCGGCGACCACGTCCGCGTAGCAATTGACCGTTTGGGGGAGCTCACGACCCACATCGCGTGAGGCCTTTCGGGCGCTGGACGCTTTTTCGCGGTCCAGCGCGAAGTCCCATTGGCTCAACGATCAATCCGCATCAGGGGTCGCTTGACTTTTTGTCGCCATCGCCGCTGCTAGAGGCTAAGGCCGGATCATGGGCCTCCCGCGCACGCTAGATGTTCGCCTTCTTGAATGCTTGGTCGCGCTTGTTTCAGAACGCAGCGTGACGCGCGCTTCAGATCGGATGTCGATGAGTCAGCCTCAGATGAGCACTGCGCTCCGGCGGCTGCGCGACATCTTTGGAGATCCCCTCCTTGTGCGATCGGGGCAGCGCCTCGTTCCGACGGCCCGCGCTATCGCGATCGCTGCGCCCGTCCGCCTCGGGCTTGCAAGTATCAGCCAAGCTTTCATGTCCGTGCAGGATTTCGAACCTTCGACAAGCAGGCAGGTGCTTGTGATTGCCATGTCGGACTACATTTCGTTACTCATGCTTCCGAAGCTAATGGTGCGCCTTCGCAATGAAGCTCCGGGTATCCAAATCGCTGTTAAGCTAATGGAGCATGAAAAGATCATGCAGTGGCTCGACGACGGAGACTGCGACATCGCTTTCGGCTGGTTCACACATCTAAATGACAGACTTCGGGTCTCGGTGGTCTTGCAAGACAACGCGGTTTGCATTGCCCGCTTGGGGCATCCCGAGATTACGGGCGCAGTCACGCTGGATCAGTTCGCAACCGCCGAGCACGCCCTTGTTGCGGGGACTCCCAGCCCGATTTCCACGCTTGAACACACTGTCGATACGGTGCTGGCCAATCTCGGATTGACGCGACAAGTGGCGGTTAATTCAGGAAATTCTCAAGCTATCGCGTCCATTGTTGCGGAAACGGATATAATCGCTGTAATGTCACAGCGCATGGCGGTCGAGTTCGCGCGATCGCTCCCGCTCCAACTACTTCCCTTGCCCTTCTCTATAGCCCCCTTTTGCGTGACGATGGTTTGGCATGAGCGGACGCATCGAATGCCCGCGCACAGCTGGCTTCGGACCACCGTTCGTTCGGTGTTTCGTTAAGATCGCTCGCGTCAGGAAAGGCAGCACTCGATGAAGCCGGAGACGTTGCGTTCGATGGCCATTTTCGTCGAAGTCGCCAAGGCGAAGAGCTTCACCCGCGCCGCCAAGGCATTGGGTCTGCCCAAATCGACGGTTTCCCGGCGGATCGTCGAACTGGAGCGAGACGTAGGTCTGCGCCTCCTTACCCGCACCACACACAGGATCGAGCTGACCGAGGAAGGTGCGGAATATTATGGGCGTTGCCGCCACGTTCTCGAGGAGGCCGACATGGCCTTGGAGGATCTGCGAGCGAACCGCGTCACCGTCCGAGGCCACTTGAGAGTCGCAGCAACAGCAGATTTCGGAATGCGCCTAGTGTCGGGACTGGCCGAGTTCTGTGCTACCTACCCCGATCTAAAGCTGGATTTCGACTTTACCGCTCGGCGGGCTGATCCGTTGAGCGAGAATTTCGATGTCGCAATCTACATCGGCAATCCACCGGACTCGCGTCTAATGTCGCGTAAACTCGGGACCGGGCGTCGTTCCCTGTATGCTTCGCCTGCCTATCTTCGTAAACGCGGCGCTCCTGCGAACCCGCTCGAGTTGCCTGAGCACGATTGCATTCGCGAAACTCGCTTTGCTAATCAAGGTGAACTGCAGCGGTGGACGCTGATGCGCGCCGAGGAGCGGGTCGATGTGGAGATCGGTGGCGCCCTGTCGCTCAATAGCATTGGGATTGTGCGGCGCTTAGCGGTTGAAGGGCTTGGGATCGCCTCGATCCCTGACGATCTCTGTCACGAAGAGGTGCGCTCGGGCACTCTCGCCCCTGTACTCATCGGGTGGAGCATGCCGCCAGTGGTCATTTATGGCCTTACCGCCACGCGGCTCCAACCGGCCAAGACCAAGGTTTTCCTGGATTTCGTTATCAGGCAGATCAGCGGGTCGACGGACGCATGATATCGAGCGCCTCAGGGTGCCGGCCTGGAACCCGTTGCACGGGTAAAAGCACCGAATCCGGTGATGAATGAGCGAAGCTGTTGTTCGAGAACCGGGTCTGTGATGTTTCCTTGGTTGTCGATCACGCTATGCCCTCGGCCGATCTGCGGTGACCTCATCCCGAACCAAGGCACCAGCGTCAGAGCCCTGATGATGGGGAGCCATGCTGCCTGCGACATCGCGGTTCCACCAGGTCCTGAGGAAACGCCCATGAGAGCAATCGTCTTCCCGCCGAAAACGCGACCGATGTCCTGCACCGGTACCGAAAGCCAGTCGACCGCATTCTTGAGCATACCGGGGATTGAATTATTGTATTCAGGCGAGGCGACGAGGATACCATCTGCGGCGGCGATCAGTTCCTTCAGTTCCACGGCGGCGGGAGGCAGGCCCTCCCGCTCGCGCTCATCTTCGTTATAGATTGGGAATTCCGCAAGAGAGACAATTTTCAAGGCGAGGTCTGCCGGAGCCAAGGCGGCGGTGGCGCGCAACATTGCCGAATTGAGCGATGCTCGGCGCAGCGAACCAGCAAGTCCAATGATAGTTGTCATAGATATTCGTCCTAGCTCACGGGTTGTGCGGGCAGCAGCGGGTCGTGTGCGCAAGATCCGCGCGCGGGTTCGTTGCCCGTTCTAGTCTAGGCGCTCTCGAAACGGAAACGTCTCGCTGTTCCGCCGGTGGAACAAGCTGTCCCGGATTGGCTACTTTGTTTCCGGTACGACTCGGCTAAGTTCATTCCTAACGTCTGCCCACAGAAGGCATGATCGTCCGGGACTCGGATGCGGGGGAGTGAGCAATGACACTTTTGAAATTAAGCGCGTTTTTCGGAGTGAGCCAGGCGACGCTCGCGATAACGTGTCTGAGCTACGCGGGCGTCGTTAGCGCCCAGGCCGCTGCTGGGCCGACCGCTCAAGCCGGACATGCAGATGGAGAAGCGCTGCCGGAAATCGTCGTTACGGCAACCAAGCGTACTACCAATGTTCAAACCACGCCGCTCGCCATCAGCGCATTGTCCGCCGACGCGCTTCGCAACGCTCAGGTTCAAGGACTCAAAGACCTTCAGCAACTCACGCCTTCGCTGATCGTGAGCGCGAATGCCGGACAGGAAAACCCAATCGCTCTCCGTGGGATTTCGTCCGGGATCCAAGGGATAGGCGGCGATTCACCCGTGGCGATCTATCTCGACGGCGTTTACATCGCCCGGCCGCAAGGCGCACTCTTCCAGTTCTCGGACATTGAGCGGATTGAGGTGTTGCGCGGGCCGCAAGGTACCTTGTTCGGAAGGAACAATACCGGGGGTGCGATTAATATCATTACAGCCCTGCCCAACGCTGTGCCGTCGGCAAGTTTCGGTGTTCGATACGGCAGCCGGAACGAACTAGTTCTCCGTGGGGCCTTGAACGGTCCGATCACCGACAGTCTCTTCCTCAAGATCGGGGCATCACACCGCCGTACGGACGGCGACCAGCGTTTCGCTGACACTGGCCGACGGGCAAATCCTGAGAATTCGACAACCATCGACGCGGGGGTTCGCTTTGTTCCAAGTACAAATTTCACCTTCGACCTGAGAGCTGACTACAGCAAATTTCTCATCCCTACCTTGCAACGTGTGCTTTCGCCGGTCGGCTCACGATACGGTTTGGCGTCGTGCCCGATCAACTGCGACCTTATCTTTACCGACCAAAAGGGGGCTTTTCAACGCGCTCACGGCGGCGGCGTTGGTCTTACAACGGCGGTGCGCCTTGGCGCCGCAGACTTGAAATCGATCACGGCGTATCGTGATCTTACGGTCAACCTTTTCAACGACATCGATTATACGGATGTGCGCTTGCTCCGGTTTGCGCAAAAAACCAGGGCGAAGCAATTCACGCAGGAGCTCAACCTGTCGTCACACGGGGACACAAAGCTGAAGTGGATCGTGGGCGTTTATTACTTTCACGAGAATTCCAGCGCCGACATAACGTTGCAGCAATTCCAGACTGACACTCGTAGCCTGATCATCGCTAACACCGCCTTCATCAAGACCAACAGCTACGCGGCTTATGCAAACATAGGTTACGACATGACACCGCGGTTAACAGTGAGCGCGGGCCTTCGCTACAGTCACGAAAAGAAGAACTTCGTCCGGAATGGTGGCGTGCTGGTCACCACCGTGGTCTCTTCAAACGACATTTCACCGCGACCGGCATTCACTCCACAGTACGATACACGCCGAACCTTCAGCTACGCCAACCCTCGCGCCGACATTCAATATAAACTCACTGACGCAAACTTTGTCTACGCATCGTACTCGACCGGAAACAAGTCCGGCGGGTTCGCAACGTCGGCTGCCGGGACGCTCGATCCCAGCTTTGGACCCGAGAAGATCACGGCTTACGAGCTGGGATCGAAGAACACCCTGTTCGATCGCCAACTGAGGCTAAACCTGTCCGCATTCTACTATCAATACTCGGGCCTCCAAGTGGCGCTGACACCCCAGCCAGGCGTACGCGCCATCTTCAACGCAGCCTCCGCGACCATCAAGGGGGCAGATCTCGAAGTGGCGTTCGCGCCGAGCGGAGTTCCTGGCCTGCGGCTCAGCGGGAGCCTCGCGTTACTCGATGCAAAGTACAAGGACTTCCGCGTTAACTTTGCTACCTTAGGGGCAGCGGCTGCGGCGGGTCAGTGCTTCAGTTCGACCCTCTCGCCCGCCCTTGTCTGCGAGTTTTCTGGGCATCGGTTGCCTCGCTCTCCGCAAGTCCAGCTGTCGGCGACGATTAACTACAAACTCGACCTTGGAAGGGCGGGCGTCGTAGAGCCAAGCGTCCAGGCCTCGTCATTTGGTCGGTATTTTTACCTGCCGAATAACGATCGTCCGTATGGCGAGTCGCGTCCCTACACCGACGTCGATGGCCAGCTCACCTGGTCCCCCGCAAGCAGCCAGTGGCGCTTTGGGGTATGGGTCCGCAACCTTACGAACGAGCGGCACATTACGAACTCGATCATTCAGACGTTTGGTCCATCGGGGGTCACAGGAACGCCGTTTCCCGGCGGCGGGACAAGTGAGAACGGCTTCATCAACGCGCCGCGGTCCGTCGGCATCGACATCAGCTCGCGGTTCTGAAGGGAAGTTCGTGTGATCAAAGGATCTGGCGAATGAACTGGGCGCGCGAGGACTCGATCGAGGCACTTCTAGTGGAGCGGGAGATTATCGCTGTTCTGCTGCTAGGCTGCCGGTCCACGGATCGTGGTGATATCGCGAACTTACGCTCGACCTATCACCCTGACGCTCACATCGAAATGGGCTATTACTCCGGCCCCGCGCAAGGCTTCTGCGACAGGCTCGCGGCGCTTGGCGGGGCGCGGGATACGCCGATATCGCGCGTTCAGCATCAGCTTTCCAACATCACCTGCAGCATCCGCGAGAACCAGGCCGACGTGGAAAGCTACATACGGGTGGTTCGAAGGCGTCGGGACGCCGACGGCGACTGGGACGAAATCGTCGCCTCGCGCGCGCTCGATTGCGTTGAGCACAAGCATGGGCGCTGGGCGATCTCGCACCGACAAGTGATTTGGGACTGGATGTCATCAGTCCCCGCTACCCCCTCGTTCTGGGAAGGCGACTCCGATTTCCACGTGGGAGCGCGCGGCATCGGCGATCTCACCACCAAAGCATTTCCCGCGGCAGTGGACGACCGTCCGCTCGTTCCTGCAGATCGCTGGCGGCCCCAGCCTTAGCTGAACCCTGGCCTTGCCGCCGCCCTTCACCTCTTGAAAGGACCAAAAGATGCGCTTCAGTCTCTATCTCAACCCGCAAACGCATGGACCGCAGGACGATAACAGGATCATCACCGAGATAACGCGTATGTCAAGGTTGGCAGATGCAGCCGGATTTGCCGGGATTTTCCTGACTGAACACCATTTCAGCAATTACAATACGTATTGTGACCCGTTCATTTTTGGAGCGTATCTCGCTGGTCAAATGAAGCAGGCGTGGGTCATCCTAACCGTCGCAGTGGCACCGCTTCATAACCCGATGAATCTGGTGGAACGATTAAACCTGTTAGACCAGCTCCTGAGCGGAAGGCTGCTCGTTGCAATCGGAAGCGGCGGCGCGCCGCTCGAGTTCAGCGGGCTCGGCCGTGACCCGGACATGAAGGCGCAGCTGCTCGCAGAAGTTATGGAGGTGGCAGAGCGGGCTTGGGATCACAAGCAGGGGGATCCTCCGCTCGAATACAAGACCACCCATGATAGAGGCGTTATGGGTGGTCGCATCATGCCTGCCCCTTTCACGCCCGCAGGGCCGCGGCTCGCCATGGCCGGACTTAGCGAGCGGACTTGGAGTGCAGCGGGCGAAGCCGGCCACCCGCTCGTATTCGGGCGCGTAGGTCCCGAGGCCTGCCGCAAGATCATGGATGGGTATCGCGCCGCGCTGGTGGCTGCCGGGCATTCTGCAGAAGCGATCGAGTTTGCGCTCGATTGGTCGGCGATCACGAAGACAGTCATGCTGGGAGATACCGACGAGGAGGCGAACGCGCTGATTCAGGCACCGCTAGCAGCAATCGGTAAGTTGTCGGCGGCGGCGTTCACCGACGAACAAAGGTTGAAGATCACCGGCATTGGCGGGCCGGCCGGTGGCTCGGAGTTCAAACGGGCCTTCATTGAAGGCGGGACCATCCTTGGGTCGCCCCAGACTTTCGCCGACGATGTGCGGCGGTACGAAGACGCCGGCATCCGGCACCTTGCACTGCACTTTGATTATGGGTTCGTCGACACCGCCGTCTCGCGACGTTCGTTTGACCTCTTCGTCGAAAAGGTGATGCCGCAATTTGCCGAACCCGTTCGCGTTCTCCAGAACGCGTAACGATCCCTCACTCTTGGACCGCTAGGATGGACACTGCGCATGGAACAAACGACTGAAGAACAGGCGAATATTTCCGCGTTCCGGCGCATTCACGAGGAGATGATCAATACGGGGAATGTATCGCTTGCCCCTGAAGTTATCGCTGCGGATTCGGTCACGCATCGGGTCGGCTTTGCGTCCATCGGGTTCGCGCGCAGCCCCGCAAAAGCCGGACCGCCCGTCGCGCACGACCTGGGACCGGTTGAACGCATGCAGCGCAGCCTGCCAATCCTGCGAGCGGCCTTTCCCGACCTCAAACACTCGATCGTCCACATATTTGCGAAGGGCGACTGGGTGGCGGCGCGCTGGCGGCTAACGGCCACGCACAAAGGCCCGTTCATGGGCTTGCCAGCGACCGGCAATGCAATCGATATCGAGGAAGCGGGCATGATGCGCTTCGTCGACGGCAAGCTTGCCGAGGGCTGGTTCATCGCCGACGAGCTGACGCTGATCCAGGCACTGGGCGTGGGCCTCGCTCTGCCGGCCTGATCACCTCGCTGGCTTGGTAACTGGAGCCAACAAAGGATCAATTCATGCACGGCAGCAATCGAACGCCCCTGCAGACTGCGATCGACGCAGGTGGGCTAACGGCCTTGCAATATGGCACGTTTCTCGCCTGCTGGGTATGCGCAATGCTCGATGGCTTCGATCAACAATCGATTGCGTTTCTCGGACCTGCCGTCATGCGCGAGATGAGGTTGAGCACGGGTCAGTTCGGGGTTACCCTGTCGGTCGGACTGATTGGCGTCGTGATTGGAACGCTGATTCAAGGGCCCGTCTCGATGCTTTTGGGCAGACGTCCGGTGATCGTAGCCTCGGTTGCCGGGATGGGGCTGGGAACTCTGGCCTGCGCGTTTGTGACCGCGCCCGGACAGTTGATGCTCTTGCGCCTGCTGGTGGGAATACCCTTGGGCGCGCTTATTCCCAACATCGTGGCCATGTCGGCTGAATACGCACCGCAGCGTTCCCGCTTGCTTATCATCGGTACGATGTTTTCGGGCTTCCCCATTGGTGCGTTGGCCGGGGGACTTGTGGCGTTCGCGGTTCTGCCTACGCATGGCTGGCGCGCTGTGTTCTTTATCGGTGGTGTGCTTCCTTTGCTAATTAGCGTGGTGCTCTACCTTGCGCTTCCCGAGTCTATAGTGTTCCTTGCTGAACGGCAGGCAGAAATTGTCTCGGGCGACGCAGGTGCTAAACTCGAGAGGCGCATCCTCACCTATCTCAAGCGGATGGGTTTGGACGATTTGCCGATCAAGGCCGACATTCCGACGGCTGAGGCCGCGCACTGGACGACTGACGCCAAATTGCTTTTGGCTCACGAGCATAGAGCGGGCACGTTGCTGCTGTGGTTGCTGTTCTTCGCAAACGCGCTTGCGTTGTTCACCCTTCTTTCCTGGCTGCCGGTGATCGTGACACGAGCGGGGGCTTCGATACGGGCTTCGGTAGTTCCGTCGGTAGCCCTGAACCTTGGCGGTATCATCGGCGGGCTCTTGCTTGGGCGCCTGTGTGATCGCCTCGGAGCGAAGAACGTATTGTCCATTGCTTATGGTGGTGCCGTTCTTTTATGTCTTGGTTCGGCACTGCTTGTAAACGGCGTGCTGATGTCGACGGTCCTCGCGAGCTTTGTGATAGGAATCTCCTTGGGGGGCGGCCAAGCTGTGATCCTCGGGATCGCCGCCGCATTTTATCCGACGGGGATCAGGACAAGTGGTTTGGGGGCTGCGGGAATAGCGGGTCGAATGGGCGCAGTGGCCGCACCGGCGGTCGGCGGCGCCTTGCTGTCAGCGGGTGCATCAAGTACGGCGATCTTCGGCTTATCCGCGTTTGGTAGCGCGGTTGCAGCCTGCGCGATCTACACATTCGCTGGACTCAGGACCGACCGGTGCCGGTGAAAGTGGCGGCTGGTGTAAGCTGGATCGCCAATGTCCGGATAGGGAAAAGAGATCAGAGCGCCAGTGGTTACCAACGCTTGAGTGCGTGCCTGTCCAAGCATCGGGGATTGGGTGCGCCAAATAGCGGTATTTTAGATTGCGTGCAGCCGAATCAGTCTAGGTGTTTCTCTGGGTCGGTCTGACGTCGTGTGTGTGTTCAGGAGAATTTGCATGAAGCTTGCCACATTCAAGCATGAGGGACGCCTCAGTTGGGGCGCTATATTGGACGATAAGGTCGCCGATGTCGGAACAACACTGCGCGATCATTATGTCGATATTCGCTCGGTGCTTGTAGCCAACGCACTGGATGAGGTTGCTGCCGCCATCGCGAGTTCACCTCAACTGGCGCTGCATTCCTTGGAATGGCTACCGGTCATTCCCAACCCGACCAAAATTCTTTGCATCGGGCTCAACTACGAGACGCATCGACGCGAAACGGGGCGCGACGCTACTGGCCATCCTGCTGTTTTTACTCGTTTCGCCGATACGCAGATCGGCCATCGCGCCCCGATCCTTCGCCCTCACGTGTCGACCGCCCTTGATTACGAAGGTGAACTCGCCGTCGTGATCGGACGAGGCGGCCGCTACATTACGCGTGAGAACGCAATGGCTCATGTCGCAGGGTATGCATGTTACAATGACGCGACCGTCCGGGACTGGCAGCGGCACACGAGCCAGTTCACGCCGGGCAAGAATTTCCCCAACACGGGAGTGCTCGGACCCGCGCTGGTAACTGTCGACGAGATCACGGACTATCGCGAGTTGCAGCTCGAAACGAGAGTCAACGGACAGACCGTTCAATCTGCCGGGCTCGATCAGCTGATCTTCGACCTGCCCACCCTGATCGAGTATTGCTCCGCTTTCACCCCACTAGCGCCTGGTGACGTAATCGCGACGGGAACCCCGGGCGGAGTCGGCTTCAAGCGCGAGCCGCAACTGTTTCTCAAGCCCGGCGACACGGTTGAGGTGGACATTTCGGGCGTGGGCCTGTTGGTCAACGGCGTGGCTGATGAGTCCTAAATCAAGCCGCCGCAGTTTGCCGCGCGAGTTAGTCGCCGATGCTGCGTCTCAGGGCGTCGATACGTTCAGCCAGTCACCTGCGCCGGGAAGATGGTACGCTTCACGATCCCGTGGCACCACCTTAGTGTCTGCTCTATTTTGACAGGACAGGCGAACTTATGAACACCGTCGCTCAGCCCCTTGCGGCCCGGTTGCACCACCTAGCGCTCGCCTCACCCGATCCATCCGCACTCGCGGCGTTCCATCAGCGGGTGATGGGCTTGAAGTTGCGAGACACTGAATCCGGTATTTTGGGGGAAGCACCCGGCCGTCGTACTTATTTCGTTCCGGGCAGCGCCAATAACCTCGCCTTTGCAGGCTTCGCCGTTGAGGATGCCGAAGTACTTGAAAGACTCAAGGCTCGTCTGCGCGACGCATCTTGGCCATTTGAGGAATGGCCGGGCGGTACGGAGTTGTTTGCGCCCGGCGTCGTCGTGCTAGACGATCCGGACAAGCAGCGCCTGCTATTCGGCCTCGGGCGTCCAAGCGACTTGGATGAGAGCCAGCATCTTACCGCGCGGTTGCAGCACGTCGTGGTGGCTAGCCGGAACGCTGAACAACTATCACACTTCTACCAAACTGTGCTCGGGTTCAAGCTCTCCGACAATGTTCTCGATGATCAGGGCCACCTGCGAACAGCGTTCCTGAGGTGCAGCGACGAGCACCACAGCTTCGCTGTGTTCCAGGCTTCAAGCAACCGCTTCGACCATCACTGCTATGAAGCGGGCGAGTGGGGACTCATTCGGGACTGGGGCGATCATTTCGCGAGCGAGCACGTAAAGGTCGAATGGGGTCCGGGGCGACACGGGCCGGGAAACAACCTGTTCCTGTTTATTCACGATCTTGACGGTAACTGGCTTGAAGTTTCCGCAGAGCTGGAGATCGTTGCACCTGATCGGGCAGTCGGCGTGTGGCCCCATGAGCAACGAACCCTAAACAGTTGGGGGACCGCGCCCCTAAGGACATGACACCGCTCCGACGTGCGGTCACGGCGGTCAACTCAGAGCTTGCCGGCGGCTGGAGCGTGACTTCGGCGACTTGGGAGTTAACTGGCGCACCAACGCTAGTGGCCTGCCAGGCAGCAGCTCCGCAGCGCCGGAGAGCATCGTTCAGAAGACCGGGTTTCTTCTCGCGACGTCGCAATCCGGGCCGGCTCCCCCTTGGTTCCGCGGCTTATCCCACCGGCTGGGGTGTTCTTGCTAGCCGATCTTGTGCGAGAGCATCGGGTTCCCCGTTTAGCCTTCCGCCGTTGCTGTACGAGCGCTGGGCATGGCTCACCCTGCACCATTATGGTTCGCACCCGCGATGCTGCCGGCTGCAAGGGTGGCTAGCTCGTGCAAGCGGTGGATCGCCGAACAGTGTGGCCGATTGCCGTCGCGCCGCTTGGATGGACTGCCGGCGCGGGGATCGGTCTTCGGCTATGCCCGAGCTTCCACTCCGACACCTCGCCATTGGCGGTGATGATGCCGGCGACGTCCGGGTTTAGGGGGCGTAGTCGCCGCCCGGCTCGCGCGGGGTCGCCTAATCTCAATCACCTTCGCGGAACGATGTTCTGCGCGTTCACCGGCGAACGGGGGCACGGTTGCGGCCGCCCGATCTCGAAATGACCAGATTGTCCCTTCCCTCCGCCCGAAGGTCCGCCTGCACAATGTAGGTCTTCGTAGGAGTACCAACGAGGATGAAGAAGGCCGGTAGCTCGCTGTCTCGCACGATCGACTGACCACTGGTTGCCATGGGCAGCGCGGCAATACGAGTTGAAGCGCGCCGAGAGCCGGACGGCGGACCACGCGGATGGGTCACAGCCTTCGCTGAGAAGCACGCACCGGTCTCCTCCGCCCGCCGAAACCGGGCTGGAGCATTGATAGGTTAGTCGGTTCGGCGTTGCGTCGCCGGTGTGCGCGACGGCATGGTCGCCGCTTCATGGGTTCCCTCCGTCTCCCAAGCCCCGCGCGATGTTCGCCGCCCAGCCCGGCCCGGCCACGCACCTTCCCGCGGGCGGTGCTGCTCTTTCGGATCGAGCCGTGAAGCTGTCGCCCGGGCCGGAGAGCCCGTCCATCATCGCGGCAGGCGCGACCATGCCGCGCATCGTGCGCTGTCCCGACGCGCCTTATTTCATGACGGAAGCCGGCAAGCCGTGGACCCCGATCGGGCAGAACGACGCGATCAACTGGCCCGAACTCGCCGGCCTCTTCCGGCGCCGCGACCTCGCCGGCGTCGAGCGGCATTTGCGGCACCTCAAGGATCACGGGGTCACCTGCCTGCGGTTGATGTTGGAATATTGCCAGGGGCAGCACCGCTATCTCGAGAAACCCGCCCGCCGCTTCGTGCCGAACATGGTACAGCTGTGGGACGATCTGTTCCTGCTGCTGGAAAAGGTCGGCCTGCGCGTCCTCCTGACCCCTTACGACACCTTCTTCATGTGGGTCCGCTGGCGCGATCACCCCTACAATCGCCGCAACGGCGGACCTTGCGCCGGGCGGGGCCAGCTGCTCACCTGCCCAGGGACACGCGACCTCATCAAGCAGCGGCTGGCGTTCGCGTCCGACCGCTGGGGCGGCAGCCCGGCGCTGTTCGCGTGGGACCTGTGGAACGAAATCCATCCCGCCCACGGCGGCGACGATCCAGCGGCCGTCGGCCCGTTCATCGACGACATCGGCCCGTGGCTGCGGGCGCGCGAACAGGAGCGCTTCGGACGCGCGAACCTGCAGACGGTGTCGATCTTCGGGCCCGAGCTGCTCAAGCATCCCGAACTGGCCGAGCCGATTTTCCGCCATCCGGCGCTCGATTTCGCCAACACGCACCTCTACGAAACGCGAACCATCGACGACCCCAGGGATACCGTCGCGCCGGCACGGGCGGTCGGGCGGCTGACGCGGGCGGCGGTGCAGGACGCGGGCGACCTGCGGCCGGTGTTCGATTCCGAACATGGCCCGATCCATCGCTTCAAGGATAAAAAGCGCAGCCTGCCCGAGGCGTTCGACGACGAATATTTCCGCCTTATCCAGTGGGCCCATCTGGCGAGTGGCGGGGCAGGCGGCGGCATGCGCTGGCCCAACCGCCATCCGCATTGCCTGACCCACGGAATGCGATCGGCGCAGCGCGCGCTTGCCGCGTTCCTGCCGCTGATCGACTGGACGCGGTTCCGGCGGGGCAACCTCAACGAGGAGATCGCGCTTTCCAACGCCAAGCTGACTGCGTTCGGTTGCGGCGATCGTCGGCAGGCGATCGTCTGGTTGCTGCGCACCGATACGCGGTCGGTGCTCGGCACCGTGCGACAAGATGCCGCGCCGCTTGACGTGCGGGTCGAGGTGCCCGGCCTGGAACCCGGAAGCTACGACGTGGCGCTGTTCGACACCGTGGCGGGGCGGGTGGTCGGCGAGCGGTCCGACCTCCCATCCAAGGGCGTGCTCGCCATCCCGGCGGGAGCGGTCGCGACCGATCTGGCGCTCGCGATCCGGCCCGCGCGCGGAGGCCGCTGAGACCGCCGACATCGCCATTGCGCACGGCGCGCAGCCTGCTAGTCTTCGGTTTCGAGTTGTCAGGCCAGTGGCCTTTCCGCGGCGGCCTTGGGTCGGTTACCAAAGCTTGCATCGATCTCGGCGGCCGTCCGGCCGTTCCGATCCGTGCTGCGCTAGGGTCCTGAGCCGGCGGGCCGCGCCGTGCGGCCCGCGTCTCGTGCGGGGGACGTGGTGGCGCCGGGTTTGACGACTTCTCGGGATGCCGCGCGCATCGTCGATGCGGACATCGTCGTCGCGCCGGGCGAGACGGTCGTCGTGGACGATCCGGCGATCGCCGCCGTCGATGGCTCGTCCGGCTCCGACCGGCCCGGCTACCTCTATCTGAGTTCCACAGGCACCGCCCGCTTCGTCAATCACGGCAGCGTCACGGTGAGAGCCGGCGCGCAGACGCCCGGCCGGCTGCACGGCTTCGCGGTAGGCGCCGCGGCGGGAGCCAGTTCGAGCGGCTTGTTCGACAATGCCAGCGACGGCCATTTCGTCGTGGCGGGCGAGTGGGCGGGCGACGGCGCGCTGGTGACCGGAGTCTATGCGCCCGGCCAGCCGATCGCCTTCTGTAACGAGGGGCGGATCGAGGTCAGTGGTCCGGGGCGGGCGTTCGGGCTGCTCGCCCACCTGTCCAGCCCGTTCCAGAACAGCGGCTCGATCTCGGTTCGGGGCGGCAGCGTGGCGGAAGGCGTGCATTGGGACGTCACCACCGGATCGCACTTCACCAACAGCGGCCAGATCCTCGCCGCGACGGACGCAAGCTCCGCCGGCCCGAGCATCGGCCTGTTCCAGGGCGAGACGCAAGCCTCCGCCGGCGGTGTTCTCCGCATCCTCAACAGCGGCACCATCGATGCCGACATCGCCATTCTCGTTTCCGACAGCGCAACCACCGCCCTGATCGCCGACCAGCTGGTCAACAGCGGGTCGATCCACGGCAATGTCCTGCTCGGCTTTGGCGATGATCGTGTCGACAACAGCGGGTCGATGGACGGCCGCACCCTGCTCGGCGCTGGAGATGACCGCTATGACGGCAGCAGCGGCACGCATGACGGCAGCGTCGAGGGCGGCGCGGGCGACGACGAGCTGATCGGCGGACCGGG
The DNA here is from genome assembly GCA_964235835.1 of uncultured Sphingomonadaceae bacterium. Taxonomy (GTDB): domain Bacteria; phylum Pseudomonadota; class Alphaproteobacteria; order Sphingomonadales; family Sphingomonadaceae; genus Sphingomicrobium. The sequence continues at coordinate 1,790 of CAXSDY010000009.1, read as the reverse complement.
CGACGATAGCCTGTTCGGCGACGGGGGCGATGATGTTTTGTCGGGCGGAGCAGGGGACGACACGCTGGAAGGCGGCTGGGGCCGCGACCAGCTCGACGGCGGGCCAGGCCACGACGTGCTGTCCTATGCGGAGTCGCTGACCGGGGTTCACGTCGACCTCGTCGCCGGCGGGGCGTTCGACGGCGGCGCGTGGGACGCCGTGCGCGGCTTCGAGGACGTGATCGGGTCGCGGTTCGACGACGTGCTGAGCGGCGGGCCGGGCGGAACCGGCCTGCGCGGCCTTGGCGGCGACGACCGCATTGTTGGCGGGACCGGCGACGACCTGTTGCGCGGCGATGGTGGCGGCGACGTGCTGACCGGCGGCGGCGGCAACGACCGCTTCCTCTATCAGGTCGGCGACGGCGCCGACGTGATCACCGATTTCGGCGCGGGCGACAGCCTGCGCGTCTACGGCTACGCCGGCGCGCAATCGCTGCTCCAGACCGGCGATGACGTGGTTCTCACGCTGTTCGGCGAGGATCGGGTCCGCTTTGCCAATGCGCGCCTGGGGACGGTCCAGCAGGCGCTGTCGTTCGATCCCACCCCGCTCGACCCGCCGGTCCTGATCGCCGACCAGGCGGTGCTCGTCGACGACGAGGATTTCGTCATCCGCGGCGGCGTCACGTTAAGCTCGTCCGGTCCGGAGACGATCGACTTCGGCGGAGCGGCGCACGCCACCGCCATGCTCCTGGCCTCGACCGGAGCCACGCCGCGGTTGTTCAACGGCGGCCGGCTCGAGGTCGAGGATTCGAGCCTGCGATCTGCCGTGAGTGCGGTGGAGGGCGTGCCGGACAGCCCGTGGCGAGGAGGCGCGGAGGTGGTCAACCTCGCAAGCGGCGAGGTCCGGCTGAGCAGCGCCACCGCCAACGCCGCCGGTGTCGCGGGCGTGAGCCGCCTGTGGAACGACGGGCTGATCGCGGTCCAGAGCATGGCCGGCGACGCGACGGGTATCTCCAATGTCGCCGGCGTCGTGAACAGCGGCACTGTCACCGTCATTGCGGGCGGGCGGGCCGTCGGCGTCGCACTGGCGAGCGCGACGACCCTGTGGAACAGCGGGACGATCAGCGCAGCCGTCGCACTGGGCCGCGTCGCGGGAGCCGCCCCGCCGTCGTCGGCCAGCCCGCTCGCTATCTACAACAGCGGCGTGCTCGCCGGAACGGTCGAACTGGCCAGCAGCGATGCCTCCGACCGGCAAGCGATTATCTTGGTCGACACGGGCGAGATCGCCGGCAACGTGACGCTCGGCGGCGGGGCCGACCTGTTCGATGGCCGATCGGGCACGTTCGGCGGCACGGTGAAGGGCGGGGAAGGCGACGACCGCCTGCTGACGGGGGTGGGTCACCAGTGGCTGGTGGGCGGCGCCGGCGACGACTTTCTCTCAGGCGGACCGCAGGACGATCTGCTGACCGGCGGCGAGGGCGCCGATCGTTTCCGCTTCGAGCCCGGCTTCGGAATCGACACGATCGCCGACTTCAGCCCGCAAGAGGGCGACCGCATCGAGGTGCGCGGCTATGCGGCGTGGACCAGCCTCGACCAGCAGGGCTCCGACACGGTCGTCACCTTCGATGGCAGCGACCGGCTGGTCCTGCGCAACGTCGCCGTCGGCACAGTGAACGCCGCGCAGTTCCTGTTCGGGGTGGCGGCGATCCCCGAGGCGGCGGTTTCGAGCGCGCCGGCGCGTCCAGGGCTACCGGCACAGATCCGCGGGACGGCCGAGAATGATTTCAACGGTGACGGTCGCAGCGACGTGT
>CAXSDY010000008.1:0-40785 GCA_964235835.1 uncultured Sphingomonadaceae bacterium | reverse complement strand
GTTCAGTCATTCTCGTCACCTCTCGAACTCGCAGGGAAGATCGGCGGTCCACTCAGCTAACCGAGCGCCCGGGTAATGACCAAGCAGTTGTTTGTAGACGAACTGCACATGACCGAAGCGCGCTTGGAGGTTTGTTCTTAAGAGCGCTGGACGGTCATGCGCAGTTGGCTATGGAGTACTAGAAATGACTCTGGAGGAGCGGGTAATCGCGGTGTTCAATCGTCCTTGAACTAACCGGGCTGGGTCTGGGTCCCAACTTTCTTGTCGATGTCCGCTTCACTCTCAGTTGGCACCCGCGTGCTCGTGAGATATCGATTGAACAAATTGTACCAGCAGATCACCGCGATATACGCGCGAACGACCTGAGCATCATATTGCTTCAACATCTTGGCAAGTGTTGGGTCCTGCACGGCGCCTTGAAGGGTGACCTCATCGCATGCCGTCATTATCAGGGCAGCTTCGGCACTGACGCCGGTCACCGGACCATCGTTCTGGATGCCTTCGATCTCCTCGGGAGTCGCGTTCAGATTCTGAAGCATGCGAAGGTTTGGACCCCACGGGTTGACGCCTCCGACTAGCTTGCACACGCGGAGGGTGATGAACTCCCGTATTTTCGGATCCACTCCTTCAACCCGGAAGATAGAAGCGGCGAGTTCGATCATCGGCCGACCGACCGATCCGGCACCCATCATCATCCGACCGTCCTTGTAGTCATGAGCGTACCCCTCAAGATACGAGGCATTATCCGGACCGAGTTCCTCGTCTGTCGGAAGAGGGACACGAACAGAGAACGGATAGTCGGCCAGATGAGCCATGTGTTGTCTCCTTGGTTGTGTAAAGAAAGCAATGTTTTGATAGACTGATTAGCTACTACTCGAGCTCTCACACCGCGACCGAGCTGAAATCTATCAGGCCGATCGGCGCTGCAAGGCAACATCACCAGCTTCAATAATACGATCGGCTACCTGGATTGTTCACTGAACCCAGCTGGAACGCAGCGTTCCAACTCAGCAACGGTCGGGCTGATGCCGGAGCCATGACTGCAGTCACTGCTCAACGGACGTGACCGCTGACGGTGCGACCAGCGTCAGTATCGAGCATTGCGGAGTCGATTAGCCCTAAGAGCGCTATGGTAGCGAGCGCAAAGAAGGCAACCCGGAACTCGGCTTGGCCGGGCACGCCCGCGGAGTGGCCGTGCAACAAGCTGCCGGCATTTAGGAGGAAAGCGCCACATGCGACCCCGAGACCCAGCGTAAGCTGCTGGAGCATGGCGGCAAGCGTGCTGGCATTGCCCATGCGCTCCTTTGGCACGTCAGCGAACTGGATCGTCGCGAGCGTCGTAAACTGCATCGATCGGAAGGCACCGCTGGCGAACAGCAGCACGGCCATGTGCCAGTACGCGGTTTGGCGAGTCAGCAAGCCGCACATTGCGACGGATATCGCGGCGAGGAGGCCGTTGACGACCATCACTCGGCGAAAGCCAAAGCGCCGAAGTATTTCCGTCGTCACCAGTTTCATTGCAAGGTTACCGGCGAAGAGGAACAAGAGGAGCCCTCCCGATTGCAGCGGGCTAAGTCGGAAAACCAGCTGGAACAGCAACGGTAACAAAAAAGGCAAAGCCCCGATTGCGATGCGCAGTAAGGATCCACCCCACAGGACTACAGCAAAGGTTGGTATCTTTATGGGGGAGAGATCAAGCAACGGCGATGGGTGGCAGCGGAAGTGGCGCACACTGAGAGAGCCAAGCGCCAAACCAATGCCGAGCAGAATCAAGCCCTCCACCGCACCACGATGACCGTTTCCGAACAAATCGGCACCATAGACAATGGATGCCAGCGCTCCGCCGCTCAGGAGAAAGCCGGTAAAGTCGAGCGGGCGGGGGGAGGTAGTGAGCTTGTCATTCGGCACGATCGCCATCGTCAACGCGATTGCGACCAGCCCGAGCGGAACATTGAGGAAAAAGATCCAGGGCCACGAGGCATGGACCACGATGAAGCCACCAAGCGGTGGCGCCAAGACCGGCGCAATCAGGCCGGGCCAGACGATGATGCTCATGGCAGAAACGAGGTTCTTCTTTTCTGTGATCCTAAGGACAATCAACCGTCCCACCGGGACCATTGCGGCGCCGCCGACCCCCTGGAGCAGGCGTGCGCCGGTAAGACTCCACACGCCTTGGCTTAACCCGCAAAGCACGGACGAAAAGGTGAAAACACCGATCGCTCCAGCGAACACCGTTCTCGGGCCAAAGCGATCAGCCGCCCAGCCCGAGATAGGGATGAACACGGCGAGCGCGAGCAGGTAAGCGGTCATTGCAATATTAAGTGTGACTGCGCTGACCCCGAACGAGCGCCCTATCTGCGGGAGAGCGGTGGCAATGACCGTTCCGTCAAGCATTTCCATGAAAAAGGCGCCCGCCACGAGCAGCGTGATAGCTTGAGCCCTCCGGGCGTTCGATTGGGTGAGTATGCTGCTCGCCACTGATCATCTTTCATCGTGATAGCTGGCCAGAGCTTCAAATAGTGCCGACTTCGGGGTCGAAGCGATCGATGCGGACCGACTCGTAGAGACCCGCCTTTTGAAAGCGGCTATTCGCGACGAAGGAACGCACCACCTCGATATCGTCGGCTTCCATGATCATGAGAATGCCCGTCTGCTTGCCTTCGTTGTCAAGCAGCGGACCAGCTAGGTGGATAGTTAGGAACGGCTGCTCCAAATTCGCGCTGACGCAAGCGTCGAGCTCCTTTCGGCTTACCTCCGTATTCGGGCGAAATAGGGCATGAACGGCATTCAACATGAGCCTATTGTCCTCCTTCGTTGTACTAACCGCTTGCAGATCGAGAAGTGGGCGGCCGCGCCGCTCGCGTTCTCCTGGCGGCACGCGGCGACCTCATCAACCCCTGACGTAGCTGTTAGGATACTCTGGCGTGCTATGGCAACGCGTAGCAGACGATGTTGATTACGATCACTCGATGGTCGCATTTTCATGCTAGCGCGAGGTGATGGAATGACGGTGAAAATCTCTCCTCGCTTGTACCTTGATTGTGGATCTCCATTGCTCCCGAAAAAAGCTCGGCTGGGGTTGGCGCTGGCTGTCTCCTTGGCGTCAGCCGCACTGGTCCTTCGCTGGCAGTCCCGGTTACCGAGCCTTGCAAATCGAAACGAGAGCAGACCCAGAACCGGAATAGGCGATACTCACCTTGCTCGCACTTACACGCACCTCGTCGCGGCTCGGCCGGGCCTCAGCGGGGTCCGGGCCCTATCGGATGGACGCGAGGCGTTCGAGGCCCGAATGGCCCTCGCTGAGGCGGCCGAGTTCAGCTTGGATGTCCAGTATTATATCTGGGCGATGGATTTATCCGGCACACTCTTGCTCGACGCCCTGCGGCGCGCTGCCGATCGGGGCGTCCGCGTGCGCCTGTTGCTCGACGACGGTGGGACCTCTGGCCTGGACAGCGTGCTGGCGGCTATTGACAGTCACCCGATGATTGAGGTGCGCCTGTTCAACCCCTTCGTGCTTCGCCGCATCAAAACACTAGGGTTCTTGACTGACTTCAAGCGGCTCAATCGTCGCATGCACAATAAGTCCTTCACGGCTGATGGTCAGGTAACCGTAATCGGCGGGCGGAATATCGGTGACCGATATTTCAAAGTACAGCCAAGCGATCTGTTTATCGATTTGGATGTCGCAGCGGTTGGGCCCGCAGTCGAAGCCACGTGCAAATCCTTTCAAGCTTATTGGCACAGCGACTCGTCGTATCCGGCCTCTCGGATTCTGCCTGGAATCCCCGTAACGGCCCTTCCGGAGCTCCAAGCCGAAGCCTCTCGGGTTACGTCAGACCCGGCCGCCGGAGCTTACATGGAAGCGCTGCACGCCGGAACCTTCGGTCCCGACCTGCTGTCTGGGCGACTAACCTTCGATTGGGGAGTAGTGCACTTCCTCAGCGACGATCCGGCCAAGGCCCTGGCGAGGGCTCCACATGGCAGCCTCATCGTCGATCGCCTCGAAGAGGTCTTGGGCGAGCCACAACGGGAACTCGGCCTTGTGTCGGGCTATTTCGTGCCGACCGAAGCACTCATCGCCCTGTTGTCACGGATGGTCAGCCGTGGAGTCCGTATCAGCATTGTGACCAATGCGCTGGACGCGACGGACGTAAGACTTGTAGCAGCCGCCTACGGCAAGTTCCGGAAAAGGCTGTTGAGCCTAGGCATCAAGCTGTTCGAGATCCGCGGTGTCGTGATGAACAAGGAACCGGAAGCTTCTGAAGGCTATGGCGGTTATGGCGGCTCAAGCGGGTCTGGCTCCAGCGGAGCCTCGATGCTTCACGCGAAGACATTTACGGTCGATCGTGAGCGTGTCTTCATTGGGTCTTTCAACCTCGATCCCCGTTCGGCTCGCCTGAACACTGAACAAGGCTTCATTATCCATAGCTCGGCGCTGGCGGGCCGACTATCCGACGGGCTCGCCAAACTGATACCGCAAGTAGCCTACGAGGTGCGGCGTACCGAGCGCGGCCGGCTTTTTTGGCTCGAGTTGTCGAACGGACGCATGTTGCGCCATGAGGTGGAGCCGGGTTCCCACCGACTTGAGCGCATCTGGCTCTGGTTTTCCTCGCACATGCCGTTCGACTGGATGTTGTAAAAAGCAATTGGGGTCCCGTTGCAAACCGTTCAGGGAGCATGGTAGATCTGACGATGACCCGTCGGAAGATCGCCTTTCCGTTTCGTCAAAGCAGGCCCGGAACTTCGCGGTGACAGCCCGTCATAACCCGGGGAATCCTAATTTGCCTGGGACAAGCGCGTAGGAGTTGAAGTTCCGGTCGGTGCGGATCAACCTCTTGTCATGGCGTGGCTTCCACCTCCATAACGCGGCGTACAGAGGGATCGCGCAGCATATGCTCCTGATGCTGAGCAAGCGCTGGATAGTTGGCCAGGCCGCCGTCGAGCTTTATTGATGCCCACCGCAGCATTGGCGTCGCGTAGGCGTCGACGATTGTTCTCTTGTTGCCAACCAGCCATCGGCCGGCCGCAAGCTGCGCCTCAAGCAACGTCAGCTTGGTTTGCACCAGCGCAAGAGCTGCTGCCAGGACCTGCTCACGCGAGGCGTCGTCGGATGCAGCCGTGTAGCGCGCCGGTGCGAAAACCGGGAAAAATGCAGGATGGAGATCGCCGGTGAGGAAGTCGGACCAACGGTCGAGCTGCGCCTCGCTCTCAGGGGACCGTGGATCGAGAAGATCGGCTTCGGGGTTTTTAACCGCAAGATACTTGAGGATCGCCGCAGCCTGCGTCAAAGGAGATTTCCCTCCGAAGTCAAGCGCTGGCACCGCTCCTGCCGGATTGATCGCGAGATACGCGGGGTCGTGCGGGTTGACGGAGATCACCTGATAGGGCGCGCCAATCCACTCAAGAACGATGTGCACCGCGAGCGAACAAGCGCCTGGCGCATAATAGAGGATATTCATCTTGGCTCTCCGATGCTCACGTTCCCACATGTCGTTCTGTCGCAGCTCGCCCACTTTGAACGTACTCCCAGTCTCGCCCGGCCCAGGATCACGGCAGTCCTTGTCTGAGCGAAGAAGCAGATCCGAGAAGGTCGTGCGCCTGTCCCACACCGTGTACCGAGGTGAGCGCTACAGAAGGCAGTTCAGCATGATCAATACTTCTGAGCAAGGCACGACGCGGCTCCAGCCCATAGCGCGGATCCACGGAGCGGCGTGGCCCACACCAGCTTTCTCCGGCTGAATGAACGTCCTTTGCGCAGACCATAGAGTATCATGGCGACGGCTCCGGTGACGCTGACACCAGCACCGATGTTCTGGGAACCCATGGATGAAATCGTGCCACCCAGCGTCATCGCCGGCGTCTTGGACGAACGAAGTTCGGTTCCAGCCTGGTAATGACCGGGCCTGACGCTTTGCTCTTGAGCATATAGCTGGAGCCGCTGCGGCGAGATCGACCAACATCGGCTTGGGCTGGACAAGTAAGCTGATTGGATCTTCGCGCTCGCCATCATCGTTGCATCATCACGATTTGGTCTGTCGGCAGCATGTTGTGATTGAGGTTGCTCATGATGAAGAGTGATCCAGCCATGATCAGGAAAACGACCAACAGGCCCAAGGCGAGCGCCAGCATGTTGTTCGTGCTGTCCGGACTGGAATTAAGATGAAGGAAGAAGACCAGGTGAACGCCCATCTGCGCTATCCCGAGTACGACCAGCGCCACTGGGATACTGGGAAGCCAAAAGAGCTTTGTGGCGGTCAAGGCGAACGACACGGCGGTGAGGATCATGGAGAGAGCGAGTCCGACAAGATAGCCCCCGACTCTGCCTCGGATGCTCCTGCTTTCATCGGCCGGGTGATCGCCCGGGACGGTGTCGTTGCGTTCCGGGCCACGCGTCCTGACGTGGGTCACGAGGCAACTCCCAACAGATAGACGACGGTCAATAGCGCCACCCAGATGATATCGAGCGCATGCCAGAACAGGGTGAAGCATAGGATCCGACGCTGTATTTCGCCCCGGAAGCCTCGTGTGCAAACTTGCGCTACCATAATCAGCAGCCAGATCATCCCGGCTGTGACGTGGAGACCGTGACAGCCTACGAGTGTGAAGAAGCTGGTTAGGAAGGCACTTCGTGAGGGACCGGCGCCACTGGCTACCATGCCGCTAAGCTCGCTGATCTCCAAGCCGAGGAATACAGCGCCGAGCGCAAACGTCGCGGCCAGCGCGGCATAGAGCCAGCGCTTCGAGCAGACATCCGCAGCGATTCTAGCGAGCCCACAGGAGAAGCTCGACAATAGCAAGCAGACCGTCTCCACTCCCGCATGCTCGAGCTTGAAGAGATGCTGGGCGGTGGGACCACCGGCAGTAGCACCCGAGAGTACGGCGTAGCTCGCGAAAAAGGCCGAGAACATAATGATGTCGGAAACGAGGAAGATCCAGAAGCCGAAGCCGGCAAGGATCTGCTTGGACGCTGCACCGCCATGTTCGCCTTGAAAGCCTGACGCGCTGTAACCGACACGGTTGCGATCGCTCCGTGACACCGCCGCTCCGGCGGCGACCGCCATCACGCTGAAGTTCCAGCAGTAGCAAGCGACTTGTGCCGCAGGGCGCGCGACCCGCGATCGATTTCGCCAACGGTGCTAGCGGATATCCAATCGTCGGTCCGGTCGCGCCACGCGTAGATCACCAATGTGGCGAATGCGCCAAGGCCTCCTGCCCCTGCCATCCACCAGATGTGCCAGATCAGAGCAAATCCAGTTACGGCTGCAAAAAACGCGCATATCACGCCGGTCGGGCTGCTGCGTGGCACTTCGATCGGTGCGTACCGAGGCTCGGCAAGGGCTTGCGTTTGCACCTTGGCACGCTGCTTCATGTTCCAATAGGCATCTCCGCCCTCAACGTTGGGTAACACCGCGAAATTGAAGGCAGGCGGGGGCGAGGAAGTAGACCATTCCAGGCTTCGACCGTCCCAAGGGTCACCGGTGAGGTCAGCGAGTGAGGATCGGTCCCGAATACTGACGTAGAGCTGCGCGACCAGGCAGCCGATGCCGGCGGCGATGAGCATTGCGCCGACTGCGGCCACGTGCAGCCATGGCCGCCAAGCCCCTACATCGTAATGCTGCATCCGCCGCGTCATGCCCATGAAGCCCAGCACATACAGGGGCAGAAAGGCGACGTAGAAGCCCACCAACCAGAACCAGAATGCCGCCTTACCCCATCCCTCGTGCAAACGGAAACCGAAGGCCTTGGGGAACCAGTACATATAGCCCGAAAACGCGCCGAAGAGCACACCGCCGATGACGACATTGTGGAAGTGAGCGACGAGAAACAAGCTGTTGTGGACCAGGAAGTCGACGGGCGGGATCGCGAGCAGCACGCCCGTCATTCCGCCCAAGACAAAGGTAACCATGAAGCCAACCGCCCAGAGCATGGACGGGCTGAAACGGACGCGGCCCCCGTACATGGTGAACAGCCAGTTGAAAACCTTCACACCAGTGGGCACGGCGATGATCGTCGACATGATCCCGAACACCGCGTTTACATTACCACCAGCGCCCATCGTGAAGAAGTGGTGAAGCCACACCGTGAAGGCGAGTACGCAGATAGCCATTGTTGCCATCACCATCGAGCGGTAACCGAACAATGGCTTGCCGGAGAAGGTAGAGATGACCTCAGAGAAAATACCAAAGGCAGGCAGAATGAGGATGTAGACTTCCGGGTGACCCCATGCCCAGATGAGGTTCATGAACATCATGACGTTACCGCCCGCCTCGTTGGTGAAGAAATGAAAGCCAAGATATCGGTCAAGCAACAGCATCGTGAGAGTGGCGGTCAGAATTGGGAAGGCGGCGACGATCAAAAGGTTGGAAGCGAGCGAGGTCCAGCAAAACATCGACATCTGCATCAGCCCCATGCCGGGCGCGCGCGTCTTCAGGATGGTCGTGACAAGGTTGATGCCGGACAGGAGTGTTCCGATGCCGGCGATCTCGACGGACCAGAGGTAATAGTCGACTCCAACACCAGGCGAATAGGTGAGTTCGGATAACGGGGGGTAAGGGAGCCATCCCGTGCGGGCGAACTCACCAACGATGAGGCTGACGTTGACTAGCAACGCCCCTGTGGCGGTCAGCCAGAACCCGGTAGAGTTGAGGGTCGGAAAGGCGACGTCTCGAACACCGAGTTGCAAGGGAACAACGAAGTTCATGAGCCCCACTGTGAACGGCATGGCGACAAAGAAGATCATGAGCGTGCCATGCGACGAGAAGACCTGGTTATAGTGCTCGGGTGGCAAATAGCCGTCTGAATTGAAGGCGATCGCCTGCTGGGCGCGCATCATGATCGCGTCTGTAAAGCCGCGGATCAGCATTACTAGGGCGAGGATGACGTACATGACGCCGATGCGCTTGTGGTCGACGCTAGTGATCCACTCCGTCCACAGGTAAGGTAGGTACCCTTTGGCGAACACCCAGCCAATCACCGCAAGGAGGACAAGACCGACGATCGCCGCGGCAATCAATGGCAGCGGCTCAGAAAAGGGAATAGCCGCCCAGCTTAATTTACCGAATAGCAAGTTGTGCCCCCTGGCGCCGGGCGACTGGCGCCATGGCAGTTGCTGGAGGGCCTGCGCCGGGAGGCAGCTTCTGCTGAACGATATCCTGAAACAGCCGGGGCGTGGCGGCGCTGAAGACACCAGGCTTGACGTTCATGCTTTGCCGGCTGAGTGCGCGATAGGTAGTTTTATCAAGAACCGGGCCCGATGCGCGCGCCGCTACAATCCAATTCGCGTAGTCTCCTGCTGGAACTGCGCGCATGGTAAAATGCATCCCTGGAAACCCGTCCCCATTAAAATGGGAAGAAAGGCCGAAGAACTCACCCGGCTTGTCCGCCATGAGGTTGAGCTGCGTCGTCATCCCATTCATCGTGTAGATCATGCTGCCCAGTTGGGGCACGAAGAACGCGCTCATAACGCTCGAAGAGGTTAGCCTGAAGTGCACCGGCACACCGGCGGGTACGACCAATTGATTGACAGTAGCGATACCTTCGTCCGGATAGATGAAGAGCCACTTCCAGTCCAGCGAGACAACCTCAACCTCAAGTGGCTTGGCTTGCGATCGCAGGGGAGTTGCGGGGTCGAGATCGTGGCTACCGATCCAGATGACCCCTCCAAGTAGTAGGATCGTCAGCGTGGGAATAGACCAAGTGACAAGCTCGATCCGACCCGAATAGGCGAATTCCGGGCGGTACGTGGCACGGGAGTTCGAGGCCCGGAACCACCATGCGAAACCGAGCGTAGCAACGATCGTGGGTGCTATGATCACGAGCATAATGGCAAGTGCGCCATACAGGATCGAGGTTTCAGCGGCTCCGACCGGACCCTTGGGGTTCAGCACCACGGGTCGACAGGCGGACAGCGCCGCCATGCTGACGACGACCATGAGGCGCTTGGAGATCCGAATCTCTTCGCCTCGCAAAAAGCTTCGAGCGTGCACCTTGATTGCCCACCCCTTCGTCAAGCCTTGCAGCTTTGGCGGCTGCCTCTTGGAGTGACAGGCCGCGAGGAATGAACGTCGAGTAGCAGCGGTAGTGTGCGACAAGCTGATCAAGATCAGTGCCTCTGTGCACCGCTGTGGTCTGAGCCTGGGGAGCAATCACTCAAGCTGATAGACGTTCGCCTTCGGCTGCCCCGTTTTCCTGCTGCCGCAACGCCGGGAGGACCTTGCTACCGCTAAGATCGATCACCTCACGGACCGTGCGTTCGGGAATGCTTGCAAGGTCGATGTTGAACAGCTGCCGGTGGTAACTGCCGAAGCTATCGCGGAATTCCAGTATTCGATCGACTGCTTCCGCCGGGCTTCCAACGATTGACCCGGTCGTACGGATGGCGTGCTCCAGATTTCCCACGCGAGAAAAAACGGGGTGGGCGTTATAGTAGGCAGCGAACTCACGCTTCGCATCCTGCGAACTTTCCCGGATAAACATCGACCCTCCCGCACCAATCCGAGCGGCGTCCGGCTTGCGGCCGGCAGCGCGCCATTGTTCCCGGAAATAAGCGATGAGCTCCGCATAGACTGTTACGGGTCCAAAGAGATTGTTGACGAAAAATCCGTCGCCGAACGCCGCGGCGAGTTGGGCGGCCTGCGGCGATCCTGCCGTTCCTTGCCAAACGAAGGGAGGCCGTCCATTCAACGGCCGCGGTGTTGCCGTGAACTGCTCGAGGGGCGTTCGGAAGCGCCCTTCCCAGTCCACTTTCTCCTCGGTCCAGAGTCGCGCAAGCAACTGGCGGTTCTCGACGCTGAGCGTCCAGCGGTCCTCCAGCTTTTGACCGAACCAGTCGAACACGGGCGGCGTGTTCCCGCGGCCGAGAACCAGATCCACCCGATCATGCGAGAGGTGCTGTAATGAAGCGAACTCCTCGGCTAGGCGCACGGGATCGTTTGTTGTGATCAGCGTGGTGGCGGTAGACAGGGTAATCCGCGAGGTGCGAGCAGCGATGAAGCCAAGCAGCGCTGCTTGCGAGCTGGAGACGAACGGGGGATTATGGTGCTCGCCCACGGCGAAGACATCGAACCCAGCTTGCTCAGCTGCTTCCGCGAGACGCACAAGCCGATGGATGCGCTCGCCCTCGCTCTGCATCTGCCCGGTTTGAGGGTCGGGCGCTCGATCGCCAATGCTGAATACTCCATATTCCATATGAGGCCTCTTCAAGGAACTGCTATTCACCTGACGTGCTTGAACCAATCCAGTTGTTGTACATCCCAAGGTTCAACAGGCTGGGCTCACCCGAAGCGTAATACTCCACTGCTCGATCGCCGAAAGATCGCCCCATCCACTCGCCACCAATTGCCCCTTACGCGTCGATGACTGATCTACTTGTCGGCGGAGCCCACCAGGCGGGCACCCAAGGCCCAACTCTGATCAAGAAGCGTGAATACTCCCAACCTGCGGCGGCGGTGAGCACATCGGATCCTGCTAACATCCCACGGGTCATAGCTCGGGGTTTAGCTCGACTTGCTTCCACGCCCACGCCTCGACTCGACATTGTGACTGAACTGGATTGCCCGGCACGAGCATCGAAGGAGTTGATCTTGATCAATGGCGCGCTTTCAAATCTATCTAGGTTGTCCAGCTTTATGCCGCACCACAACATGGAGCTGAGGAATGACGCTATCTCCGATCGTTCAGACAGATGACCGGGTCATTGGCTTGGCCAGCGCTCCAGTCACGTTCCTGGAGTTTGGCGATTATCAGTGTCCGTACTGTGGCAAGGCGCAGCCGATAGTCAAAGCGTTACTGGAAGAATACGGCAGCAGCGTCCGATACGTGTTTCGCAACTATCCGTTAACGGAGCTGCATCGAAATGCGATGAATGCGGCGCTTGTAGCCGAGTCAGCCGATACCGAGGACTTCTGGCTGCTTCACGACACGCTGTTCGACAATCAGGAGGCGCTCGATCCGGAAAGCCTGATCAACTTCGCGGTGACGGCAGGCGTGTCCGAAAACGACGCGCGAGCGGCGCTTCACGGCTCGACAAGATCCAAGGTCGCCGCCGACATGCAGAGTGGCGATCGCAGCGGAGTGCAGGGCACCCCAACTTTCTACATCAATGGCTCGCGGCACGATGGCGATTGGGGCTACGACGCACTGCGAGAGGCGCTGAGAGAAGCTGGAGCGATTGCAACGAAGGAAAGCCGGCAGCAGAGCGCCTTCGGGCGCGAAGGGCGGGCGATCTGACCGATTCTCCACGGTAGAAGGTCTGAATTGGCTACTAGGCTCACTGCCGGGTCCCCTGAAGATGAAAGCGCACGGGGGCCGGCCTTCGAGGACCGCTTTTCGGCCGCTAGCTCGGTCACTGGGGGCGCCGGGGCGGGATGGATGCGCCAGACGGGATGGCCGGAGAAAATCGAGAGGATCGCAGGCTGCGCACGGGACGCGAGGCAAAGGCCCGCATGATCCTGTTCCGGGGCTTGCGACCGTGTCGGTGAGCCGCGGCCCGTCAGGAGCAAGTCTCATGACTGAGCCGCAGATACGGCGCATGCCTGCGCTGTTTAGCCACGCCGCAGCGGCTGGAGTCGGGCCATGAACGATCTTCTCATTGGCGGCGCGGGCGCTGCGATCATCGCCCTTGTCGCGTCGGACATTTTTCGTTCGCTTTTGGTTCCTCGAGCTACGACGGCCATGCTGCGGCTTGGCCCTGTCGTTTCCGGCGCGCTCTTCCCGGTGTGGCAGGCGGCTGCGGATCGTATCGCTGGACGCGAACGCCAGCAGACTTTCCGGGCCAGCTTGGCACCGCTTCTGCTGGTGCTACTCCTGATCCTTTGGACGGCCGCACTCATCTTCGGCTTCGGCTTGATCTTCTGGGCGCACCGCGGCGGCTTCGCGCCCAGACTCGCCAACTTCGATGACGCGCTTTTCGCGTCGGGTTCGGCCTTCGCGACCTTGGGCGTACCCGGCGGCGTCTCCGGCTCCTTCGCCCGGATTGCCGTCATAACCTGCTCCCTGGCCGGGCTTGCGATTGTTACGGTCAACGCCACTTTCCTTATCTCGATCCAAAGCGGCTTTGGCCGGAGAGAAACCCTGGTCCTTCGGCTGGAGGCACACGTACCTCTGCCGCCAACGGGTATTGGAATTCTGGAAACCTACGCGCGAGAGAATGCGGTGGCTCGACTGGGCAGCTTCTTTGCAGCCTGGGAGGAGTGGGCAGCCGAGGTGGCGATCAGCCACCGCGCCTTCCCAATCCTACTCTTCTTCCGCTCGGGCGACAGCCGCTGCGAGTGGCTGGCTGCGTTGGGTGCGGTGCTTGACGCCGCCGCGCTGCTCGACTCTGCGGTTGCGAACGCCCCGTCTGAGGCGCGGGCCAGCGCCCACTTCGCGTTGCGCGCCGGCGCGCGTCTTCTCGGGGATCTCACCGGCCAGTTCGCCGTCGCACCCGGGCCGCTGATCAATCTCGTAGACGATGACCGTTTCCGCTCGGACCGCCGTCGCCTGGCAGCTGCCTGCTACGAAGTCGTTGACGACGAGCAAGCGGCGCTTGCGCGTTTTGTGAAGCAACGGAAATCATATGCTCAGGCGCTTAGCTCGGTGGCATCGCGGCTGCGGATCGCCGTTGACGATGCATGACGCTCGCAACGCACTTGGTTGATAGTTGAGTAGGGGCTCGGGCCAACTGTGTCGCACGCGTCTGTGGCCTCGAAATACAGGGCCGGAGCTGGTGCGAGAAGGCCCAAAAGACCTATGCTGCGCTGCCGTCGGCGAGATGATGCGAAGTGACCTAAACCGCTCACGCCGCTGGCAATGTGGCTGGACGGATCAGGCGCGGCAGACGCTGCCGATGCTACTGCGCTCGGCCGCGCCGGCGGACCGAGGACTTCGGCCTGATGATCGCCAGTTTACTTGGCGACGCGAACCGCTGCATCAAAGGGCAGCGCATAAAGGTGTCCCGGGGCGCATATTTGTAAGGCACTGCTTAGCCCTACTTCCGGGTGCCGTCTGAAGCGGCAACGCGGGGCCGGTGAGAAGGGCTGAATTCGTGCGCTAAGCCGCGAACAGGTCGGCAGGCTCGGGCACATAGGCGGTCGAGCGCTGCGCGGAGAACACAAGGGCCTTGAGGACGAAAGGTCAACAGCAGGATCATCTAGATCGCGGAGTGAGCACCACGCGTTGCTTCCGCGGCGCGAGACTGACTGATTTTTACTACTGTACCCGGGCCGGCACTAAGAACCTCGATGTCGGCCGCGAGGCGTCTGGCGAGCGCCTCGACGATGCTTGTTCCTACCCCAGCTTTTGCCCGGTCCGGCGTGTCGGGCATTCCTATGCCGTCGTCCGTTACCGAGATGGCCCACCTTCCGTCTTCGTTGCTGCACGCGACCGTGATCTTTCCCTGGCGCCCATTAGGGAACGCATGTTTTAGCGCGTTGATGACGAGTTCCGTAACGATCAGACCCAAGCTGACCGAGACGTCGGGGCCAACCGTCCCTTCGTCTCCAATCACTTCGAGCTGCATCTCATCGGGATCGTGGATCATTGAAGCTCCAAGGCTGGCACAGAGTCGCTTCATATAGACGCGCACTCCTACAGTATCTCCGCCTGGCATCGCGAGTTCGCGCTGCAACTCGGCGACAGACAGGACACGGCAATGCGCGTCGCGGAGATGACCCCGCGTCTCTTCCGATTGCACGCGGCGTGCGCTCTGCATGAGAACACTTGCGATGATCTGCAGGCTGTTGGCCGTACGATGCTGCATCTCCTTCAGGAGAGTCTCTTTTTCGCGGATGAGATCGTCCTTGCGCGTGTCAACGAGCTTGGCACTCGCAGCGTTGGTCACTTTCATGAGCACGCGAACGAGCCCGTCCTCGCCATGGTCAAGGCGGCGGGCCTCAATCGCAAGACGTCGGGAGCAGCCCGCCGTTGTGAGTTCCATCTCATGCCGCAACACAGGGATGTCACCGTAGATCGTGACTTTCAAGAGAGAGAGCAGCTGAGGAGTGTCCCACTCCCCTGCTCCGATCCGTCGGAGATCAACTCCCTCCGGGTTTCCGAGCTCGACGCCGTAGCTCGCGCAAAAACTATCGCTCAATCCAAGCACGGTTAGCTTGCCATCGAGTAACAGTAACGGATCGGGCGACGTCTTCAGGATTGCGAGTGCCAGCCCGTGACCATGGCCCAGGTTGGGAGCATGAGACTCACCCATAGCGATGTCCTTCGCGCTTTCGTCTGAGCACCGGGTCGCACAAGGAAGTTGAGGCGTTCTTGATCGAGATTAGGCTGATGTCCTTGCACCCGACCGACGCACGATCATCAGAAAACGTCAGCCATGCAGCTTCACCGGTTGACTTATGTTAGCCCTCTGGATAACAATACGCGGAATCTCTGCGTGTTAGCGGCGCAGTTCCGTCTTCAGGTTGTGTTCGGCGTTCCGCTGCAGCGTAGCCTCGATCCCGGCACTTACGCTCCATCTGACGGTGGCTGGCCGGCACGGGGGTTACATGGCGAATGCTCTTACGGCGAAACTGAAAGTTCGTAGCGGTCTGAGCTCAGCTGATCTGGCGTTCTTTGAGGCCGCATGCGGCTCAGGACGACACGTGCCGGCAGGCAAGGACCTCATTATGGAGGGGGACGAGCCTACGGCCTTCATGGTGATGCTTGAGGGTTGGGCTTGCCGGTACAAAATATTGCCGGCTGGTTCACGTCAGATTTTGGCCTTCCTTATCCCAGGCGACAGCGGCGGCATGCGAGGGTCCTTGAGGCCGCGAATGGAGCACAGCGTCGCGACGATCACGTCGGCGCGGGTCGCTTCCATCCAGCGCGTGCGAATGGATGAGATCATGATGGCGCGTCCGGCGTTGTCCCGGGCACTCACTTCTATCCAGTCGATCGACAACGACACAGTGTTGGAATGGATGGTGAATATCGGCAGGCGCACAAGCGTCGAGCGAGTTGCGCACCTTATGTGCGAACTCTACGTCCGCGTGTGCAATGTCGATCCCTGTGACGGGGGCAAGTTCCCCTTGCCGCTTACCCAGGCGGAAATTGGCGACGCACTTGGTTTGACGGCGGTGCACGTGAACCGCGTTCTGCGGCGGCTGCGGCTCGATGCCGTGATGACGTTAGCCGGTGGATACGTGACCATAAACGATTTTACTATGCTCGCCCGTATTGGCGGTTTTGATAACCATTACCTGCACCCCCGCTTTGAAGACGGCAGCGTGCGTCACCAGTAAGCTTCCTAGCCAGGTACGCAGCTTGATCGACGTTAATCTGATCTCCCTCAATACCCCTAGTGTCGAACGATCGTGGGCATATCACCCTGGCGCCCACGGCAGAGAGATGCCATGCTCCCGCCTCCAATTTGCTCAGGTGACCTATGCGATCCCGTGTTTTTCCCATCGCCGGTGCGTCACCCGCCCTTGAACCTGATGCGCACGGGCAAGCGGCCTTGATGCTACTCGAAAGCTTGCTGCACACGCTCCTGGAGAAGCGTGTGCTGACGAACGTTGAGGGGCTTCAGATCCTTGACACCGCTTGTCAGTTGAAGGTTGAAATCGCGACGGCCGACGGAGAGTCCAAGGGGCGAATCGCGGAGTCTCTCGATCTACTGAAGAGAATCAGTGCGAGTCTCGACTCGGACGAACTGTGACGGCGAGAAACGGCACCGGCATTTTATACAGCGGCCGGTCGGGAGCTCTCCAGCATAATAAAACGGGAGGAGGGGCACCTAGTGCTGCAATAAGGCTTTTCGGAACTTCAGGTTTTGCCGATGTGGTGCTGCAAGCGATGACTCAAACGGACTCTTACATCCAGGGGCTGGGATAGCTGATGACTTTGCACGAAGCTCGCCATCGTCCCCCCACCTGCGCCTCCCATGCCAGCTGTTCAATGGGCGAGCTTGTCCGTGCCTGAGTACTCAAAGCCGGCTACGCAAGCTTCATGGGCGCAAACTCCAAGATCTGCAGCATAAGTCTATGGTGCGCGAGAACCACGAGCTGCTGGAGTATTGCTACGGAAGACGGGCTTGCGGCAAGTCGGTCGATGGAACAAGATCGGTATCGCGGCTTATTGGCGGACTATGGGAGTAGGAACGATGAATAGCGGAAAGAGTACGTGGACCATGATTGAGGGCGTAGTTCTAGTTTTGTTGGGTTCAATTGCTCTAGCAACTCCTTTTATAAGCGGACTGATCGCAACCTCCTGGCTGGGCTGGGTCCTGTTGATGGTCGGGGTCGTCCGACTTGCATCAGCGATGTCCGTGCGCGGAAAGCAACATCGAGCAATGAAGTTTGTCACGGCCTTCATCGCGATCACATTCGCTCTTTTGATAATCGGCCATCCGCTCCTCGGCGCGTTCGGCATTGATGGACTCTTGGCCGGCTTCCTGATCATCGATGGACTGAGCTCGCTGGAATTGTGGCGCCGTTTGCATGCCGCAAAGCCGTCTGGGTTCGGTTGGGTAATCGCGAGCGGTGTGTTGGAGTTGCTGCTTGGCTCCTACCTTTTCTTCGAAGGCCCGGTGGCGTCTGCCGTCGTGGTCGGATGTGTCGTCGGATGCGCCTTGATAACCGTCGGCGCCTCGCTGCTTGCCACTCGACGCTTCGAGGTAGCTGAAGCGGCGGTTGCATAATCGTACTATGCGGCGGCAACCTGGCGCCGCGGTTGTGGGCAGGTGCTGATTGGTCGACGTGCTGGAGTATCCGCGCGAGAGGGCGCGGGGCTCGTCAGCGCTCGTAGTGCGGCGACACTCGTACCCAGGTGATCTAACCTCCGCGTCAGCCACTCGCTCAGGGCGAAGCGATGCGGTGAGATAGCACCGTCGGGTTGCACGTCGCTCCGCCCGACCGGGCAACTGACGCGGCTACCCATTTCAGATGCCAGGACTTGCGCGCCGGTCGGGTGACCGTATCGTTGCCTCACGAAACTAATCTGGGGAGGTGGACAGGAGTCCGCTAACCGTCGTGTTCGGCGGAAGGCCCAATTCAAGACCTAAAGGGGCCGCGGTCCGAGGAGATCCAACGGGGCACGGCCCTGTCTGACTGTGGCGGGCTGATACAATGCGGGGCCCAACGCACCGGTAGGTGCGCCGACGCTTCGTGTCGACCTCATGTTCATGTGCGCTGCGAGTGACAGATTGGCTTGGCGTTCACACGATTTTTCCCGCGGCAGAGTCACGGGATTATGCTATCTGCTCCACCGAAGCGGACGCATGGATACGACTAGTAGAACATGCCTCGTCTTCGTTCTTGCCGGGTCTGCTGCACCATTTGCTCAAGCTGTCGCGCTCTTTCATGAAGTCGACAAAAGCACGCGCAGCTGGCGATATGTCGCGCCGACTCGTGAACAAAAGGCCTAACCTCACCGGTTGGAGAGCAAAGGCAGTAAGCAGCTCTATGAGCCGTCCGCTGCGTATGTCATCGCCGCAGCGCAGTCTTGAAGCGCGACCGACGCCAGCACCGTTGGCGATCAAATGATACGCGGTCGCGGAATCAGCAACGCGCAGCCGCAGGCTCATGTCCAAGCTTTTCTCGTGGCCTTCCTGGTCCACAAACGCCCAATCATGTACGCATGTGCTATCGTTGACCACGCTTATGAGATCGTGGGCACTCAGGTCCTCAGGGCAAACCGGCGTTCCCTTTCGCGCAAGGTAGGCGGGCGAGGCACAGAGAACCTGGTCCATGTAACCCAGCGTCACGCCAACAAGTGAGGAATCGGGTAACGGCCCGAGTTGCACCAGAATATCCAAACCTTGTTGGACGAGACCGGTTGGTCCCCGGACCGCATCAAGACAAACCGAGACATCAGGGTGCCGCTCTAGAAATGAAGGGAGAAGCAGCGGCAGAACTTCCGCGCTCAATTCCGAGTCGGCTCCAATCTTGAGCACGCCACATGGAAGGCCATTCAGTCGATTGATAAGATTGAGTGTCTCACCGACTTCGTGCATAATTCCAGTACAGCGCTGCAAAAGAGTGGATCCTATTTCCGTTAGTGCAACATCGCGGGAGGACCTTTGCAAGAGACGGGCGCCCACCGTGCTTTCGAGGCGAACAACGCTTCGGCTAGCGCTCGACTTCGGGATGCCGAGCGAGCGAGCTGCATCCGTGAAGCTCTGCAGAAAGGCAACCTTTTCAAAGACGCGGAGATCATTCAGATCAATCATAGGGACGCCCCTGCAGTGCCGTGCCGTCGCGGCAGTTTCCTGATCGATCGAGTATTACTGGGCCGGGCCGCAAGTCAGCAAACCTATATCAATCGACTCGGCATGATGCAGGTCGCCCAGAGCTTACGATGCGATCTTTGGAATGAGCGCTCACCGGGACCGGTGGTAGGGGCACCTAGGTTGATGTGCGACGTAAACTCTTCGGCTCCGGGCGTAACCAGCTTGGAGTGTTGAAATGCTCTTTGTCACTTCTCGTGACTTTGTTCGAGTAAGCGCTCGCGATCGGGCGCTCCCAAACCAAGTACCGGGGCGGAGGGCACGGGCACTTTCTCGCAACATTGGACCAAGCGAGCCCGGTGCGTCGGGATTGAAGCCGCCGATCGAGCACGGTGACGAGCGGAACTCCAATCTCCTGACGGCCGAGAGACGGTCGGTGGACCGTCCGGTTAGAACGTGGGCTGCATGGGCGCGCGAGCGTTCATGAGCTTGATGAGTTCCGGCGCCTCGGGTCGACTCCAATCTTGTACGATTTCGGCGATCATCGTATTCGTGGCGGTCAGAACCACACCATTGGCCTCCATCTTGCGTCGCGCCGTGTACTCTGAAAGCTCGAAAGGGGAGCCCGATGCATCCAGGACAGCCTGAACATCATAGCCTTCCTTCGCAGCGCTGATGGCGGGGAAGACCAAGCAAATATCGGTGGTGATCGCCGCCATAATGAGCTGCTTGCGGCCCGTCGCCACAACCGCCGCCTTGTAGGCGGGGTCGGTCCAAGCGTTCACGATCCCCGAACGCTGTATGCGCTTCTCGTAGGCTTCTGGCAGGAGGTGCTGAAGCGACGCGTTCATGGGGCCCTGAATTTCGCCTTCCACGCTGGTGGTGAGAACTACCGGCATTTTGAAGGCAAGTGCCATGACCGCAAGGGCGCAGGCGCTCCTCACGGCAACCTCTGCCGGCGTGGTGCGACAGAGCTGCAAAGTGCCGACCTGGTAGTCGATCAGCAGGAGGGCGCTGGTTTCAGGCTTGAAGTCCGGCGTCATCGGTAGCTCCTTGAGTTGACCAGGGATGCGGGCAGGCTAGGTTGCGCGTCTGGAGTTCGACTCGTGATGCCAGCACGACAATCTCAACTCGCATCCTGACTGGTGATCGCTAAGCCACCTGGACCCTCGGTAGCGGCGTAGATGAGGCCGCCCACGATCGCGACGTTTGCCACGAACGCATTCCGCTGATTGGCGATCGCCTCCGGAGGGCCCTTTCCAGACCAGAAGTTGAGCTCCTTAAACGAGATAGCGCCAAGAAACCCGGCAAGGAGAATGGAACTCGTCCGGCTGTAAATACCAGTGATCAACGAGGCGGCGCCGATAACCTCACAAGCACCTGCGACTGTAGCAAGCGTCCTTGGGCTCCCTGGTAATCCGATTTGGCCGATCTGCTGCAGCTCCTCTGCGGGTGGACGAAACTTGTCGAGTGCGCTGCTTATAAACACCGTTGCAAGGCAGAGCCTGCCGACAAACAGAGCGATATCCGAGCGAGTGTCTTCATCGGTTTTCATCTGAGACCTCCGGCAGCTTGCTTGATGATAGGGGCAACGTCGGGTGGCTGGCGTGCCATGGATCCTGATGTAAGCCGGGGACAGGCGCCAACGTTGATCGAGATCAGGCCATCGCCATCAAACCGCTTGATCCGCGGCCCAGCCGCTCTGCCGGGTTGAAGGCGACATTCCGCGACTGAGTTAACCAAGGTCAAGCAGAGGGCCGCCAAGCTCCCTATATCGCAAGAGGAGTAGCAGTATCTCTAAGGCGCATCATGAGCGAGCCCCAATCTGACCAGGGACAGCAGACGCCTCCGGCTCAACGTGCCGGCGGGGCTATGCCGGATCTCTGGGCAATTTATGATCTTGTCGCACGCTTCGATGATGCGGTTAACCGCCGCGATAAGAGTGAATTCAGCAAGCTGTGGGCGAAGGATGCTGTCTGGGAGATCGGGAATCCGCGACCGCTTTATGTCGAGGGCGCCGAGTCGATCGTCGACACCTGGAGCACCATGCTGTTTGGAAGCGAGTGGATGTTCCGTGGCTCGTTCGCCGGAGTCGTTACGGTCAATGGCGTGAACGCTACAGGCCGTTGGCCCTGCATAGAAACAGGCACGCTCCTCAGTCCCAACAAGTCACCACAAGGCTATGATAACAGAGCAGTATACGAGGACGACTACATCAAGATAGATGGCCTGTGGCTGTTTCAAAGGCGAAGGTATTTATACTTGTGGCTGTCGACCCGCCAAATGCCGGGATCGCCGGTCAAGCTCGGGCCTGAGATTCTGTCCTGAGCAGCCCCACCCGAACTCGCCGAAAGGAATGCACCCTGCCCGACCTTTTCGACAGCTTCGACCTGCGCGGCCTTGATCTCCCGAACCGGGTCGTCATGTCGCCCATGACACGAACCCGGGCGGATGAGAACGGCGACGCGACCGATCTCATGGGCGACTATTATGTCCAACGTGCCTCCGCCGGGCTGATTATCACCGAGTGCACACAAGTCTCGGATCAGGCGCATGGGATAATCCGCGCGCCCGGCATTCACCGGCCGGACCAAATCGCGGCATGGAGGCAGGTGGTAGACCGTGTGCACGCAGCAGGAGGGCGGATCTACTGCCAGATCTGGCACTGTGGTCGCGTTGCGCATCCGGACATCCGCGGCGGCGTAGCGCCGGTCGCGCCATCGCCGCTTCCGGCGACAGGCGACTTCTTCCTGCCAACCGGACGCGTCAGCTTCCCGGTTCCACGCGAACTTAGGCTTGAGGAGATCCCTGACATTGTCGAGACGTTCGCCCAGGCGACCCGTAATGCTCGGGAGGCAGGCTTCGACGGGGTCGAACTGCACGGCGCCAATGGCTATCTGCAGGATCAATTTCTTCAAGATGGCAGCAACAAACGAACTGACGCTTACGGCGGCTCCGTCGAGAACAGGGCGCGGATGATGCTTGAGACCGTCGCGGCAATGATTGGCGCGTGGTCGGCGGATCGGATCGGCGTGCGCCTCTCACCATCCAGTCTGCTATACGGCATGCACGACAGCGACGACTTGACGACCTTTGGCTACGTGATCCGCGAACTCGACAAGTTGCGCGTCGGATATCTCCATCTCTGCGAGCCGAACGCGAGGGCGCTCGAAAGCGGAACAATCCAGGTCAAGCAGGTCGCCAAGACTTTTCGGCCGATGGCGTCCGTGCCGATTGTTGTCAACGGCGGGTTCGACCGCTTCAAGGCAGACGCAGTCCTAAAAGCCGGCGATGCCGACCTGATCTCGTTTGGCGTGCCATATATCGCCAATCCAGACCTTGCTGAGCGGCTGCAAACCGGCGCCACTCTCAATGCGGCAGATCCGTCAACCTTCTACGGCGTGGGGCCCAAAGGTTATACCGACTACGCGGAGCTCCCGGCCGGTGCGTACGCAACGTAGTCGTCCAAGTCGTTGTTTTGGAAACGCGCGATGGCCATAATTCGCGCGGGGGGCCGCTTCGACGTGCTCCACGTGTTCGCCCGATTGCACCTTACCCTCATGGGGGCCGCCCTAGGGGATGGCTAGTGGAGGCGGTGCAGCCATGCGCTGCGGAGCGGTAGCTTCGAATCTTTCGCCAAGGTGTTGATCGAGGTCGACCGCGAGTGCTTCTTTGCGAGGCCCACGGGAACGGCCACCCAAGTGGCGCCCGGAGCCGGGCGGGGCCCCTCTGCCGGATCACCTTGTTCAGCGCCGCCGCGCACGAGATAGCCGACAGACAACTCGCTCGAACATGATGACCGTCGACAGTGAACTCGCCCCGGTATATCGCATCTGATGTAAGGTGCTGTGCAAGCCCCTTACGGGAGGCGCGAGGCGGTGAGGCAAGCAGCATCGACCAGACGCCCCATGGTGGAGGAGAGGAGCGATGGCGAGATTCGATCTCAACCTGCTCAGCGCGCTCGATGCGTTGCTGAACGAACGCAATGTCACCCGCGCCGCTGAGCGTCTGAGCGTGACGCAGCCGACCATGAGTGGCATGCTGCTGCGTCTTCGCCATCAGTTCGACGACCAGCTTCTGATACGCAACGGTCGCGGCATGGAGCTGACTCATTATGCCCAGTCGTTGATCGAACCGGTACGCAACGCCTTGCATGGGATCGAGGCGATCGTCAAAGCAGAGCCGACGTTTGATCCGAACACGAGCACGCGCGTGTTCACGCTGATGGCGTCGGACTATTGCACCTCGATCTTCCTGCCCCAGCTGGTAGCGCGCGTGTCGGCGACAGCCCCCGGCGTGCGTCTCGATATCCAGGCGCTCAACGCGCCCGTCGAGCGGATGTTGTCTGGTGAGATCGACCTTTGCATCAGCACGGACAACACGCGATTGCTGTGCCGCGAGGTTGACGAGGACAAGCTCCAGACCGAGCATCTGTTCTCGGACGGGTTCGTGTGCGTCGTCGCGGAGAACCACCCGCTTGGCGAGGGTGCGACGTTAGAGGAGTATCTCTCGTACCCGCATGTCGGCGTGCAGATGGCAGGAGTGCTGACCACCATCGAAGCAGCGTCGCTGCGCCGGCAGGTTCCCAATTACAAACCTGCGATTACTGTGTCGGAATTCTCGCTGGTTGCCTGCATGGTATCGCAAAGCAACTTGGTCGGCATTGTGCAGCAGCGTCTCGCCAGGGTAGCAGGGCGCACATTGCCGATCCGCTCGTTCACGCCGCCCTTTGTCACTCCTGGCATTAACGAGACGATGCTCTGGCACCCGCGCCACATGGAGGATCCGGCGCACATCTGGTTGCGGGGAATCCTGTTGAGCGAAGCGTCGGCGTGGCTCGCCAAGCATCGCGAGCAAGATACGCCCGCCAAGCCCATCGGCGTCGATCACAGCGGCCGGCAAGCTTCCGCAGGGCTGCGCGCGGTCCATTGATCACCGACGCGGCGGGTTGATGGCAGCCTGGCGGTGGTGACGCCCGCCGCCACGCAGCTCCCTGCGAGCAAGAAGAGCGCGACGCGCGGTTCCGCCATATGGTCGGACGCCCACCCGAGCAAATAAGCGCCAATCACAGCGCCGAGATAGAATGCGATGAGCAGCCGGTTATAGATGACCGGGTAGTCGGCAAGTCCATACAAGCGGCGGGTGGCGTAAGCCAGGATGTCCGACTCCGCGCCCAGCGCGACACCGATCAGCGCCGGCGGGCCCACAACGCTCAGCAGGCTCAGCGGCCCTGCCACGAAGGCGAGCCACAGCACCCCCGCGCCGCCGATCAGGAAAGTGACGCCGCCGACGGCGCGAACCTCGACATGGTCAAGCAGTAGCCCGGAGCCGACCCGGCCCACGAACGTGCCCAAACCGAGCGCGAGCGCGAGAAGCGGAAGCAGCCTGACCGCGATCCCCCGGTCGTGATACAGCGGAAAGATGTGGATCGATGCGCCGACCACCCCGGCGGAAGCTAGAAAGATCGCGATGCCGAGCACCCAGAAACTCCGCTGGCGAAGCGCTTCGCCGATCGTCATGCCGCCGAGCGCCTGAGCTCCGCATACCGAGATTGGCGCAAGCCGCGCTCGTCTCGCGAGCCAGGCCAGTAACGCGACCGCAGTCAGCGTGATCGCGATCTCGGTCAGGGCAAGCGTCCGATAGGCGGATCGCCACCCGCCGGCGTGGATCACCGCGTTAGTCAGCGCAGGCAGTGCAGCGAGCCCTACACTTTGCCCCACAACGGCGAACCCGAGCGCACGACCGAGATTGCGGTCAAACCAAAGCGGCAGGGTCGAGACATAAAGACCGACTCCGGTCCCCGCACCCAGCGCACCCCCGATCAGGCTTAATCCGACGGCCGCGATCGGTGATCCGGTTTGAATGCTGAGCAGTTGCAGGACGGCCGCGAGAGCGATGCCCGAGGTTGCGGCCACACGTGGAGCGCCGAAACGCTCGATCAACTGCCCGAGCCAGATCGAGCCAATAACAAGTCCCGCCATTCCGGCGAAATACATCAGCGACGGCACCGTCCGCCCCCAGCCGAACTCTGTCGTCAGCGGTAAGATGAAGGTCGTGATTGTCGAATTGAACGAACTGGGAAAGCCGACAGCCAGGCCCAGGAAGCTCGCCGCAATCGCCACGACCCCCTCGGTGGTTGTTGCGACGGTGCGCGTAGCCGGGATATCATCGGCGATCGCGGCGCTCATGCGACAGCAGGCTTGATGCAGCAGACGACCTGTCGGCCCAAGCCCTCGATTTCCGCCTCCATCACGTCGCCCGCCCGCAGGAAGACGCCTCGCGCAATCCCGTTTCCGGCTGGGCTGCCCGTGCACAGGATATCGCCCGGCAGCATGCGCGCATCGGCGCTGATCGCCTCGATCTGGCGGGCCACATCGAACGTCATGTCAGCGGTGGTGTCGTCCTGCATCGTTGTGCCATTGACGATCAGTCGAAGCCTAAGGTTCCCCGGGTCGGCAACGAACTCCGTGGGAACGAGATAAGGGCCGGTAGGAAGGAACCCCGGGCCGCCCTTGGCGGCGATCCAGTCGGGGCCGATCGCGCCCGGGTCGGTTCGACGGACCTTGTCGCGTGCGGTGAGATCATTGACGACCATGAAGCCAGCAACATGATCCATCGCCCGATCCGCAGAGACGCCGTACGCGGACGCGCCCATCACCACGCCCAGCTCAATTTCCCAATCCAGCATGTTCGTTCGGGCTGGCACGACCAATGGGTCATTCGGACCGGCTACTGACGTCACCGGCTTCATGAACACGTAGGGCGCCGCCTCAGCCCTTTGCTTTGCGACATAGGCCTCGCCGAAGATACGGCGCTCGTCCGGGTCCATCCGCTCGGTTTCCGGGCCTGCCCCAACCGCGACTACCATTTCCACCACATGCCGGCCATAGTTCGCGCCAGTGCAGAAGACCTGACGCGGAGCGGGCAGCGGGGCCAATACTTGCAATTCCGCCGTGGGAATGCCCTCGCCAGGGCGCGCGGAAGCGGCGAGCGCCTTTAGTGCTGCGAGGGCCGCCGTCCAATCCTCGAGCAGGTCAGCAAGCGTCAGGTCGGCCGCGAACCGGCCTGGCGCGAGGCTGGCGAGCGGAAACACACTAGAGTCCCTAACCAGCCCGACGAACGGTGCTCCGCCTGTCGAGCTAAAGCGGCCCAGGGAGAATGGAATGACGTCCGTCGACATGGCGGGGCTTCCTTAATTCAATCTAAGCCGAGCAGCGCCATGGCGTTGCTGCCGGCGATCCGCGCGCGATCCTCGTCGCTGATATCGGCGGTGTCGAGGAAGTCGATGGGGTCTAGCGCTGCAACCGGATAATCGCCGCCCAACACGACTTGGCCGATCCCGACGCGCTCGATCAGCAGCTCGAGCGTTCGCGGGTCGTAAACGCAGCTATCGTAATAGAAGTCGCTGAGATATTCACTCGGCTTCTTGCTGATGTTCTTGGCCGTGAACGGCTTGTCGGTGACGTTCCGGTCGAGCCGGCCCATATAATGCGGCATGTAGCCGCCGCCGTGGGCCATGACGATTTTAATTCCCGCGTGGCGGTCCATCACGCCTTCATAGATCATTGAGGACATGAACCGGACTTCCTCAATCGACTGCCCGATCGAGTTCCACATTGCGTAATCCTGGAACCACATGTCGGTAACGCCTTCCGGGTGGATGAAGGCGACGATCCCGCGCTGGCGCAGCTCGCTCCACAGCTCGTCGAACCGCGCATGCCCCAGGTAATCGCCTCGATGGTTACTCGGTAGCTGGACGATCCGCATCCCCATGGCGGACGTTCGTTCAAGTTCGGCCAACGCCAGGCGCATGTCGCTGAGCGGAAGGACCGCACTGGGGATGAACCGTCCCGGGAAGCCGTCGACCCAGCGCGCGCATTCGTCATTGACGAGCGCGGTCATCCGCGCTTCTTCGTTCGGCGTTGCCCAGGCCCTGCTTTGCACCACATCGCAAGACGACATCACGTGCGCGTCGATGCCGCGCGCCTCCATGTCTTCGATCTGCAGCTCGGGCTCGAACATCTTTCTGAACGTGGGCGAGTCAGGCGACAGCATGTTGCGGCCGAAGCACGACGAGACGCTGTGCGGGTGGCTTTCTTCGAACACCCCACGATGAAGGAAGTGGGTGTGGAAATCGAGACATTTGGGGCAGAATTGCCGGTATCTATTCGCGGCCTCAACCGACATCTTCCGTCTCCTCCTCTGAACTACATCTTCAGCCCGAGTGACACGCCATAGGTGCGCGGCGGCTCGAGGAATGTAGCCCCCGGAAAAGGCGGTCCATTCCCGGACGAAGTCAAAGCGGTCTTCACTGCCTCGTTCCCGATGTTCTTGATCCAGCCGCCAATCGAGAACCTGTCGCTTGGCGCATGATAGGTTAGCGACGCGTCGGTCTTGCTGTAATCGTCTTGGAAGGCGAGCGAGCTATGGTCGAAGGTGCCCCAATAGCTGCTCGACAGGTAGCTCGACACCCGCGCATCAACCCGGGCACCATTTGCCAGGTCGAACCGGCGATCATAGGACAGGCTCGCGGTCCAGGTCGGCGTGAACACAAGCTGCAACCCGTTCAGATCGACTTGCCCTGGTCCGGCGACGAAGTGCCCATAAGCGCTGTGCGTGTAGGCCACATTGGCGGTGATGGTGTCCTTCGGCGTGGGACGGAACGCGCTGGTGAACTGCGCACCGTACACTTTTGCCGTGGGTGCGTTGTAGAGCGTCTGCTGGCCGATTGCAGCGTTGAACGCCTGAATGATGAGCTTCTTGTAGCTGTAATGGAAGCCTTCAACGTTGAGGGTCACGTGGCCTTCGTTCAAGGTCGACTTGAGTCCGGCGGTGTAGGCGAGCAGGGTCTGCGGTTTGATCTCTTTGTTGAGCCCGACCGCATTGGTGAAGGTGTTTAGCGTGCCGGGCGCGTATCCGGTCTGAATGTTCGCGTAGCCGAGCACATGGCGCGCGACGTCGGCCTCAACGCCGCCCTTCACGTCGAGATGTTTCCAGGCCTTGTTGAACGAGATCGGCGGGTAGACGCACGGCCCAAAACACGCGCTGCCGGTGCCGTTGAGGAACAGGCTGTCGCGCGTATACCGGCCGCCCGCCACCAGACGCACCGTCGGGGCGACCGAGTAAGTGCCTTGCGCGAAGCCAGACAGGCTGCGCTGCTTGATGTTGGGAAAAATCGTGCCGAGCTGGCGGGGACCGAACCGCACGTCGTACCGGGACTTGGCGTAAAACCAGTCCACTCCCATGATCCAATCGAGGGGTCCGTTGCTGCCGGAAAAGTGCAGCGCCTGCGTAAATTGGGTCATCCCGTTGTTCACGACCTGATTGTTGCCGACCAGCTTGCGCACCGACAGCTCGGTCTGGCGCAACACTGCGCCCGTGTAGTCAATCGTGACGCCTTTCGTTCTATACTGCACGTCGGCGCCGCCGATCGTATATTTATAATTGTTGCGCGAGCCCGTCGAGTTGTCCAGCTTAGTGAACGGATCGATCTGCGGGATAAACCAGGCATCGTCTGCGCGCACGAACGGGATGTAGTTGGCGGCAGTGGGCTTTCCCTTTTGCTCGAAATGCGTGCCCCACAGGAAGATCGACATCCCGTCGACCGGCTTCCACAGCGCGGACAGGCGGGCGGAGAAGGAGTTATCCGCATCCAAGCCGAAGGTCTGATACCCGCTGTGCTTGCTGATCACGAACGCGGCCCGCATGGCAAGCGTGCTGGTCAACGCGAGATTGCCCATCCCTTCGAGTCGGTACGCATCGTAATTGCCGTACTCGAACCGACCCGACGCCTCGTTGCGGTTGACCGGCCGCTTGGTGTTGATGACCACCGCACCACCGCCGGCACTGCGACCGTACAGAACGCCCTGCGGCCCGGGCAGGACCTGGACGCTGTCGACGTCGAAAAAACCGCCGGTCGTCGCGAAACGCGGGACGTAAACGCCGTTGAGGTTGACCGCCGTCGTTTCCGGAATCCAGTAAAAATCAAGGGCGGAGCCGACCCCGCGGATGTAGATACGGGTTGAGGTGTTGGCGGCGCTGAACCGGGCGGACGGCGCCAAGTTCTGGATTCCGCGAATATCAAATATTTGTTGCCGCTGCAACAAATCGCCGGTTACCACGGTTACGGCAGCGGGGGTGCGCTGGAGTGTTTGGCTTTGGCGCAGCGCCGTCACGACGATCTCTCCAGTCGAGGCCCCTGCGTTCGGGTCGGACGGCGTCGACGAGGTGGCCGGCGCTGTCGTGCCGGACTGGGCGGCGGCGCCGGAGGAAGAAGCGCCGACAAGGGCTGTATTGTCCCGCGACACGGCAGGCGTACCAGTGGCGCTCCCAGTCTGCGTCTGCGTCTGCGCCTGAGCCTGCGCGGCAAACGTCAAGGCGAGCAGGCTCACCCCTCCACTGAGCTTAACAGGCATCCCCAATCCCCCGTACCTAAAACCGGAACAGCACTGCTCCCTGCCGCTGGTCCGAGCCAATCGTAATTCCCTATCCTTGGCATCACGCGTCCACATGGTCCTCTCTAGAAATGAGACGCGTTGTCATCGGCCTTCGCTATGCCCACTATCGAGAGATGCTATTTTCGGACCCGAAGGCCCCACGCTACGGTTTAGCCCAAGAGCGTCGCGGGTTCGTTTGCTCTCGCCTTAGTCCGCGCGGCGATTCATGGAGAGGCCCATCATGACTGGTATCAAGGTTTCGGAACTCGCCTATTGCCGCGTGCAGGTCCCCGACCTTGACCTTGCAGAGCAGTTCCTCGTCGACTTCGGCCTCTTACCCGTGGTACGGGAAGAAAACCGGCGTTTCTTCCGCGCCACCGATCCCCACCCTTATTGCTACGAAATCCAGCGCGGGCCGGAACATTTCCTCGGGTTCGCCTTCCAGGCAAAGAGCCGCGCCGACCTCGACGCGCTCGCCAAACGGGAGAAGCGTTCGGTCGAGGCTATCGACGCGCCGGGCGGGGGCTGGCGCGTGCGGCTGCAGGAACCGAACGGCTATGACGTCGATGTCGTCTACGGGATCGAGCCAGTGGAGCCGATCACCGTCGCCCGCCAGGAACTAAACACCGCCGCACAGCCGCTGCGGCGGGCAGGAGAATTGTACCGGCTGAAGCGCGGTGCACCGACACCCGTGAAGCGTCTGGCGCATGTGGTGCTCGGATCACCGGACGTGCGCGGTACCACGCAATGGTTTCACGACACCCTCGGCACCATCTCCTCCGACGAGGTCGTCGCGGGGCCGTCCAAAGCCTTGATCGGCACGTTCATCCGCGTCGATGACGGCGACGATTATGTCGATCATCATTCGATCTTCATCATCACCAATCCGGTCGCAGGACTCCAGCATCTTTCGTTCGAGGTGCAGGACGTCGACGCGGTCCTGGCGGACCACCACCATCTTAAGAGCCTCGGCCGCTATGAGCATATGTGGGGCATCGGGCGGCACCTGTTGGGCAGCCAGATCTTCGATTATTGGTCCGATCCGTTCGGCTATCCCCATGAGCATTGGGCTGATTCGGATCGCCTCAACGCATCACATCCCACGACGACCTGGGACGCACGCGAGGGAATGATCACGCAATGGGGCGAGGAACCCCCGGAGAAGTTCCGCCACGCCGTCAAGGCTTGATCGTGAGCGGCGGCGGCACGAAGCGGGGTAATTATCCGGTCACCGTTTTTGCCCCGGAACGAGCGGTCGGGGGTTTTGGGCGTGAAGGACGGGGAGAGGTTGAATGGCGATTCTAGGCATCGAAACGCTGACATACGCGGTCGGGGACCTGGCAGCCTCCACTCGATTTTTCGAGGACTTCGGACTCGATTGCGTCGAGCGGTCGGGGGATGGCGCACGATTCCTATTACCGGAGGGCTCGAACGTCCGGCTGCTTCGTGAGGAACATGCATCGCTTCCGACCGGGTCTTGCGTCGTCGGTGGCGGCGTTCGCGAGGTGATCTGGGGTGTCGATACCGCGGAAGCGGTTGATCGACTCGCGCGCGATCTTGCCTCGGATCGCGAGGTCGAGGTGGGCGAGGACGGCACGGTGCGCTTCGTTGCAGATTTCGGGGTGGCGATGGGCCTGCGCGTATACGTCAAGAAGCCGGTCGTGTCGGCGCCCGACCGGCTCAACGCACCGGGGCATGTCGGACGGCTGAACCAGCACCGCCGGTGGCGGTTGCGAGCGCGACCCAAGACAATCGCGCACGTTGTATTTGCGGTGCCGGATTACCATGAAGCACACCTGTTCATGGTCGAGCGGCTGAACTTCCGCGTGTCGGACACCCAGCGCGGCTTCGGCATGTACCTGCGGGCCGACGGCACCAACAACCACCACAATTTTCTGCTTCTCAACGCGAATGCGCCCCTTCCCGAAATGGACGGCCAGCTGCGCTTTCATCACGCCAATTTCGGTGTCGAAGATATCGACGAGGTCATGGTCGGGGCCAATTACATGGTCCGAGCGGGTTGGGAGCCATCGCATTTCGGTCTAGGACGACACCGCGTCGACTCCGCGCTGTTCTATTATCTTCCTTGCCCTGCGGGGGGCGAAGCCGAATATGGCGCGGACGGCGACTATGTCGACGACAGTTGGGTCCCGCGGGACTGGGCGGACCCAATGTTCGCTTACGCGCACTTCGTCCACAACTTGCCGCCCTTCCTGATGAAACCGCCGACCTGGGACGTGCGCTACGTGACCGGGATCGAATCTTCGGATGGCGCGCACTAATGCCCGCCGTCGAGCATGTGCTGGTGGTGGGCGGCGGCATCGGCGGCCTGGCCGCCGGCGTCGCGCTTCGCCAACAGGGTATTTCGGTGGACTTGGTTGAATTGAAGGCCGATGCCTCCGTCTACGGAGTCGGCATCATCCAGCCAAACAACACGCTTCGCGCGCTGGCCCGCATCGGACTCGCGCAGGCATGTGTCGATGCCGGCGCACCCTTTCCGGGCTGGCGGATTCGTGATGCGGCGGGCAACGTGCTGATGGACGCGCCGTCGACGAGCGATGCCGACCCCGCTTTTCCGCCCAATAACGGGATCACGCGACCCAAGCTTCACGATATTCTTACCTCCGCGGCATCGGGGGCCGGCGTAGCGATGCGCTTTGGCGACACGATCGACACGATGGACGATGACGACGAGGGAGTCTCCGTCCGTTTCGCGTCCGGGCGGAGGGGGCGGTACGGTCTTGTCGTCGGTAGCGACGGAATCTACTCTGACCTGCGCCGCCGCCTGTTCGGCGACCAGCACCAGCCGCGTTTCACTGGCCAGGGAGTGTGGCGGTACAACCTGCCGCGCCCTCCGGACATGGTGTGGGCCGAGTTGTTTTTCGGTCCCGACAGCAAGGTCGGTTTGGTGCCGATGACTGCCGATCTGATGTACATGCTTATCGTCACCGCCGAACCCGGCAACCCACGATTGGGCGGCGACGGGATGGCCGATGCAATGCGCGACCGGCTACGCCCCTATTCAGGGAGTGTGGCGGAGCTCGCGCCGCTTATCACCGATGCCGCCGGGGTGGTCTATCGTCCGATGGAAACCATGCTGCTGCCCGCGCCATGGATGAAGGGCCGCACCCTGCTGATTGGCGACGCCGCGCACAGCACTACGCCGCACCTCGCGCAAGGTGCGGCGATCGCGATCGAGGATGCGGTGTTGATCGGCGAACTGATGGGCCGCGACGCCCCGGTCTCGACGCTACTTGCCGAGTTCATGGCGCGTCGCTTCGATCGCGCCAAACATGTGATCGAAAGTTCGATTCAGATTGGCGAATGGGAGATGGAAGGTTGGCGCGGCGTCGAAAACCCCGACGCTGACCCGGGCGGATTGCTTCATCGCGCGACGCTGAAGATGATGGACGCTTATTAGTGGCCCAAGTCATCGGCAGTCGCGCTGCTCAGGGGCGCGGTGCGTTTACCACCCGACAACACCGAGCAGGTTGAAGAGGTCGTCAGCGTCCGGGCTGAGGTGGGCACGGGCCTGCAAGCCCCGCGGAAGCGCACGCCATGCTTGATCAAAAGGCGCCGAGCGCCTCGAATTCTTACCACTCGCCGATTTCCGCCCGCGCGGCCTGAGGCGAACAGAGGACGATGCGATGTACGAGCCCTTTCCCGGAAATTATGTGTGGAACCTGTCGGTTAACATTTGCGTCGGCATGGGCGGATCGATCGGGGAGATGGACCGCGCCAACGCCCAGGTGCGTGACATCGCGTCACAAGGAGAGGACGCCGGAACCGAGGCGTTCTTTACCGCGTGGGGCGAGATGGCCGACCGTCTGGTTTCTCTCGGGGAAGAAAACGAGGCAGCCGGGCACCGACTGAGCGCGGCCGAGAAGTATCTGCGGGCCACCGCCTACTACATTACGGCGGAACGCATGCAGAGCCGCCATTATGCGCCACGCTGGGCCATGTATCAGACAATGCTCAACACCATGGCGAGGGCGATCGATACGGGGGGTCTCCGCTGTGAGCGGGTCGAAATTCCTTACGGGGATACCAGCTTTCCCGGCCTGTTTATCCCCGGCGAGGGAGAGGGGCCACGCCCGTGCATGGTGTTTTGCAACGGTCTCGATAGCGTAAAGGAGATGATCTACCTATCGATCCGCGACAAGTTCGCGGCGCGCGGTATCTCCGTCCTCGCGATCGACCATCCCGGCGTCGGCGAGGCGCTGCGGTTGCGCGGGTTGAACGCCATCGTGGACACCGAGCGTTGGGCCGGCGCCGCGGTCGACTATCTGGAAACGCGCGGGGACGTCGACGCGGACCGCATCGGCATGATGGGCTGGTCCTTGGGAGGCTACTACGCGCCGCGCGCCGTCGCTTATGAAAAGCGGTTCAAGATGTGCGTCGCTTGGGGTGCCAACCATAATTGGGGTGAACTCCAGCGGCGTCGCCTGGCGCGCGAGGGCGATCGCCCGGTTCCACACTATTGGGACCATGTCCTTTGGGTCTGGGGCGAGAACGAGCTGGACGATTTCATGTCGTTAATGCCGCTGGTGACGCTCGAAGGTCACATCGCCAACATCGCCGTCCCGTTTCTGATCGTGCACGGCGCCAACGATCGCCAGATTCCGCGCGAATACGCATTCCAGAG
This sequence comes from uncultured Sphingomonadaceae bacterium, assembly GCA_964235835.1. Taxonomy (GTDB): domain Bacteria; phylum Pseudomonadota; class Alphaproteobacteria; order Sphingomonadales; family Sphingomonadaceae; genus Sphingomicrobium. The sequence continues at coordinate 6,566 of CAXSDY010000008.1, read as the reverse complement.
TCGCGATCAGGCGATCAACAGTCCGGATTGCGAGCTGAAGTTCTTCACCGAGCGCGAGGGGGGGGTCGAGCATGTCAGCGCTGACAATATCGAACCGGTCCGCAGCTACATCGCCGATTGGATCGCCGATCGCTTCGTTGCGGTTCGATGACCCTGATCCGGCAGGGTCGCACGCCCAACCCTCTGGTCGGCTTCCAGGTCGACCCCGCGGCCGTCAACCGCATCGGCCGCGATCTGCAACGGCCTGAATGCATCCTTGCCGAGCGCGACGGTACGCTCTGGTCGGCGGACGCACGCGGCGGAGTCATGCGGATCGCGCCGGACGGGTCGCAGCAGTTGATCGTTCAAGCGGAGGACCCGCATTTCGACATTGACGGAGCGAGGGCGGCGCAAAGCCTGTTGACCGGCACGCTCCCTAACGGGCTCGCCTTCGCGTCCAACGGAGACATTCTGATCTCAAATTTCGGCACCGATCGGCTCGAGCGCATGACCCGTACGGGGCAGACCAGCGTAGTCCTGGACAGCCTCGACGGCGTGCCGTTGGGCAAGGTCAACTTTGTCTTGCGCGACCGTCTGGACCGCATCTGGGTGACGATCTCAACCAAAATCAATCCGTGGAGCGACGCGATCAGCGGGTCCTTAGCGGACGGGTACATCGTGCTGATCGACGATCGCGGCGCACGCATCGTTGCGGACGGCTTCCGCTTCACCAACGAGATCAGACTCGACGCAAACGAGGAGTGGCTCTACGTTGCCGAGACGACCGGCAAGCGCGTGACCCGGTTGCGGGTCAACGCGAACGGCAGCCTGACCGATCGCGAGATCTATGGGCCGAGTAGCCTAGGGGCCGGCATGATCGACGGCATCGCCTTTGACGCATACGGGAATCTCTGGGCGACCATGATCTTCGCCGATCGCTTGGTGGCGATCACCCCCGAGGGTGATCTGCTCGAGCTTATGGATGACGGTGACCCGGTCGCCACCACTGCGTTCGAGGCGGCGTTCGCGACAGGCAGTCCCGTCCCGTTCGACATCACCATGGCCTGTGGCGGCCCGACCTGCCGCTGGCTCGCAAGCGTGACATTCGGCGCCTCTGACCTGTCCACGGTGTACCTCGGCGGGCTACGCGCGAGCTCCATTCCTTATTTCCGGAGCCCCACGCCCGGCCTGCCGATGACGCACTGGTGAGGTCCGGCTCCCGTCCCTTCAGGAGCGTCGGGTCGGGGTAGGCGCCCAGCAATCCGAGCCGGCATTGGCGCGGTTGAGCATCAGGTCGGGTCATCGATCCGATCCGTGAAAGCCCCGCCAGCCGACTCTCCTTTTTCGTTGCGACGGTCAGTACTGGATCGTCGGCGCCTCGACCCGACCGGCGGCGTAGAGCGTCTTTTCTCGTCAGCAGGGTGTCCTGCATGAACGAGCCACAGTCGGCACGGTTGCGCAACGGTTGCATGTGATCGGTCACGTTGCCCCCTCCGGTGGACGGTGTTGCGGCTCCATCCACTCTGTGTGAGCAACGCGGTAGCGCTGCCTTCGAAGCTAGCCACCTCCGTAACCCCTCGCCAGCCCGCTCCAATTGATTCACTCCCCCGACGAGAGATGACGATACGTCAAGACGATTGTTCGGGTTATCAGATAAAACAACTAATGTAATTTCCGATATCGCTCATCGGAATGCATGATAATCCCGTAAGCCGCTAGGTGCACGTCGGCCTTTCAAGGCAATTCTCAAGAGACCTACCGCAACAGGGGTGACGTGTTACCTTATGCTCTTGTGGAAAAACACGAGCGTGAAACGCGTTGCCGGCCCTGATTAGGGCTACTTGCGTGGCACGCCACCGATATATTAACGCCAAGGTCGAATTCCCAATCTTGTAGTCTTGCGGTCAGTTGCTAGCTATGCCAGTCCAGTCGTCATTGACGAAGAAACTTGAGGATGAGGCAATGCGCCCCGTACATCCGTCGATTTCGACCGTCTCGGGTGGTGTCACCGCACGCATCGGTTGTTCGGCTTTCGCGCGCTCAGTGGCGCGGCCGGCATCTCTACGGGCGGTGATGGGGACGGGCCTGCTGGGGGCGCTCATCCACGGAACCGAAGACGGCCATGGAAAGATCGCCCGCGCGATCAGCTATCTTCGTCCAACGCCGCCAGGATTTGCGGGGACCACGGCTTCCCGCTGATCCCTCCGCGCGGCGGACGCGCCTGTGGGTTCCTCGGCGACCGGGTTGTTGGCGGGTGCGGCGCTAGAGGGAAGGACCTCACTTTCTTGATCCTCGATGGGCTTCCTCTGTGATCAAAACGCACAATGATTATGGCGTGATCGTCGCGCGTCGCCGGTTGCGGGCCGGTCGGCGCAGCCGCGGCGATCCTGGTTGGGCATCAGGGACTCCGGACGCGCGTCATCGAGGGGGATCACGAGTCGTACGACCTTCTGCTCGCGATTCGCTCCGACGACCCAATCATGCGGATCTTCCAGTGGGGGTGATGGCGCAAGCGCTCCTCCCGTATCTCACCAGTGGCTGCGGGAGCGATGTACTTCGGCGCTTCCATGGCACCGGCTCGCCAGTTTCAGTTCAATATCCTCACCGTCCGGCTTGGGTGGGCTGCAGACTACCACTTCCACCAGCCTCATCTGGAGCGGGGAGGCGGTCCGTACTTCTCGATCGACCGAGTGTGGACGCGATCTGGGGCCCTTCGGTCGAGACGGTGGCGCAGGATGCCGAAGGCGTCTGCGTTTCCGCGCGAGGCGGTGGCAGCGAATTGGTCGCGACCGCGCGCTGTCTGCCAGGCGGCGACGGCGGTCGGAGCTTCGGCCGTAAGCGGCTTGGCGTCGAACTTGACAACGTGGGCTTTGACGAGCCGTGGATCGTGGTCAACGTCAATGTCGACGGTCTAGTCACCATCCCGGACTTCAAGGGAACGCCGCCAGGCATCGACATGCCGGACGTGCTGTTCATCATCGGTGGCCCGGACCGGCCCACCTCGGAGATCCCCGGAACCCGTCGCCATCGCCGGTGGGAATTCCTGCTGCTCTGGCTCGCTGAAGACCACGGTTTTCCGCCTGGCAGAGGTGACTTCGCAACGCGGCTCAAGGCCCCGTTGGAATGCTTTGCGGTAACCAAAGCGGTCGCCGGGCGCTCGCCCGACCGGGCGCAACTGGTGGACGATACGGGCGAACTTCTCGAACCGCTTGACTACCACGATTGCGTCGGGGTGTTGCTTCGTCCCGACCTTCATGTGTTCGCTGTCCTCACCAGCTATTCGGAAGCGGCCGAGCTGGTGGAATGCCTCGCGGTTCAGCTTGGCGCGGGTCAATAATGGAATCGCATCGGCAAAGGTGCGGCGCTTGTGGAGCCAGAAACGAATGTTTGTCCTAAAACAGGTGCATCGCTGGTTGGGATTGGCCGTCTGCCTGTTCCTGATAGGTCAGGGCTTGTCGGGCGCGACGCTGGTCTGGAAGGACAGCTGGGTCACAGCCCTGACCCCGGAAGCGCAGACGCAAGTGGTCGAGACGCCGCAAGCCTTCGCAGCCGCCGCCGAGTCCGCGATCAGGATGCCGGGCGCTCAGGCTATCGAGTTGGCGCATCCGGGCCTCGCTCTAAACTACGTCTTTTTCGTTCCTGGAGGCCCTGGCGTCTATGTCGACCAGCAAGGACGTCGGGCCGCCAGTCAGGCCGCCGGCGGGTTTGAGCATAAACTCGCCAGCTGGCACGCCTACCTGTTGCTGAAGCACGGCGTCGGAGGACCGATCGTCGGGGTGCTGGGCATATCACTGATCATCATGTCGTTGTCCGGGTTGACCGTGTGGACTTCCTATCGACGCGCCTTTCGTTTGCGCCTGTTCCCGGCATCGCTGCGCCGCCGCGATCTGCTGTCGGCGCATCGGAATCTAGGTGTCATCATCGGCGTCGTGGTTCTCTACATGGGCACTCTCGGAACAGGGCTCGCCTTTCGCGACGCGATCGTTGGAGGACCGATGGGGCCGGGTGGCAAGAGGCCGCCGATGATGATGAGACCTGTTGCCGGCAAGCCGTTGCATGTCGACTGGCTGCGCGATTTCGCGGCGCTCAAGCAGCGGTTCCCCGACGGTACGCCTAACCTGCTGTTCTTCCCCAAGGGGCCGGGCGGCCCTTTGCTGGTCACGCTTCGTCACGGGGAGGGGTATCGACGCGGCTATACCCGCGCGAGCGTTTCGGCCGAAGGAAAGGTCACCGTTCTTCGCGACTCGCGCGCACAGCCCGCTGTGATCAGGGCCTACGACAATTTCCACACTCTCCACTCCGCCGAACATAGCGGGCCGTTATACAAGGCGCTGATCTCGGTCACGGGCCTAATGCTCGCCTTGCTGGGCTTCACCGGGGGCTGGTCGATTTTATCCAAGTTGTTGGGCGATGTTCGTGGGCGCGAGCGAAGGGGCGAGGCTGCCCCGCCTGGGTCATCGTTGCGGTTACTTGTTAAGGAAACTCGCGACATGACGGCGCGGGTCAAGCGCATCGAACTGGTGTCGGCTGATGGCGCGGCCTTGCCGTCCTTCGCCGCCGGCGCGCACATCGACGTCCACCTTCCCAACGGGTTGACGCGCTCCTACTCACTGCTGAACTCGCCGAGGGAGCGTCATCGGTACCTTATCGGGGTGCTTCGAGAACAGCACAGCCGCGGCGGGTCGGAATGGATTCATGCGGGGCTCGCAGCGGGAACCGAAATCGTGGCCGACGGGCCGACCAACGATTTCCCGCTCGACGCCGCCGCGAGCGAGCATCTGCTAATCGCCGGGGGAATCGGGATCACCCCGCTGCTGTCGATGGCGACGGTGCTGTCGGAGCAACACGCTCGCTTCCGGCTGATGTACTGCACGCGCACTCGAGAGGACGCGGCCTTTGCCGACGACATCGAGGACCAGTTCGGCGACGCCGTCGAGTTTATTCACGATGGCGGGGTTACTGAGCGGGGGCTCGACCTACAGGCGCTGCTGGCGCATCGTCCGGAGGGCGCGCATCTTTATGTATGCGGCCCGCGCGGCCTGATCGACGCGGCACGCTCAGCCTCGCGACATTGGCCGAGCAGTTCCGTTCACGTCGAACTGTTCAGCGCGCAGCGGAGCGGCACTGCTTTCGTGGATGGCGACGCGGCCTTCATGGTCACCCTGGCGCGCGACGGCCGGACTCTGCAAGTCCCGGCTAACCGATCTTTGCTCGACACGCTGACGGAGAACGGGATCCAGGTAAAGTTTGTCTGCCGCGAGGGTGTCTGCGGGACCTGCAAAACCCGAGTACTCGCTGGTGCGGTGGACCATCGCGACGAATGCCTGACCGACGAGGAGCGGGGCGAATGGATGGAAGTCTGCGTCTCGCGGGCAAAGTCAGGTGAGCGGCTCGTGCTCGACCTATGAACGTTTATCTGATCGAGCACCGACAAACCTGCCGAGCCCGCAACTAGCGGCGTTCGGAGAACCATGGAGAATGACACGATGCAGTCGCTTGATTCATTCTGTCGATGGCTGGAGCAAACACCAGCGAGCACGACGATTCAGAACGTAAGCTGGATTATCCCGTCGGTGCAGTCCGTCCACATCTTGGCTATCGCGGTCGTGATCGCTTCCGCGTCGATGGTCGACTTGCGATTGCTCGGCGTCGTGGGCCGCGGCTACGCCGCCGCGACTTATATCACGCGCTATCTACCGTGGCTTTGGGTAACCCTCATCGTGTTGCTCCTGTCGGGATCGATCCTGATTGTTGGCGAGCCCGCCCGATCGCTCGAGAACCCGGCATTTCAGCTCAAGATGGTCATGCTGTTGCTGGGGATAATCGTGACCTTTGCGCTGCAAAGGCCCGTCCGGAAAAATACCGCGTATTGGGAAACTACCGATGGTCGACGCTGGACCGGGCGAGCGCTGGCGCTGGTGTCGCTGTGCCTCTGGATCTCGATAATCTTCGCTGGACGGTGGATCGCTTACGCGAACGTGGGGAACGACTAGGATCATTGATCCTCGTGAATATCGACCAGCGAAAATGGAGATGACAATGACCCTAGATCAGGTGTTCAGCTGGCTTTACGATACGTCCGTGGCCGTCGCGATTCGTGAAAACACGCTGCTCTTTCCCTTGGTCGAGGCCATTCACGTGTTGGCGATCACCATGGTCGTGGGAACGATCAGCATCGTAGACCTGAGGCTGATGGGGCTGACGTCTAAGGGGCGCGCCATCAGCAGCCTGACGAAAGAAGTGCTTCCAATAACTTGGGTGGCGTTCATCATCGCGGCAATCAGTGGGTTCTTGATGTTCGCGTCGAATGCGCTCGTGTATTCCAGCAATTTCGCGCTGCAAATGAAGATGGTCCTTCTCCTGGTGGCATTCTGTAATGTCCTCGCCTTTCACTTCATCTTGGAGCGCAATATCGAGCATTGGGACGAAGAGCCGAAGGCACCTTCACTCGCGCGCCTTTCGGGTACGCTCTCGCTATGTCTCTGGATCGCAATCGTCGTCTGCGGGCGCTGGATCGGTTTCACAATGAACCACTTCGGCCCGTAAGCCGGCCCCTCTCCTGCGCCGTGAATTTGGGCTTCCTGGCA
>CAXSDY010000007.1:27582-40990 GCA_964235835.1 uncultured Sphingomonadaceae bacterium | reverse complement strand
CCGCCTGGTGGACCGAGCGGGCAGGCTCCGTGTGGCTGGTGCGCCGGCCCGCCCGAGGGTTGCTCGGCGGAATGCCGGCCCTGCCGACGAGCGAATGGACCGACACGCCGGCTACGGGATTGGTCCTCGCGAGCGTGAGCCACGGCTTCACCCATTTCACGCTCGACCTTGCCGTGGTCGCCAGCGCAGAGCCGATCGGCGATGGCTGGTGGCAGCCAATCGACAGCCTCGACAAGGCCGGCCTGCCGACCCTGTTCGCCCGCGCCGTCTCCGCCATCCTGTCGCGTAGGAGCCTGCCGCGTGCCGCCTGAACCCTTCTTCGCGGGTCCCGGGCTCGACCGCGCCGACGCCCTGCGCGGCAATCCGGAGGCGATAGCGGACCTCGCCCGAAGCCCGGCGGCGCGCCAGCTCGTGTGGCGCAACGGCGCTCCGGCCGTGGACGAAAGCGGGGCCCTCGAGTGGCAGCCGATCGACCCGGCCGACGCCCCGCTGTTCCTCGGGCGGGACGGCCCGGAGCCCCGCTTCTCCGCGCTCCCCGACGGCAGCGTACCGGTCGACACGCGAGCGCACTTCGGACTGCTCGGACAGCTCGGCGCGGGCGATGCCCCACTGTTCGCCGCGGCCCTGAGCCTCGCCAACTGGCACCGCCGCCACCCCTTCTGTTCGGTGTGCGGAGCGGCTACCGATCCGGTCCGCGGCGGCTGGTCGCGGCGCTGCACGGGTTGCAACGCCGAACATTTCCCGCGGGCCGACCCGGTGGTGATCATGCTCGCCGAACATGACGGCAAGCTGCTCCTGGGCCGCCAGCCGCAATATCCGCCGCGCCGCTATTCGGCGCTGGCCGGCTTCGTCGAACCCGGCGAGACGATCGAGGCGGCGGTCGCGCGCGAGCTGGGCGAGGAGGCGGGCATCGCGGTGACGAACGTGCGCTACATCGCCAGCCAGCCGTGGCCCTTCCCCTCGACGCTGATGATCGGCTGCACCGCCCGCGCCCTCGATGCGGCGCTAACGATCGACCATCAGGAGCTCGACGATGCGCGTTGGTTCACGCGTGCAGAGGTTGCCGCTTCGCTCGCCGGCGAGGAGGCACCGTTCCTCCCGCCGCCGCCTTACGCCATCGCGCGGACCCTGCTCGAATACTGGGTCGCCACCGCCGCTTGATGATTGGCGGACGCGCCTATAAGGGCGGGCACCGATGACTTCGCATGAGCGTTTCGACGGGGACCGATGAAAGACCGCAACAACACCATCGCCGGCTGGGTGCTGTTCGCCGGCATCGTCGCGCTCGGCGGCTCGATCGTGACGGGCGAGGTGTTCCACGACGAACGGCCCGAAAAGATGGGCTATCCGATTGCCGGCGTGGTCGAGGAAGGCGCGGGCGCCGCGGTCGCCGAGAAGCCGATCGAATTGTATCTCGCCAGCGCGGACCCGGTGAAGGGCGAGCAGGTCTTCAAGAAGTGCGCGGCGTGCCACAACGCCGACAAGGGCGGCGCGAACGCGCTCGGCCCCAACCTGTGGGACGTGATCGGCGAGCCGATCGGCAAGGGCAAGGGCTTCCCCTTCTCCGACGCGCTGTCCGGCAAGGGCGGCAACTGGGACTGGACCACGCTCGGCGCCTGGTTGCACAGCCCGAAGACGTTTGCCCCGGGCACCAAGATGACTTTCGCCGGCTTGTCCGATCCGCAGGACCGCGCCAACGTGATCGCGTTCCTCAACGCGCACAGCGACGGGCCCAAGCCGATGCCGGCCGCGCCGAAGGAAGCCGAGGCCGCCGGTGCCGCTTCGCCAGCGGCAGCCGGCAATGCGGCCCAGGCGATTGGCCAGGCGGAGCAGAAGAACGGCGCCGGCGCGCAGAAGGCAGGCAACCAGCCGATCCTCAACGAGCAGCAAGCCGTCAAGGGCGACGCCAAGAACGTCGGCGGCGAAGGCGCGGCCAACCTGACCGGTCCGAAGGGCGTCGCGAAGAAGTAGACGCGAGGCGCGTCAGCGCCGTTCGCCACCCTCGGCATAGTGCGACTGCACCGCGGCCCATGCCTCGTCGGCACTCTCGCACCAGGTGATGAGGTCCAGGTCGTGCTGCGAAATGACGCCCTCGTCGGCCAGCGCCTGGAAGTCGATCACCCGGTTCCAGAAGTCGCGCCCGAACAGCAGGATCGGCATTGGCCGCATCTTGCCGGTCTGAATCAGGGTCAGCAGCTCAAACATTTCGTCGAATGTTCCGAACCCACCCGGGAACACCGCGACCGCGCGGGCGCGCAACAGGAAGTGCATCTTGCGCAGCGCGAAATAGTGGAACTGGAAACTGAGGTCCGGGGTGACATAGGGGTTCGGCAGTTGCTCGTGCGGCAGGACGATGTTGAGCCCGATCGACTCCTTGCCGGCGTCCTGCGCCCCGCGGTTCGCCGCTTCCATGAACGACGGTCCGCCGCCCGAGCAGACGACGAAGTGGCGCGTGCCGTCGGCCTCCGGCGGATAGGCGCTCACCATCTGCGCCAGCGCGCGCGCGATGTCGTAGTATGGCGCCTTGGCCTTCAGGCTTTCCGCGATCGCCCGGCTTCGGTCACTCCGGGCCGCGGCGACCAGCTCGTCGGCCTTGGCTGCTTCGGGCACCCGCGCCGAGCCGTAGAAGACGAACGTGGACGCGATCTTCGCCTCGTCGAGCAGCAGCTCGGGCTTGAGCAGTTCCAACTGGAAGCGGACGGGGCGCAGGTCCTCGCGCAGCAGGAAGTCGGTGTCCTGGAAAGCGAGCTTGTAGGCGGCGCTTTCGGTCTGCGGCGACGAGGGGACATGCCGGGCCGCCTGGGCGTCGACCTTCGCGGCGGGAAAGACCCGTTCGGGGGGAGCGTTCTTGTTCATCAGGCGAGCGGCCTTAGCGGCTTTCCCGACTGCTGCAACCGCACCACCGGCCTCAGAGCCGAGGGGCGCCCGTCCAATCGATGCGGCGGGTGGCGTACATCGTTCCCGCCAGCGCCGCGAACAGCAGCAGCGCGCCGATGAGCAGCGAATAGGCCTCAAGGCTGAGCAGCACGTAGAGCACGGCGTAAAGCGCGAGCAGGATCGCACCGATGAACGCCGCCCGCCGCCAGCTCTTGAGCACTGCCGCGGAATAGGCGGTGTTGAGGCCCGTGATCGCCGCGGCCGCGACGACATAGGCCGGGGTGAACCCGATCACCTCGGCAAGTGCGAGCAGCAGCACGAAGAACAGGACGAGACCGGCTCCGGCCAGCGCATATTCGACGAACGCGACGCGCACGCCGCCGATGACGTCGAACAGGAGGTATGCGAGGAAGGTGAAGCCGACGAACAGGAATCCGTACTTGGTCGCGCGGTTGACCTGGGAATAAAGGTCGACCGGTTCGACGAGCTGGATCGAGGCGGTCTGAGCGCCAGTGACAGGGATATCCGGCGCGCTGTACCCGCCCGATAAGGCCGCGGGAGCGTCGGCGCTCCTGGCCTCCTGCGTACCCTCGACGAACAGCAGCGACCGGCCGAGCGCGAGATTGCCGATGCGATAGGTCGCGTCGAACCCGCCTTTCCCGACCTTGCGCTGGTCGGGCAGGAAGTCGCCGCCGAAGCTCGGGTTGGTCCACGACGAAGTGACGCGCCACGCGGTATCGCCGGCGCGCGGTGCGAAGGCGAGCGAGCCGTTGCCGCGCAGCGCAAAGCGGAAATCCACGGCGAGCTTCGCCGGATCCACCTTGGTAAGGTCGACCGGCGCGTAGAAACCTGTGCCGACCAGGCTCGTCCCGCCGCCCGGCCCGACCGGCAGCAGCGCGCCGCCGACCCTGATCTGCGGATTGCCCGACAGGCCGCGCGCATCGGACACGCCGAAACGGAGTTCGGCCCGCGCAAGCTCGAGCGAACCGGGCGGAACTCCGACCGACGACAGGTCCGCCGGCAGCGCGAACATGGCGCGCCCGCTGGTCTCGGCGCGATAGATCACGACGTCATAGATCGATCGCGAGCGGATATCCGGCGCAAGCCGCGTCGCCACGTCGATGCCGTTCGGTGCGATCACCAGCCGGCGCTCGATCGTGGTCGCGCGCACGACCGGCTGGCCGTTGACCTGCTCGGTGCCGCTCACGCTCTGCTTGAACGGGATCGAAAGCTCGGGTCCGGCGAGTGTCTGCGGACCGCCCCAGCCAGCGGCGATCGACTGCCGCGCCTCGACCGATTGAGACTGCCGGTCGTACACCAGCAACCACACGCTGAAGATCGGGATGCAGAGGAGAAAACCGGCCAGCAGCGCGCGCAGGAACTTGCGGTTGGGGCTTGGCTCTTCCATCACAATCTTCCGTGCGTCCGTTCGTACAGGAGACCGAGTCCCAAAGCCAAGGGATGCCGCTGCTCGGGAAGCTCAGTATACCCGCGCCTTGGGCTTGATGTAGCCGATTTCATCAGTGAGCGTATATTCGTGAACCGGACGGTAATCGATCTTGACGCTCCCGCCCTGTCCGCCCCACCCGTCGAACCACGCGATCGTGTGCTTCATCCAGTTGGCGTCGTCGCGCTGCGGATAGTCCTCGTGCATGTGGGCGCCGCGGCTTTCCTTGCGGTTCGCGGCGCCGTGCATGGTCACGACCGCCTGTCCGAGCATGTTGTCGAGTTCCAGCGTCTCGACCAAGTCGCTGTTCCAGATGAGGCTGCGGTCGGTCACGCTGACGTCCTGCATGCGGCGGTACACCGCGTCGATCTTGCCCCGTCCCTCGGCGAGCGTCTCCTCCGTGCGGAACACCGCGCAGTCCGACTGCATCGTGCGCTGCATGTCGAGCCGGATTTCGGCAGTCTTGGTGGTACCGCTCGCATTGCGGAAGCGGTCTAGCCGGGCGAGCGCGAGATCCGCGCTGTCATTGGCGAGCAGCTTCTGCGCCGCTTGCGGCTTGACGGTCTCGGCCAAGCGGTGCCCGGCGGCCCGGCCGAACACGACGAGATCGATCAGGCTGTTGGAACCTAGGCGGTTGGCGCCGTGGACCGAGACGCACGCCGCTTCGCCGACGGCCATCAGGCCGGGCACGACCGCGTCGGGATTGCCGTCCTTCAGGGTCACGACTTCCCCATGAAAGTTCGTCGGAATGCCGCCCATGTTGTAGTGCACCGTCGGAGTCACGGGGATGGGCTGGCGGGTCAGGTCCACGCCCGCGAAGATCTTCGCCGTCTCGCTGATCCCAGGCAGGCGCTCGGCGAGGATCTTGGGATCGATGTGGTCGAGGTGGAGGAAGATGTGATCCTTGTGCTCGCCCACGCCGCGGCCTTCGCGGATCTCCATCGCCATCGACCGTGACACGACGTCGCGACTGGCGAGGTCCTTGGCCGACGGCGCGTACCGCTCCATGAACCGTTCGCCCTCGGAATTGGTCAGGTAGCCGCCCTCGCCCCGCGCGCCTTCGGTAATCAGCACGCCGGCGCCGTAGATGCCGGTCGGGTGGAACTGGACGAACTCCATGTCCTGTAGCGGCAGGCCGGCGCGCAGCACCATCGCATTGCCGTCACCGGTGCAGGTGTGCGCCGACGTCGCGGAGAAGTAGCAGCGACCGTAGCCGCCCGTCGCGAGCACCACCGACTGCGAGCGGAAGCGATGGATCGATCCGTCGTCCATGCACAGCGCGACGAGGCCGCGGCAGATGCCGTCCTCCATGATCAGATCAAGGGCGAAATATTCGATGAAGAAGTCGGCGTCGTACTTGAGGCTCTGCTGATAGAGCGTGTGGAGCATCGCGTGGCCGGTGCGGTCCGCGGCGGCGCAGGTGCGCTGCGCGGCTGGGCCCTCGCCCATGTTCTGGGTCATGCCGCCGAACGCGCGCTGGTAGATCTTGCCCTCGTCCGTGCGACTGAACGGCAGGCCGGCGTGTTCGAGTTCGTAGACCGCCGCGGGTGCCTCGCGGCAGAGATATTCGATGGCATCCTGATCGCCGAGCCAGTCGGAGCCCTTGACCGTGTCATACATGTGCCAGGTCCAGTGGTCCGGCCCCATGTTGCCGAGGCTGGCGGCGATCCCGCCCTGCGCGGCAACGGTGTGGCTCCGGGTCGGAAACACCTTGGTCACGCAGGCGGTCTTCAGCCCGGCCTCCGCCGAACCCATCGTCGCGCGCAGGCCCGCTCCGCCGGCGCCGACGACGACCACATCATAGACATGGTCGATGATCTTGTAGGCCGTGCTCATGCGTGCGCTCCGAAGGCGATCCTGGCCAGCGCGAACAGCGCGAAGGCGCCTGCGCCGACATGGGCGAAGAGGTTGACGGCGTGCCACGTCAGCCGGCCGCCCTCGTCGCCCTGATAATCGTCGATGATGACCTTCATCCCGTCGAGGCTGTGGGCGAAGCAGAGGTAGACGAAGGCCGCCATCGGCACCGCCGCGAGCGGCGAGCGCAGCCAGTCGGCCACCGCTCGCTGGTCGAGCGAGGGCAGCATCAGCAGCGAGGCGAGGAACCAGGTGCCGAGCAGAAGCAGTGCGACCGAGGTGAGCCGCTCGTGGATCCAGTGCCCGCCACCATGGTGAGCGGAGCCGAGCCCCCGCACCTGACCGAGCGGGCTCTTGCTGTTGGGAACGTTGTTGCGGTCGCGCGCGCCGATGTCCTTGGGGCCGGTCATGCCAGCTTGTCCGCAAACAGATACACCCAGACCGCGGCGGTCGCGAGCAATGAGGCGACGATGGTCGCCAGGGCCATGCGCTTGTTGGTGCCCAGTTCGAAACCCGCGCCGATGTCCATCACGAGGTGCCGCACGCCCGAGAACGTATGCTGGAAGAAGGCCCAGGTCAGCCCGATCAACACGAACAGTCCGATCGGGCTGCCGGCGACCATGGCGAACGTCTGGTAGCCGTCCGCATCGCCTGCGGTGGCCAGCAGCCACCAGGTCAGCAGCGCCAGCCCCGCTACGGTCAGCGCGCTGCCCGTGGCGCGGTGGAGGATCGACACCAGCATGTGCGGCCCCCACCGCCAGATGCTGAGATGGGGCGACAGCGGGCGCGTCGTATTGCGGGACATGGGGTGATCGCCTGACGAGGGTAGGATGCCGCGCCCGCTTAGGCAGGCGCTCGCCGCGATGCAAGATTGCGACGGCTAACCCTGCTTTAACCACTCCGGCGGCAAAGCGTCCCTGCACTTCATGAAGGAAGCAAGATGATGGCGACCCGTGGCAGCGAGATGAAGCGCTATGACCTTGCTCGCGGGCTGCGTGATTTCGACTTCGACGGAAGCCTCGTCGCGCGTGCGGCGGAAGTGTGGGCGGTCGTCGCCGGTTCGGAGTTGGACATCGCCCGCGCCTTCTGGCTTCGTTACCGCAAGACCGCCGAGAACCAGGCGGTGATCGAAGACGTCAAGCTCGAGCAGCTCTCGCAGCGCACCCTGCCGTACCTCCGCGCCCAGTTCATGCGCATCGACCAGCCCGAGTGGCTGGATCAGGCAAATGCGTACGTCGACCAGGCGATGGAAGCCGGCGTGACCTTGTCGACCTTGCTCGGCGGGATCGCCAGCCGGACCGAGGAGGCGCGGGCCGTGCTGATGAAGATGCCGATCGATCCCGCATCGATGGGCCGGTTCCAGCGCACGCTGAGCGAAACCCAGATCCTGGAAACGGACATCTTCGTTCACCGCAGCCTAGAGAAGACCCGGGTCCAAAGCGGCCTTCTGCACGCGCGCCAGGCCGGCGAGTTCAATGAGCAGGTCCTCGGCGTCGTCCAGCGCTGCACCAGCGAAAGCGAGCAGCTTCGCCAGCAATCGTCGCAGACCAGCTCATCGGCACGCGGCATGCTCGGCAAGACCAGCGAAGTCGCCGCGGCGGCGGAGCAGTCGGCCGTGGCGATGCGCGAGGCGGCGCAGACCTCCGCCGGCCTGATCCGGGCCATCGAGGACGCCCGCAACGAAGTCGAGGTCGCCGCTGGCGTCGCGACTCGGGCGGGTGATCAGGCGGAGCAGGCGGTGCAGGTCAGCAAGGCCCTGTCGGCGCATGTCGAGGCGATCGAATCGATCCTCGGGCTGATCCGCGACATTGCCGGCCAGACCAATCTGCTGGCGCTCAACGCGACGATCGAGGCGGCCCGCGCCGGCGACGCGGGCCGCGGCTTCGCGGTCGTCGCGCAGGAGGTGAAGAGCCTCGCCAGCCAGACCGCTCGCGCGACCGACGATATCACCACCAAGATCACCGCCATCCAGCAGGCGACGCGCCAGACGGTCGAGGCGAACAGCTCGATCCAGGGAACGGTGGAGGAGGTGCAGACGTCCGCCGACCGCATCCGCCAGGCAATGGAATTGCAGGCACAAACGGTGACGATGATCACCGCGGCCGTGGACGAAACCGCGCTGGCGGCGGACTCGATGAGCTCGACGATCGCCGCGATTCGCGCGGACACCGAGAACGTCGCGCGGGACATCGACCAGGTTGAGCAGGGCTTCGGAAGGTTCGCCGAGGACATCGCCGACTTCCGCTCGGCCACGCGCGAGTTCGTCGCCAAGTTCGCGGCGTAGATCGTTTCCAGCTGCGGTGGGGGTGCGGGCCGGGGCCGTTTTACCGAAGCGGGAGCGAAGCGACCAAGCCAACGCGCGCGCCGGATTGCGTCGCCGGGCTCGGGATGACAATGGCCGGCGATGAACATCCTTCTCACCGGCGCGAGCCGGGGCATCGGGGCGGCCACCCTCGACCATTTGCGGGCCGCCGGCCATCGCGTCGTCGGTCACTCGACCAAGGGCGGTGACGGCCTGATCGCCGGCGACTTCGCCGACCCGGCCGCGCCCCGCGCGCTGTGGGACGCGGCGCTGGCCGAACTTGGCGCGATCGACGTGCTGGTCAACAATGCCGGCGTGTTCGAGGGCGTCGAGGACGAGGCCTCGGACGACGAATGGCACGCCGTGTGGGCGCGAACCCTCGGGATCAACCTGCAGGCGAGCGCAGACCTGTGCCGCTTCGCGATTGCGCACTTCCGCGCGCGCGGCGGCGGCAGGATCGTCAACGTCGCGAGCCGCGCCGCCTATCGCGGCGACTCGCCAAAGCATTGGCAATATGCCGCGTCGAAGGCGGGCATGGTCGGCATGACCAAGAGCATCGCCCGCGGCTATGCACGCGAGGACATTCTCGCCTTCGCGGTCTGCCCCGGATTCGTGATGACCGGCATGGCCGACGAATATCTTGCCAGCCGCGGCGGCGACCAGCTGCTCGCCGACATCCCGTTGGGCCGCGTCGCCGATCCGAGCGAAGTTGCCGAGACCATCCGCTGGCTCGCCAGCGACGCCCCGCCAAGCGCGACCGGCGCGGTGATCGACGTCAATGGCGCCAGCTTTGTCCGCTAGCTCCTCCCCGGAACGGGGAGGGGGACCCCCGAGCGCAGCTCGGTGGTGGAGGGGGCCCGTTGCAGCGCGCGGGGCCCCCTCCGTCACGCTGCGCGTGCCACCTCCCCGTGCCGGGGAGGATCAATGACCTGGCGGGTAACGCTGTCGTGCAGCAGGGCTTCGGCGGAAGCGTTGCCCGATGCCGAGGACCTGTTCGCCTTCGCCGACTCGCCACCCGTGCTCGTGGCCGACGAGCCCGATCCTGCCCGCCCGGACGAGTGGTTGCTCCACGCCTACTTCGAGGACCAGCCGGGCACGCAGGACCTCATCCTGCTGCGCCGGCTGACGAATGGCGGTGATCCGCAGGTCGAGCAGCTGACCGACGAGGATTGGGTCACGCGCAGCCAGGCTGGTCTCGAGCCGATCCGCGCCGGCCGCTTTTTCGTCCACACGCCCGCCCACCGCGACGCCGTGCCGCAAGGCCTGAACCCGCTCGAGATCGACGCCGGCCTGGCGTTCGGCACCGGCCAGCACGCGACTACCGCCGGTTGCCTGCGCGCGCTCGACGAGCTGGAGATCGACGGCAAGCGCTTCGCCAACATCGCCGACATCGGCACCGGCACCGGCCTGCTCGCCTTCGCCGCGCTTGCGCTGTGGCCCGACGCGCGGGTGATCGCGACCGACATCGACCCGGTCGCGGTGCAGGTCTCGCTCGACAATGCCGTGGTCAACCACATTCCGCTCGGCACCGGCCGCGGCATGATCCAGCTGGTCGTGGCCGATGGAATGGAGTCCCCGCTACTGGCCGAGCGCGCGCCGTTCGACCTCATCATCGCCAACATCCTCGCTGGCCCGCTGATCGATCTCGCCCCCGCCATCGCCGCCGGCGCTGCGCCCGGAGCGGCCCTGATCCTCGCAGGGCTGCTCGACACCCAGGCCGACGCGGTCATCGCCGCGTACGAAGCTCGAGGAATGCGCGTCAACGAGCGCGGCAGCGGCGAATGGTGCGTGCTCGTGCTGGAAAGGCCCTAGGCGCTCGCCACGATCTGCGCCCACTCCGCCTCGCTCGCCACCCGGATGCCGAGTTCCGCCGCCTTCTTGAGCTTCGACCCGGCGCCCGGGCCGGCGACGACCAGGTCGGTCTTGGCGCTGACCGATCCGGCCGCGCGGGCCCCCAGACGTTCTGCCTGGGCCTTGGCCTCGTCGCGGCTCATCGTCTCCAGTGCGCCGGTGAAGACAATCGTCTTGCCGCTCCAAGCCGTCTCGCGAGCGGTCGAGACGTAGGAGGCCGGCCGTGCCAGCGCGAGCAGGTCGGCGAGGGCATCGCGATTGTGCGGCTCGTGGAAGAAGTCGACCAGAGCCTCCGCGACGATCGGCCCGACGCCTTCCACCGCCGACAGCTCGGCGCGACCATGCTCGCCGGTGGCGGCGGTCGCTAGCACCTCGATCGTGCCGAACGCCTTCATCAGGTCCCTCGCGGTGACCGCCCCTACGTGGCGCACGCCGAGCCCGAACAGCAGCCGGGCAGGATCGAACCGCTTCCGCGCCTCGATCGCCGCGAGCAGATTGTCGACCGACTTCGCCTGCCACCCCTCGCGGCCGACCAGCGCGTCGCGGTGCTCGCGCAGGCGGAAGATGTCCGCGGGACCTTGTAGCCAGCCCAGCCCGACGAACTCGACGATCGTCTTCTCGCCAAGCCCCTCGATGTCCATCGCGCCGCGGGAGACGAAGTGCCGCAATCGTTCGATCACTTGGGCCGGGCAGACCAGCCCACCGGTGCAGCGGACGTCGACCTCGCCCTCCTCCGCGACGGCTTCCGATCCGCACTCGGGGCAGTGATCGGGGAACACATAGGTGCCACGCGGCTGGTCGCGGGTCAGGTTCTCGACGACTTGCGGGATCACGTCGCCGGCGCGCTGGATGCGTATCCGGTCACCGATGCGCAGGCCGAGGCGGGCGATCTCGTCGCGGTTATGGAGCGTGACGTTGGCGACGATCGCTCCGCCGACCCCGACCGGCGTGAGCCGCCCGACCGGGGTCAGCTTGCCGGTGCGCCCGACCTGGATGTCGATCGCCTCGAGCGTCGTCTCCGCCCGCTCTGCGGGGAACTTGTGGGCGAGCGCCCAGCGCGGTGCGCGCGCGACCTGGCCGAGCCGCTCCTGCCAGTCGAGCCGGTCCAGCTTGTAGACCACCCCGTCGATGTCGAACGGCAGGTCGGCGCGGGCATGCTCGATCGCGGCATAGTGGGCGAGTGCTTCGTCGATGCTGTCGACTGTGCGCAGCAAGTCGCTGACCGGAAAGCCGAGGGCGCGCAGCCGCTCCATCGCGCCGATCTGCGTATCCGCGAGCGGCTCGCTGACCTCGCCCCAGCCGTGGGCCAGGAAGCGCAACGGCCGGGCGGCGGTCACCGCAGGGTCCTTCTGGCGCAGCGAGCCGGCCGCGGCGTTGCGCGGATTGGCGAAGACCTTGCCACCTTTGGCCTGCTGGCGCGCATTGAGCACGGCGAAGTCGACCTTGGCCATGTACACCTCACCGCGGATCTCGACAACCGGCGGAGCACCAGCGATCTGCTGCGGCACGTCGCAGATCGAGCGCACGTTGGGCGTGACGTCCTCCCCGACGCTGCCGTCACCGCGCGTGGCGGCCATCACAAGGGTGCCCCCCTCATAGCGCACCGAGCAGGACAGGCCGTCGATCTTCGGCTCGGCGGTCAGCGAGACGGTGACCTCGGGCGCAAGGCTGAGGAAACGCCTCACGCGCCCGTCGAACTCGGCCACCTCCTCCGCCGAAAACGAATTTTCCAGGCTGAGCATGGGCCGCGCGTGGGCGACTTTGGAAAGCGGTGAGCTCGGCGCCGCACCCACCGCTCGCGACGGCGAGTCAGCGCGCACGAGATGCGGGAATGCCGCCTCCAGCGCCGCATTCTCCCGCACCAGCGCGTCATATTGCGCGTCGGCGATCTGCGGCGCGTCCTCGTCGTGGTAGAGCCGGTTGTGGCGGGCGATCTCCCGCGCCAGGCGCATCAGCCGATTGGCGGCCTCCGCTGCCGTCGGCTCAGGCATCCGGTTCGAAAAGTTCGCCGAGATAATCCTCGAGCGCTTGCCACGATCGACGGGCAGCCCGCTCCTCGTAGGCTACACCGGGGATGCCAGTGTTCGATGCATGCGGATTGGTAAAGCCGTGGCCGGTGTGGCCATAGGCGTGAATCTGCCAGTCGCAGCCCGCCTCGGTCAGCTCCTTGCCGAGCGCCACGACCGCATCGGGCGGTACCATCGGGTCGTCCCAGCCATGATAGGCGACCACCTTGGCCTTGATCGGCTGAGCGTCGAGACCAGGCGGATCGAACAGGCCGTGGAAGCTCGCGACGCCGGCGATCTCGGCGCCCGACCGTGCCAGGTCGATCGCGCACAGTCCGCCGAAGCAATAGCCGATCGCCGCAATCCGGCTCGCGTCGACACCCTGCTGGGCGCGCATCAGGTCGAGCAGCGCCGTGACCCGGCGGCGGAGCGCTGCCCGGTCTCCTTTCAGCCGGCCGAGCTCGGCGAACATCTTCTCGCGCGGCGCGCCGCGGGTCGCGACCCCGAACAGGTCGCCGACCATGGCGCCATAGCCAAGCGCGTTGAGCTTGCGTCCGAACTGCACTTCCAGGTCGGTCACGCCCATCACCGTCGGGAAGATCAGCACCGCCGGCGCATTGTCGGCCCGCGCCGGCAGCCACGGGCTGTCCAGCTGCTCGCCGTCGAAGCTCGTCGAAACGTTGGTGATGTCGGTCATGCCGCCTCCAGCAATCGCGCGGCCTGGGCCCGCGCTTCTTGAGTGATCGCGGCGCCCGAGAGCATCCGCGCAATTTCTTCCTGCCGCTCCGCGGGCGAGAGCTTGCGCACCGTGGTGCGCGCGCTCCCGGACCCGGTCGCCTTCTCGATCCGATAGTGATGGGCAGCGCGAGCCGCAACCTGCGGCGAGTGGGTGACGACGAGCAGTTGCGACCGCTCCGCGAGCCGCGCCAGCCGCTCGCCGATCGCGCTCGCCACCGCGCCGCCCACGCCGCGATCGACCTCGTCGAAGATCATCGTGCCCGCCCCGCCCGCATCGGCCAACGCGACCTTCAGTGCCAGGATGAAGCGCGACAGCTCGCCGCCTGACGCGAT